>JBFZCW010000276.1:0-6842 GCA_041307765.1 Chromatiaceae bacterium
AGATCCTCGATCTCGAACTCCAGGCAGGCACGCAGATCATCGACCTCGAACACCGCCTGGCGTACCCAGTCCACGTACTCGTCCACCGTCTTCGCCCGCCTCAGGCTCATGGTTGACCCGCCGCCTCCGCAAATGCCTCGTGATAACTGATCAACTGATCCCGGTTGAGCAGGCAGACGCCTTCCCCGCCGCGCTCGAATTCGAGCCAGAGAAAGGGCAGATCGGGAAACCGCCGCGTCAGCTCCGCGCCGCTGCTGCCGACTTCGACCACCAGGATGCCCTCCGGATTGAGATAATTGGGGGCGTCCCGCAGGATGCGCAATACCAGATCCAGCCCGGATTCCCCCCCCGCCAATCCCAAGGCCGGCTCCTGCCGGTACTCCTCCGGAAGCGACTGAAGCTCCTCGGCCCCGACATAGGGCGGGTTACTGACGATGACGTCGTAGCACCGCCCGTCCAGGGCCGAGAAAAGGTCCGACTCCACGACCCGCACCCGATCCATCAGACCGTGGTTCTCGATGTTCTTCTCCGCCACCCGCAGGGCCGCGGCAGAGATGTCCGCCAGGTCCACCTCCACGTGGGGGAGATAGACGGCGGCAGCGATGCCGATGCAGCCACTGCCGGTGCACAGGTCGAGGAGCCGCCCCACCCCGTCGGCGTCGATCCAGGGGTCGAAACCGGCCTCGATCAGCTCCGCCAGCGGGGAGCGCGGCACCAAAACATCCTCGTTGACGTAGAACTCCAGTCCTGCGAACCAGGACCTCTGGGTCAGGTAGGCGGCCGGCTTGCGCTCGCGGATGCGCCGCTCCACCAGTTCGGTGACCACGACCCGCTCCCCTGCCGTCAGGCGACAGTCGCGGTAGACCGTCGGCAGGTCGGGTGGCAAGTGGAGGGCGTGCAGGACCAGGTGCAAGGCCTCGTCCAGGGCATTGTCGGTGCCGTGCCCGAAGAAAAGCCCAGCCGCATTGAAACGGCTCGCGCCCCAGCGCACGAAATCCTGGATGCTGATCAGCCCGTCGGGTTGTTCGGACATGGGATGTCAGGCTCCCCTGGCAGGTGAAAGGCCGCAACGTCGTCTCCCGCGGCCGCTCTCGCAGCCTCAGCGGGGAGGGTCGAAGAATAGCACCATCGACGTGGCCGCTTCAGTATCTGGCCGGCGGGCAGCGAGCCGGCACGCCCCGCGTTCTGGTGCAAGAGACGCCGCCCGCGGCCCGCCAGCGGCGGATACCGCCCGCCTTGCCCAGCAGGTTAGTATCTGCTACTCGAGCCACCCTGGCTCATGTCCTGAACCGGAGGCCATCATGGCGGACGTCACCAACCGTATTCCCGGAAGCCGCACCGAAGTTGTCGATGTGGACGAGACGATTAACATCGGGCGGTCCCGTAGCGCGACGGTCCAGCGCGACGACCGCGAAACCGTCATAGCGAGCAAGACCTTGTCGGTCGGCCGGAAGTTGACGCTGCAGATCGCCGAAGAGATCGAGATCGTCGTCGGCCAGGCACGCATCCTCATGAAGAAGGACGGCACCATCCTCATCAGTGGGCGAGACGTGGTGATCGACAGCAGCGGCGCGGTCAACGTCAAGGCCAGCCGCGACGTAGTGCTCAAGGGCAAGAAGATTCTCGAGAACTAATGAGCAAGGGCGTCATCGTGCTCCCCTGCTCCGATGAGAGTGGAGCTAGCCTCAGCGCCGACCAAGATTCAAGGGTAGAACAGGCGAGGTCGTCAGCGTAGCAACTCAGGTCGCGCGAGAGCGTTGCCATCGCTGGCCTTGGTTTTCGGCACCCTATCCGGAATGACGGAACGACAGAGTACCCGAATACCGCTCGGATGGCGTTGCGATGTGACCGCGGAACGGATTCGGTGGGGGCCCCAATCAGGGGGCACCCACCGTAGGTCACCACCTCATAACCCCGGCAGCATATCGTATAGCACCTGTTCCGCAGGCGTCAGCGCGTAGCCAAGGCCTTCCGGTGTCAGCGCAAACTCGACGATGGTCTGGAGGTCCTCCAAGACCAATGGGGGCAGCGCGAGAAACTCCTGCAGTTCCTCGTCGCTGAGATCCTTGAAGGCATCACTGAAAAACGCCGAGAACATGAAGTGAGGATCGAGGTAGGTGATCATCAGCACCTCGTTGCCACCGGCACCGTCCCAGTTGAGCGCCTTTACCGCAATCTCGCAGGGCAGGGCCGTGGCGTGTTCCAGCCCCAGACCCATGGCGGCGATGGCGTTGGTCGGCGAGCATGCCTCGATCACCAAATTGCCTGGGATCGGAAGGGGAATCTCCCGAGCGGAGCGCCAATCGGTCATGTTCAACTGCGCGTCGAGACTCGGATCGTGCACGCCGTCGAGCGAGAGTGTCTCGATGATCTTGGCGGCGACGCTGGTGACGTCGGTGGCGCTGAAGTCCCCGCCGCCGGCTTTCTGGTAGGTGAAGTGGACGTAGGGAGACCCATAGGGTGTGTCCGCGACCACCCGCGCCACCTGTGACAGCTTGTTGTACTTGGGTCCAAGGGCCTTCGTCTGCCGCGCGAATTTGATCCCGTTGGTTTTGAGCGCCAGCTCGATGACGGTCCGGATCTCCTCCCCCACCTGGACCGGGAGCTCCTGGATCGCCGCGGCAAAGTCCTCGTCCTGCATCTGATCGCCGAACAGGACGTCGGTGAAGAACAGGGTGAAGATGGCCTCGGGATTGAGCATGTCCACCTTGACGAAACGGTCCTCGGCGTAGATCGCCACCTCACAGGGCAGGGCCGGGGCGTGGATGTGACCATTCACGATGTACGTGGACGGATCACCGTCGACGACCGGTGCGACGCCAAGCGCCTTCTGCGCAAACAACCGGTTGCACATCTCGACCACATTGACCTTCTTGCGGTTCAAGGGCGACATCGGCAGGATCGGATCGATGGTGTAAGGCGTAGGAATACGGAGGATCGCCTCCTCGATAGTGATATCCCCTTCGAGCCCGCCGAGGATCCAGTCAGCGGGAAATTCGGTCGGCGGCAGCGTATCGTTCACGGTTGCCACATAGGTCGCAATGGCGGTCGCGACCTCCTTGGCAACCAAGTCTGCCTCCACCGGGGCGCGAATCGGACCGATGAGGGCCACCCGTGAGAAGGGTGTGAGTAAGAATGCACGCTCCGCGCTCTTTCCAGGGGCGCTCAGGGCGGTGCCGCTGCACAGTAAAGCCAGACCGACCAGCAGACTGGCGAACCCCGCGAGCCTAGGGTATGTGTTCATGGAAACCTCCGTCGCAGTGGTCTTTCGTTTTGTGTTTTACTGCTGCCCATTGCTGAGTGGTCGGGCCTCTTCAAATGCCCATCCCAACTCACAAAAGTCCTCTTATCAAGCTCCATCAGAATTCTCAATGACATTTGTCAGGGCGATTAGCTCTGTAACTCAGCCAGCAGGGTCACGGTTTGAGCCTGCACCGGGGGCACACTGCTCTGCGAGTCCACCCGCAGAGCGCGAGTAATGCCCCAGAACCGCATCCAGTTCCAACACGGCATGTCCTTGAGCGAGTTCATCGACACCTTTGGCACCGAGGCCAAGTGCGAGGCGGCGTTGGAGCGCGCCCGCTGGCCAACCGGCTTCGTCTGCCCCGCGTGCGGCGGGCACGAGCATTCCCGCTTTCTCGCCGACGGGCGGCGCTATTGGCAGTGTGCACACTGCCGGACGCCGTCGAGCGTGCGTTCCGGGACCCTGTTTCATGCCTCCAAGCTGCCGCTGACCCAGTGGTTCCAGGCGATCTACCTGGTCACGCAGAACAAGAACAACATCTCTGCCTTGTCGCTCAAACGCCATCTCGGCGTGGCCTATGCCACGGCCTGGCGGGTCAAGCACAAGCTCTTGGAAGCCATGGCCCAACGCGAGTCCGCGCGCCTTCCGCGAGGCGCGGGGTCAGGTCTTGACTTGTGCCTCCCAGCCCCGAGGCGAGGGCCGCGATCAGAGACGCGGTGCAGCAGCCCTCGGTTCGCTCATCTCCGGCAGGTCGCGTGGATGTTTGGCAGTGCAGCGGCCGGGTCAGGTCTTGACTTTTGCCCCCCCCTTACCCGCCTCGCACATGTCCTGGGTTTAGGTCTTGCAATCAAGCACTAGCGCAAGGCCCGTACCACCGCACCCCGCTCGGACCAAAGCGAGACTGAAAGCACGCGCCCCTAACCCACCCCGGATTCCGCTCACGCCTCATCCGCGATGCGGTTTGGAGACTTTCGCTCCGCTGGACAACGTCAGGAAAGCCACTCCCAGCCCTGGCGGACTGTAGCGCTGCAGTCAGACAGGGCAAGGGACTGGGCTCGCCCACGTCATCGCCAGCCCCAGCACGGCGCCCAGCCTATCCCGGCCCTATTTCCCCGACGCGCCGGCAGGCCCCGCCTTCGCAAAGAACAGGGTCACAGATCCAATCTCCAGCCCCCACTTTGTGATCTTGGCCCGGTTGATCATGACCCCGCCAGGTTGTAGGAACATCCAGTCGTCGAAGATTACCCGCCAGGTGGAGCCGCCCACCGGGAGGTCCATCGTGTAGGCCCAGTTGAGCGCATTGCCGGCAGCGCGTCCGCGGGCCTCGCCGACCACGTCCGCGGCCTGACCCACATAGCCGCCTGGGCCGTCACGGCGGATGGTCCAGACGCGCTGGGCCAATTCCCCGTCGTCGTAGCGGAAGCCCTCGTCCAGGGTCAGGGTGCCGTCGGCGACCGTGCCCTGGATGTCCACCTGGAATTGGCGGCGGACCTTGCCGAAGCGGTCCTCGAACAGGCCCCAGGCCTGGGTCTGGCCCTGGAAGTACTCGAAAAGATCGAGCTTGGGGGTGCGGTCCTTGAAGTCATTGGGGGTCATGGTCTCGCATCCGGTTAGAAACAGCAGGGCAAGGGGCAGGGCCAGGAGCAGGCGTCGGGTGTTGGGCATGGTTCAGGTCTCGGTGGCGGGGAGGTCGCGCCGGGCCAGTCGGGCGGCGACGGCCGCCTGCCGGGCGCGGGTGAGGGGTAGGCCGAACATCAGGGCCACGGCGGTGAGTTTCAGGGCACAGGGGATCAGGGCATAGGTCAGGGCCAGGGCGGTGAGGGCGACGGTCGGCGGGGCTTCGCCCCCGAGCCCGAGGGCGCCCAGGGCCGGCAGGGTCAGGCCGGCGGCCAAGGCCAGGGCGAGCTTGGTGGACATGCCCCAGAGGGCGAAGAGCCCGGCGGTGCGGTTGCGCCGGAAGCGCAGCCGGTCCCAGTCGGCCACGTCGGCCTGGATGGCGGGCGGCAGGGCGAGGTCGGCCCCGAGGCAGAGCCCGGTGACGACGCAGATCAGGGCGAAGGCCCCGACATCCCCAGGCCCGAGCAGGGCGGCGAAGGCGAAGGCGGGGCAGGTGATCGCCATCCCCAGGGCCCAGGCGCGGTGCCTGGACAGGTGCCGGCTCAGGGTCAGCCAGAGGGGGATGCCCGCCACGGCGCAGCCGAAGTAGAGGGCGAGCAGGAGGTTGCGGGTCTGGTCGTCCACCGCCAGGACGTGGGCGCAGTAGAGGGGGAAGAGGACGGCGGGGATGCCGTTGGCCAGGCCGTTGATGAACCAAGACCCCAGCAGGCGCAGAAAGAGCCGGTTGTCGGTGATGCCGCGCCAACCGGACCTGGCGTTCGCCATCGGGACCGGTGCCGGGACCCGCCGCAGCAGCAGATAGAAGGCCGGCACACCCAGGGCGACGGCGAGCCAGCCCAGGGCGGCCAGGCCCTCGCCCTCCCCCAGGGCGAAGGCACCCAGGAGGGCAGGCAGGGACGCAGACAGCATGATCCCGCCCAGGGTCCAGCCCTCGCGGCTGGCGGTGAGCCGGGTACGCTGGTGGTAGTCCGGCGAGAGCCTGGCCCCCCAGGTCAGGTAGGGGATCTGGACCAGGGTCCAGCCGAGGTAGAGCAGGGTGCTGAAGCCGAGCAGCCAGGCGGCCCCGGCCCAGGCCGTCATGCCCCCGGGTGGTGACAGCAACAGGACCAGGGACGGGGCGCCGATCAGGGCCCCGATCAGGATCAACCGGCCCAGCCCGCGCCCGCCGGCCCAGCGGTCCGCCAGGAGCCCGACCAGCGGGTCGCTGATCAGGTCCAGGGCCCGCCCGGCGAAGAGGACGGCCCCGGTCAGTGCCAGTCCCAGCCCCAGGTCCTCGGCGTAGAAGGTGGGCAGCAGGGTGAAGACCGGGATGGTGGGGATGGCGGTGACCAGCCCCGGGAGCCCATAGCAGAGCAGGGTAGTCCGGCTGAGGCCCGGCTCGGACCCCGCGGCCGACCCGGCCAGCTCAGCGGGGCCGGCGGAGACGGTAGATGCCGACATCGATAGCCCCGGAGTCGAAGCCGGCCTCGCAGTAGCAGAGGTAATACTCCCAGAGGCGACGGAAGCGCTCGTCGAAGCCCAGCGCCTGGATCCCCGGCCAGGCGGCGAGGAAGGCCGCCCGCCACAGGGACAGGGTGCGGGCATAGGAGGGGCCGAAGGTCTCGGCGTGGTCGATCTCAAGACCCGACGCGGCCGCCTGTTGGTGCAGTACTCTTGGGCAGGGGAGCATCCCGCCGGGGAAGATGTGGCGCTGGATGAAGTCCGTGCGGGCGCGGTAGCCAGCGAAGCGGTCGTCGGCGATGGTGATGACCTGTATGACAGCGGCGGCACCGGGCGCGAGGCGCTGATGCAGCGTCTGGAAATAGCGCGGCCAGTGACCCTCGCCCACGGCCTCCAGCATCTCGATGGAGACCAGGGCCTCGTACTGACCGCTGCTGTCGCGGTAGTCGGTCAGCTCCGCCCTGGCCAGGTCCGCCAGGCCCAGGCGCTCCATGCGGTCGTTCGCGTAGGCGACCTGTTCGCGGCTCAGGGTCAGCCCCTG
>JBFZCW010000277.1:0-4640 GCA_041307765.1 Chromatiaceae bacterium
ACCAACGAGGGCCGAGAGGTCAAATCATGGATCTAAGCAAGGTTTCCCGCGGCGCCAATGTGCCTAACGAGATCAATGTCATCATCGAGATCCCGTCTCACTCCGATCCCGTGAAGTACGAGCTCGACAAGGAGACCGGCGCCATGTTCGTCGACCGGTTCATGTCGACCGCCATGTACTACCCGTGCAATTACGGCTATGTGCCGCACACCCTGTCCGCCGACGGCGACCCGGCGGACGTGCTGGTGGCGACCCCCTACCCCTTGATTCCCGGCTCGGTGATTCAGTGCCGTCCGGTGGGCGTGCTCAAGATGACGGACGAGTCTGGCGATGACGCCAAAGTGCTGGCCATCCCCATCGACAAGCTGTGCAAGGGCTATCGCAAGATCGATACCCACCGAGATCTACCCCAGGACCTGCTCGACAAGATCGCGCACTTCTTCGAGCACTACAAAGACCTGGACGAGGGCAAGTGGGTGCGCGTCGGCGGTTGGGGTGGGCCGGACGAGGCCAAGGCCGAGATCCTGAGCAGCGTGCGCATGTACGACGAGGCCCCCGACAAACCCAACTTCTGACGCCGCGCCGGGGCCTTCCGGTCCAGGGGCCCAACCGCATGAAGATCTGCATCCTCTCGGACAGCCACGACCACATCGCGCTCATTGACGCCGCCGTGGCCCACGCTAAGGCGGTGGGTGCGGAGGCGGTGCTGCACTGCGGCGACGTGGTCGCACCCAGCACCCTCCATTGCCTGGAGCGCCACGGGCTGCCGGTGCACGTCATCCACGGCAACAACGTCGGCGACCTCTACACCCTCGGGCGCCTAGCCGCGGACCCGGACAACTGTATCCAGTACTACGGCATGGATGCCGGGCTGACCCTGGCGGGGCGGCGTATCTTCCTGGTCCACTACCCCCACTATGCGCGCGCCATGGCTGCCACCGGCGACTGGGATCTGGTCTGCTGCGGCCACACCCACGCCCCAGCCCGGGAGTCGCTGCCCAACCTGCGCGGCGGACAGACCCTGCTACTTAACCCGGGGACCATCGGTGGTGTCGGGCAGGCACCGGCCACTTACATCATTGGGGATCTGGACTCGATGGCCTTCGACTTCCACGAGGTGGACAAGGCCGTGGAGCGCCGGCCCTGGACGCCGGGCCCTTCCGGGGCCTGAGTTCCCGAGGAACGCTGCATGACGGAGCTGACCCACTTCAACCCGTCCGGCGAGGCCCACATGGTCGATGTCGGCGACAAGGCCGTCACCCGGCGCCGCGCCGTGGCCGAGGGGACCATCCGAATGGAGCCCGCGACGCTCGCGCTGATCCAGGCGGGCGGTCACAAGAAGGGGGACGTGCTCGGTGTCGCCCGTCTGGCCGGAATCATGGGGGCGAAGCGGACCTCCGACCTCATTCCCCTCTGCCATCCGCTGGCGCTGACCAAGGTCGAGATCCAACTCGCACCGCGAGATTCTGATTCGGCGCTATACTGCCAGGCGACCGTAGAAACCCAGGGTCGCACTGGGGTAGAGATGGAGGCCCTCTGTGCCGTCCAGGTGTGCTTGCTGACCGTCTATGACATGTGCAAGGCGGTGGACCGAGGCATGACCATCGAAGGGGTGCGATTGGTGGAGAAGGCCGGTGGCAAGTCGGGTCGCTGGTACAGAGACCCATAGCGCGGCGCCGGAGCGGTCGGGCACACAATGAAGAGGTTGTGAAAACATCAATCCTCCGGCGGCGCCGCCAGTGGCACCTCCGGTATGCAAGGGGGATCTCTGGATGGGCAAGTTCGTCGACTGGTCCGATGTACTGAGCGTGGGTATCGAGGAGATCGATGTCCAGCATCAGGTCCTGGTCGGTTTGGTCAACGACATGCACGAGGCGATCCGCCTGCACCACAGCAGTGAGGTGGTGCATGGCATACTGAACAAGCTTGCGGAATACACCCGCATCCACTTCGCAGTCGAGGAGAGCCTGATGCGCATCCTCGGTTATCCGGACTACGAGACCCACAAGACCCAGCACGAGCATCTCGTCCAGGCGGTCCAGGATCTCCAGCAGAAGGTAGCCAGCGGCAAGGCGTCTGTGGGTTTCGAGCTGATGCATTTCCTCAAGGTGTGGCTCACCAAGCACATCATCGAGAGCGACAAGGAGTACGGCACCTTCTTCTTGGATTCTGGCGCCCACCCCAAGCTCAAGAAGAAATCCTGGGCCGCGCGTCTCTGGGAGGGTATCCACGGCTGAGGGCATCGGCCCCAGCCTATCGCTGCCCGCTCTGATGCATCCCCTCTACCAAGGCGCGCATTTCCTCACAGCCGCCGCCCGCATCGACCAGACCCCGCTGGACGCCGGCCGGGAGGTCGCCTTCGTCGGGCGATCGAACGCCGGCAAGTCCAGCGCCATCAATGCCATCTGCCACCAGAAGGCCCTAGCCCGCACCAGCAAGACGCCAGGACGTACCCAGCAACTGGTCTTCTTCGAGTTGGACGGCGAGCGCCGCCTGGTGGACCTGCCGGGCTACGGTTATGCGAAGGTCTCCGTCGCGGTCAAGCTCCAATGGCAGGCGCAACTCGCCCGCTACCTGGAGCTGCGCGCCTCGCTCAGGGGGCTCGTCATCGTCATGGACATCCGTCACCCCTTGGCGGAGTTCGACCGGCGGATGCTCGCCTGGGGCCTGCGGCGCGGCCTGCCCATCCTCGCCTTGCTCACCAAAGCGGACAAGCTCAAGCGGGGGGCCGTGGCTGCTGCCCTGACGCAGGTCCGGCGCGAGGCCGGCGGTTTGGGTGGCGAGATCTACTGCGAGCCCTTCTCCGCCCTCGATCGGGTCGGGATCGAGCCGGTCCAGGCCCGGCTCGACCTTTGGCTAGGTGTGTCCTCGGCGGCGACCGGCTGAGGCGACCGGATCAGCCCCTGTCCCTGCTCGTCTGAGGCCGGATTACTCGAAGCCCGCCTCGTCCACCCGTCCGCCGCGACAGCGGGTGCTAAGCGGCACCGCGGCTTCCAGCAGTGGGCCGATGCGGGACTCATCGCCGATCTCCCCCTTCAGGCTTAGGCGCAGCTCGCTGATCATGCCCTCCTCGCAGACCACCCGGACCCGGTCTCCGCTGCCGTGGCCGAACGCGACATCGAAGGCCGCGCGGATACGGCTGCTCGACAGGTGCCTGCCGCGGTTGTCCGCGAACAGGGTGCGGATCGGCGAGGCATTGATCTGGTCGGTCAGCGCCATGGCCTGGCGGAAATAGGTGTCGGCGTCGGTCCCGTAACAGGTCCCGTGGCTGATCCACTCGTGGCGGTCGAGCCCGGAGCGGCTTCCGGGCATCAGACCTGCGAGCCGCTCGCGGGTGGCGGGCTGGAGGTCCAGGGCGGGCAGGGCGGACCAGTCCCCCTCTTGATCCAGCCGGCGGGTGCGGCCGTCCACCCCGCAGTAGGCATTCTCCCTCGGCTGTGGCCAGAGTCCATGCAGGGAGAAGCGGCTGGCGTCTGAGCCCTGCGGCGTCTGATCACGGCACTCGGCTTTGCGCCGGTTGACCTCACAGAACGCCGGCTGCCAGCTCAAGGCGAGGACGAAGGCGCCAGGTTTGGAGGCCGCAGTCCGACTCGTGTCGCGCTGAGCGCCAGGCGCGGTGCCTGCGTCCTCGGTCGCTGTCGCGGACCCGGATCTTCCTCCGGCCCTGGCGACCAGGGTTCCGCAGCCGACGTCGACCCAGCGCTCCGCGGGACGCGCTCCCTGGATGACGACCTGGTAATGGGTGGCATCGGACTTGTTCTTACCCAATACCCGGTAGCCGCGCCCCGGCTCTAGCCGCACACCGCCGGCGGGGTCGCGCTGTCTGATGGAGACGGTGGCCTGGCAGTCGCGGGTGGGCACCAGTTCGCCGTCCACCGGGACCGTTGCGGGGGCTGGTATGGACCAGACCCAGGTGGACAGGACCAGGAGAACGGCAGCGCGCCGGTGCCGGGTACTGCCCAGGGTTGGGGCACGCAAGGCCCGGGGAGGCTCGACCCATTGTATACGGGCCATCCGGAGCTTCTCGGGCTTTACCGGGGTGTAGGATTCCATTTTCGGGATGTTTTCCAAAAACTGGAGACCTAAAGCGTAGAAGTCACGCGTATGGCCAGGGCCACCGGGCTGCGGCGATGCGCGTCACGCGTTTCGTTTCCATGGGGCATCTCCGGTCGACAGGCCCGATAAAGATACACCCATCGGCACAAGAGATTCGAAGACCTCCGTCTTTGATTTCGCCTGACCGACACCAACTGGAACGGACTGGCGTGGCGGCTTACCCTGGCGCCGTCTGTCGACCTGATCCTGCAACGGAGGTCCAAATGTCCCTCGCTGCCGTGCTTTCTTCGTCGCCGTTCGCTATGGCATTGCTGCTTTTCAAGCTGGGCGCATTGGCGACTCTGGTCGTATGGGCAATTGCGCGGCTTGCGCGCCCCCGCGGCGAAGCCCGGAGGGCCTCTGACTTTCGTGGGAAACCCTGACTACGGAGTTGACGACGGCCAGCGATACACAAGCACCGCCCCCACCCTTGCCCCATCCAGTGGCCAGCATGGCATCAACGGTTCGCGGCCGGCAGGCGACTAGACCCGCAACGACAGGCTGGGTCGAATCGTTGTTGTCGGCGGTCTCGCTTGCCGCAATCT
>JBFZCW010000278.1:0-3446 GCA_041307765.1 Chromatiaceae bacterium
CCTCGCCCGGCCAGATCGTGGCCGGCGGCGAGACCCTGTTTACCCTCGTCGACCCCCAGCGCCTGCTGGTCGAGGCCTTGCTCTACGACACGGACCACGCCACCCACTTCACCGCCGCCAGCGCCACCACCGCCCAAGGCCGACAACTCCGCCTGACGCCTATTGGCAGTGGCTACGAGCTGCGCGGCCATGCGCTGCCAATCCAGTTCCGTATCGAGCCTGACCCGGCGAGCGACGCCGATGCCGACGCGCGGGTGCTTGACCAGTTGGTGGTGCGCCAGCCGCTGACCCTAGTCGCCACCCTGTTCCACGGCAGCCAAGGGCTGCGGATCCCGACCGCCGCGGTCCAGCGCGGCCCGGACGGCGCCAGTCTAGTCTGGGTCCATGCACAGCCGGAGCACTTCCGCCCGCGACCCGTCCAGGTCCGGGCGCTCGGGGCAGGCGACAGCGTGGTGACCGCTGGGCTTGCGGCCGGGGACCGGGTGGTCTCCGCCGGTGCCGCCCTGCTGAGCCAGGTGCGCTGAGGCCCCGCCAATGTTTAAGCTCATCATCGTCACGAGTCTCCAACAACGCCTGCTGGTGCTGGCCGCGGCCCTGCTGCTGATCGGCTATGGCGGCTACCAGGCGCTCGGCCTGCCCATCGACGTCTTCCCGGCCCTGGATAAACCAACGGTCACCCTGATGACCGAGGCCGAGGGCATGGCCCCGGAGGAGGTCGAGCAACGGGTGACCTTCCCGCTTGAGGCCGCAGTCAAGGGTCTGCCCGGGGTGACGAGGGTGCGCTCGGTGTCCGGCATCGGCCTGTCCATCGTCTATGTGGAGTTCGACTGGGGCAGCGACCTCTACCGCAACCGCCAGCAGATCGCGGAGCGGCTCACGACCGTGGCTGGTGAACTGCCGCCGGGGGTGACCCCACACATGGGGCCAGTGACCTCGATCATGGGCGAGATCATGCTGGTGGCTGTCTATGCCGAAGACGACACGACCACGCCGATGGCGGTGCGGGACCTCGCCGAGTGGGTGTTGCGCCCACGGCTGCTGACGATTCCGGGAGTATCCCAGGTCATACCGATCGGCGGTGAGGTGCGTCAGGCCCAAGTCGTCCCGGATGTGCGGATCCTTGGGGATCTCAAGGTCACGCTGGCGGAACTCGAGGCCGCGGTCGAGGGCTTCGCCCGCGATACCAGCGGCGGTTTCCTGGAGCGGCAGGCGCAGGAGTATTTGATCCGCAACATCGCCCGCACCACCCGGCTCGATGACCTGCGTAACCTGGTCGTCGCCCAGCGTGAAGGCGCCCCGGTGTTGCTGCGGCAAGTGGCCGAGGTGCGCTGGGGGGCGCGGGTCAAACGCGGTGACGCGAGCTTCAACGGCCGCCCGGCCGTGATTCTGTCGGTGCAGAAGCAGCCACAGGCCGATTCCTTGCGCCTGACCCATGAGGTGGAGTCAGCCCTCGATGCGCTCTGGGCAACGCTGCCCCCTGGTACCCTCAACAAGGAGGTCCTCTTCCGCCAGGCGGACTTCATCAAGGCGTCGGTCGGCAACGTGCGGGAGGCCCTGCGGGATGCGGCAATCATCGTGGCCGTGGTGCTGATGCTATTCCTGCTCAACCTGCGGACGACCTTCATCTCGCTGATTGCCCTGCCGGTCTCGCTCTTGGTCACGGCGCTAACCTTTCATTGGATGGGGCTTTCGGTCAACACCATGACCCTGGGTGGGCTTGCCATCGCCATCGGCGAACTGGTGGACGATGCCGTGGTCGGGGTCGAGAACGTGCTGCGGCGCCTGCGGGAGTGGCGGGCCGCCGCGCCGGACGACAGGGCCGGCGCCCGGGCCGCCGCGATGCTCAAGGTCGTTGCCGAGGCCACGATCGAGGTACGCGCGGCGATCCTCTACTCGACCCTGGTCATAGTCCTGGTCTTCGTGCCCCTGTTCGCGCTGCCCGGCATCGAGGGCCGGCTGTTTGTGCCCTTAGGCATCGCCTACATCGTCGCAATCCTCGCTAGCACCCTGGTCTCGATCACCCTGACCCCGGTGCTCTGCTCCTGGCTACTGCCGCGGGCACGGCTGCTGGAAGTGGGCGACAGCGCCCTGGTGCGCGGGCTCAAGGCCGCGGACCGGCGTCTGCTAGGCTGGTCCTTCCGGCATGGCCGGCTGCTGTTAGGGACCGCAATGCTGGTGGTCGCCTTGGCCGCCGCCTCGGTGTCCTTCTTCCCGCGCACCTTCCTGCCCTCCTTCAACGAGGGCACCTTGACCATCAATGTCCTGCTCAATCCTGGCAGTTCCCTCGCCGAGTCCAACCGAGTGGGCACCCTTGCCGAGCAACTGATCTTACAGGTGCCGGAGGTCGTCAAGACCGGCCGGCGTACCGGCCGCGCGGAACTCGACGAGCATGCCGAGGGCGTCCACTATTCGGAGATTGATGTGGACCTGACCCCGACAACGGGGACGCCCTTGGAACGGGCGCGCGATGAGATCCTGGCCGACATCCGGGCCCGCCTCGCCCCGTTGCCAGCAGCGGTCAGCCTGGGCCAGCCCATCGCCCACCGGCTGGACCATATGCTCTCTGGCATCCGTGCCCAGATCGCGATCAAGATCTTCGGCGATGACCTCGACACGCTGCGCGCCCTGGGAGAGGCCCTGCGCCAACATCTCTCGGCTGTACCTGGCCTGGTGGACGTCCAGATCGAGCGCCAGGTGCGCATCCCCCAGGCCCAGGTGCGAGTGGACTATGCCCGCGCCGCCACCTACGGCATTACCCCGGCGGCGGTTAACGATGCGCTCGCCACCCTGGTCGGAGGCAAGGAGGTCGCTCAGATCATCGAGGATTTCCGCCGCGTTGGCGTGGTGCTACGCGTCGCCGACGCGGACCGCACCCCGGAGGGACTGCGCGACCTGCTGATCGAGACCCCCGGGGGCCATGTGCCGCTCCGGCTGATAGCCGCGGTCGAGGAGACCGACGGGCCGAATCAGATTAGCCGCGAAAATGGTCGCCGCCGCATCGTCGTCTCCGCCAACAGCGACGGCACCCACCTCGCCAACCTGATCTCCGAGGTGCGGCGGGGCCTGGCCGAGCTGCCACTGCCCGAGGGCTATTTCCTGAGCCTGGAGGGCCAATTCCAGGCCCAGGAGCAGGCCACCCGGTTGATCGGTCTGCTGTCTCTGGTGTCACTCACGCTGATCTTCCTGGTCCTTTACAGCCGCTATCGCTCGACCGCCCTGTCCCTGATGATCCTGGCCAACGTGCCGCTCGCACTGATCGGCAGCGTCATCGCGCTGCAGTTCGCGAGTCAAACACTCTCGGTCGCCAGCCTGGTCGGCTTCGTCACACTCGCCGGCATCGCCACCCGCAACGGCATCCTCAAGATCGACCGGTACCTGGATCTGATGACGCTGGAGGGCCGACCCTTCGGCCCCGCTACCGTCATCGAGGGCAGCCTGGACCGACT
>JBFZCW010000279.1:0-10047 GCA_041307765.1 Chromatiaceae bacterium
TTACCGAGCAGTCCTGCGTGGATTGACGCCGCCCGCTCAGAGACGCCGTAGCCCTGGAACAGCAGGCGAGACCCCGCCTGGTCCACTGTGCTGATGATCAGCGTTGGGCGCTCGGCGTTCAGGACCCAATCGTTGTCGATGGTGATGCCACCGCGCAGCTGCACCACGGCAGGGCGCACGGTTTCGGGCAGGGTCCCCGCCAGCCCCTCGGCGTAGTCGAGCACGCCGTCCACCACGACACGGCGGTCGATGACATAGACGAGCCGCCGGGCGATCTCGCAGCCGGTGAGCCGCGCCCACAGCCAGACATCGATCACGCCCGTCTTGCCGCTGCTGGTGGGCGGGGTCAGGGCGCTGGGCATGTCGCCGTTGGCGATGCGCTCGGCGAGTGCCGTCTGCCAGGGGAAGGGAGCGTAACCGTGCCGCACCCGATACCAATCCGGGAACGTCATCGGGCGCCCCCCGACCGTGAAGTCATTGGACGCAAGAGTCCGAGCCCAAAATGTTGCTCCCGCCCCAGCAGCACGGGTCCGCTCTGGGGCTTGCTCCACTCAATCACTGCGTGGGTCCACCGCCCGCGGTTCCGGGGACGGAATGCCTGTGCGACCGGCACGCCCCGTAACGGGCTGAACGGGCTGACATCTACCGCAGTTGGACGGGGGTAGCCCCAGCGCTCGCAGGCGTCGGCGATCAGACCCTCCACCGTCTGCCCCCGCTTGGGGTGGCGGTCCAGCACGATGGGTGTGGCGGTTGCCCAGGTCGTGCTTGCCCGCGCCCAGGTCCGCCGCTCGATGCCAATCGGGGGCGGCTGGTGCGACGGCTGGTGCCTCAGCGCGATGTCCGACCCCCCTACGGAAATATGGTCGACTGCACCGAGCGCCGCTGCCGCCTCGTCGCGGTCTGCCCGCGCCACGCCCTCCGGCAGCAACAACCCGAGCCCGAGTACGCGCCCCTGGGCATGCTGGTGTCCCACGTCGGGCAGGGTCAGCCACGCGGCGTGCGGCACCTTGTCGTGCCCGTGAAGCACGGGCGACATCTGCTCGGGGGCTCGGCTCATTGCCGCCCGCCGCAGCGCGTCACCCAGGGCGACGGCGTGCCGAACGTCGCCGCCGTTGGGGCGCAGCACCAGCAACTCACCCCAGGGCGACGGCGATGCGCGGCGTGGCGCGGCATAGGGAGCCAGCGCCAGGGGCGGAACACGCGATGGGCTGAGGTACGCTGCCTGCAGGAGTCCCAGCCAGCCGGGCTCGGGCACGCGAAGCAATTCCTCGCCGTAAGCGTCGGGGGCCAGGTGATTCGCCACGGCTGGCGGCTGCGACACCATGGACAGCCGCGCCACCGACTCGGCCCGCCCGAGATAGGTCACGGCGTCCAGCACGGGGCGCAGCCACTCGGGGTCTAGGTCGGCGTCCCAACCGTAGCACAGGGGGTCCGATGCCCCGACCATCTGCGGACGGTGAAGGGGGCGACCAGGGCGTGACCACCCGGTCTTACCCTTGGCGAGTTTGGCGAGGTACGCCGCGGGGGCAAAAGCCGTGCCACCGGCGGCGGGCAGCGCGTCGCCGAACCAAATCTGCGGCGCCGTCTCTAGGGCAGTCAGCGGCGCGGGGTCGACACCGATGGAGTAGGCGCCAGCCACCAGCGCGCTGAACAGACGCGCGGGTGCCGGAGGCCATTCGGTCGACTGGGTCGCCGTCGGCTCGCTCGCGGCGAAGGTGCCGCGCAAGAACTCGACCTGAATCAGAAGCACAAGAGCCCTCCACCCCGGTATCAGCAAGGGGGTCAATGTCGCCCGTCCGGCAGGGCGAGATGGGGTCAGACCAGGCTCGCAAGGGCGGCGTTGCCGGTCAGCATCACGGGCTGGGCGATAGGCGGCGTCAGCCGCCTGAACTGCTCGGCGAGCTGCCTGGAGAGGTCTTTGAGGTTTCGATTCAGCGGCTTCGGTTCACCCCAGCCGCGTGGCAGGGTGACCACTTCGGGGGCTTGATTGGGCACCAGGGAGCAGTCGCGGCGCAGATCGAGCCCGTCATGCAGCACCGCCGTGATGCCGTAAAGCCCGGCAAGGGCGAGCAGACGCACCGCCTCCTCATTGCCATCCCCGAGCCCGTAGTCGTAGCGTCGCAGCCGACGCAGATCGACCATTGCGTTGAGGGTGATGCCGCCGCGTACCCGCACGCCCTTGGGCTTGATGCTCGGCGTCACGTTGCCAAGGTTAGCCTCGCTCGGCTTTATGCGGCGGGGGTACTCTGCCTTCGGCTTCGCGTTTTCCGCTGCCTCCAGTGCGGCATCGTGCTTGGCGGGGTCGTAAGGCTCCAGTGTGCCGTCGGCGAACTCCACCAGGTTTGTCGCCGTCCCCTCGATGCCGAGAGGGTCAATGCGGCTCGCCGCGCGCCCCGCCGGAACCACGTCAGTCGCCGTGATTTCGCCGCTCAGTGCGGCGGCGAACTTCGCCTCCGGTCCCGGCTGGCGCTCGCCCAGCGCAGTGGAGTTCCACCCGCCGAACAGCAGCACCAGGGGGTCATACTTGAACAGGGCCTCGACGTGGGGAGACCGGGAAGCCCGCACCGCCTGCCCGATGGGGGTCTGGGGGAATGGCACACCGTCCAGAGTGCTCTCGCGCAGGATGGCGTCGTAACAGCGGTGCGGCATCTGGATGGTGGACAGCTCGTCGCGCTGAGCGACCTTGACCCGCAAGGGCGCCAGCCCTGGGAAGGCGCCCCATAGCGCCGCCTCGACGCGGTTCGCAAAGGACGCGGGACTGTCCAGACTTGCCCATTCGCTGGAGCCGTCGGGGCGCGGTGCGGTGAGGTTGTGGGCTCCACCTTCGTAGGTTGGCGGCAGAACGAGATTGCTGCCAGAGGCGGGTTCGAGGCTGGCGGTGACGCGGATGATGTTGATGTCGTCAAACATGCTTTTTCTCCTTAATCCTGTTCTCAGTTATGCCCGCCGTTAGAGACGGTAGCTCAGAAGTAGCTCAGAACCGCGCACCGACGAACCCCGCCCAGCGGACACAAAAAAGCCGCTCGAAAGCGGCTGTTTTTCTTGCTGTTTTTGGTGGCTACGCCAGGATTTGAACCGGGGACATCAGCATTATGAGTGCTGCGCTCTAACCAACTGAGCTACGTAGCCATAGGAAAGGGAAGGGAGTTTAAGGACGCCGCCACGCAGCGTCAAGACATGGAATTCGGGTCTCGCAGGGATGGAACCCGGCAGTGCCCCGTCAGGAAGCACGGATGCCGCCACACGCATTTCGCCTGGGCGGACCCAGAGGTTGTCGAGTTCCGTTTACGCCTTATCCCTACCCGAGGCTGGCGCCTGGGGGACTGTCCTCTCCGGCCACCACCACCCGATTGCGTCCAGTGGCCTTGGCTTGGTACAGCGCGGCATCCGCCCGGCTTAACACGGCACTTGCGTCCGTATCCTCTGGCACCGCCGCCGCCAAGCCGGCTGACACCGTAACCCCGGGCAAGAGCCCCTCGCGGTAGTGGATCGGCGTACGCATCAGGGTTTCGCGGAGGTCTTCGATCCGCGTACGTGCATCCTCCAAGCTGGCGCCCGGGAGGACAACCGTAAACTCCTCGCCGCCATAGCGGCAGCTTAGGTCGCTGCTGCGCAGGCAGCGTCGCAGCAGTTCGCCCACCGCCCGGAGAACGTTGTCCCCCGCCTCGTGTCCATAGGTGTCGTTGAGGTTCTTGAAATGATCCAGATCGAGCATCGCGACCACCAGGGGCTCACCGGTACGTCGGCAATGAGCAATCTCCCGGGGTAGGGTCTCGTCCAGGTAGCGACGATTGTAAAGCCCGGTCAGGGGGTCTCGGATTGCCTGTTCGCGCAGGGCGTCTTGCAGCCTGACGCGCTCGGTGATGTCCTGATTGGTGCCGGAGATCCGCACCACCCGGCCCCAAGCATCCCGTTGCGGCGTGCAAATGGTGACGATGGTGTGCTCCTGACCGTCCGGGCGAAGGATGCGCAGCTCGAGCCGATACGGCTCGCCCCGGTCCCGCGCCGCGTCCACGGCCTCGTCGCACCTCGCCACGTCGGCCGGATGGATGAATCTGCGCTGCTCGGCGCGGTCCGGGACGCCCTGCTCCGGGTCCAGCCCCCAGATCCGGAACATCCCTTCGGACCAAATCGTTTGGCCGGTGTCCGGGTCGTAGGTCCAACTGCCAAGCTGGGCCGTGCGCTGCGCCCACAGCAGCTCCCGCTCCCGTTCCGCCAGCTGTTGGTTGACCCGAGCGGACTCGCCCAGGGCCTCGGAGATGCGCATCTGGTTCAGCGCCTGGACGCCGACGAACAGGGCCAACAGCAGACTGCCGGCACCCCCGCCGAGGACGATCAGGGTGGCCTTGTCCGACGGGCGATGGGCTTCGAATTGGCGACTGGCCGTCACGACCAGTGTCCACTGGCGGCCGCCGAATTCCAGCCGCCGCACTGCCTCCAAGCCCCGGTGAGCGGCGGCCTCCGCGGTCGCCGGATCGAGCGCGAACAGCCGGCTGTCCGGCGAGGCGAGATCGCCATCATAGATCTCGACCTGCAGCACCGATTGCCGGTGCCCGACGTCAATCCTGCTCAGCACATCCCTCACCAACTCGCGCGCACACACAGGCGAGTAGGCCCAACCCAGCAGGTTCGCGCGACGGTCCTCGACGGTCTCAATTGGCGCACCGGGCCGGTAGACCGGCTGGAACATCAAAGAACCAGCCTGGCTGTCGGCGGTTCCCCCCTCGTTCAGCGCAAGCTTGCCCGATAGCGTCGCCAAGCCCTGGTCCCGCGCCCGCTCGGCCGCCTCCCAGCGCACCGGTTCTACGGCCATGTCATAACCGAACGCACGCAGATCATGGCCGGCAAGGGGCTCAAGATAGAGGACCGGGGCGTATAGCACCCGCTCACCCTCGGGTCGGATGTCGTAGTCCGGCAAACCCTCCCGGCGGACAACGGCGACATGCTCGGACTTCTGGTCCGCGGGGACAAAGACGGAAAAGCCGACCCCCTGAATGCCGGGGCAGCGATCCTCTAACCTCAGCGCCTCGACGTAGCGACGGAACTCCTCGCGACTGACGGAGATGGACGCATCGAACAGGCCGACGACCCCGCGCAACACCTGAACATAGCCATCCAGGCGGTCTGCGATCCCGTAGGCGACCTTATCCGCCCAGAATTGAAACTCCTCGTCGAGGGCCCGCTCCGCCTCCGTGCGGTTGGTCTGCCACAGACCATAGGTCAGACCCAGCCCCAGCGCCAGCACGAGGCCAGAGAGCAGAAGCAACCTCATCGGCCTCGCTGCCGCATGGTGCCAGGACCGGGCACGGCGTGGCATTTTCACGAACTCGGGTACCGTCGATTCCTCCCCGCGTTGGAGCAGGTCGGGCGACGCGAGGCGTCCGCACCCGGGCTCCGGGTCGCACCCCGAGTACGAATCGGTGTCCCGCCGCTGGTGACAATGGTGCTGGACATCAGGTTTCCTGCCTGGGAATCGGCGTCGCTCGTCGCGGGCCAGGACGAAGCGACGCGGTAGGCTGCGCCTGACGGGCGTATCAGGCCCAGAGACGGGTCCATGTTAACCCACGCGCTCACAATCCGCGCGGGACTCGACCGACTCTGCTTCGGACCGAGGATATCCGGCGACTAGGCCCAGGCCGATGCGGCTGCGCGGCTACGGCAACGAGGGGAGCAGGGACTGGATGAGGTCCGCTGCCTCGGCGACGCCGGTCGGCTCGGTCGGTGCAGCGGGCGGCGCTGCGAGAACCTCCGCCAGAGGCCCGGCGACGCGCCCGGCCATGAGGTCGCTCAGGCCGATCTCCCGAAGCGGTACCCGGGCCGCCAGCCAGCGGGTCAGGTAGGGCTCCTCAGGCCAGTCGCTACGGGAGACGAAGAGCACCGGGATGCCGTTGCAGGCCGCCTCGGCAAAGCTCCCGTACCCGGGCTTGGTGATCATGGCGTCGCAGGCCCCGAGGACATCCGACACCCGCAAGTCATGGGCCGCGAGGGACGTGGCATCTGCCCGGCCACCCCCTGGCAGTTCTGGGACCAGCCAGTGCACCGTGCTCGACAGGGGCCAGTCCTCCAGGAGATCCAGGCCCGAAAAACCGCCGAACTG
The DNA here is from genome assembly GCA_041307765.1 of Chromatiaceae bacterium. Lineage (GTDB taxonomy): Bacteria > Pseudomonadota > Gammaproteobacteria > Chromatiales > Chromatiaceae > DYRB01. The sequence goes on from JBFZCW010000279.1 coordinate 6,098, forward strand.
CACCAGAACCAGGGAGCGCCCTTGCGCCACCCCGATATGGCGGCGCAACGCGGCCTTATCCCGGGGGTAGAGGCCCGCGATGGGACCGACATTACGTGCCCTGGGGAGCCAGCTCATGGGCATGGCGGGGGCGGGCCGGATGAACAGGTCGCTGGCTGCGTAGGCCTCGCGCAAGGCGTCGCCCACCGCGGGCGCGAGCCGATGCCCAACGGGGGACTCGGCCAGGACGTCGTACCAGTTTAGCGAGCTCAAACTGACCGCCGGGATACCGAGGGACCGCGCCGCCGCCAGCGGCACCCACGGGACATTGCCAAGGACCAGATCGGGCGGGTCCGCAGCCAGGATCTCCCGCTGCCGGGCAAGGTGGACGTCCTGCTCCGCCACGAATCGTTCGTAGGCCCTGAGACTCTCCTCCCAACGGGTCACCAGCGGGCCCGCCATGATGAGCCCCGGGTCTGCCGCCTCGCGCAGGTGCCGCAGCCCCGCGGGGAGGCGGGAGCGGACGAACCCGGGTTCCAAGTCCCCCTGCAGGGTCAGACGCAGCCCCGGGAGGCGCGCAGCCAGCTCTGTCAGCACGGGCGCAACCTGCGCGAGGTGACCGTAGCCGTGGGCCGTGAGGCTGACAAAGAGGTGCGGCATGGGCGTCATTTGCGCACGCATTCGGCGGCAGCGTTGAGCCGTTCGTTGCCGAGGTTTCTCAAATGTAGTGACCAACCCTGCCGCGACAATTCTCTAACCCATTGAAAATATGCGGCAGGCTGGGCAAGGCTGACAAAGATGTGTTAGCCCTCAGCCCGCAGCTGACCGCTGATCCCTGGCCGCTGCAAGCGAGCGATCTTCCTCTAGACCTCGCCGCGGTTGTAGTCGGGCTGGGCCGTGATCTTGTGGATGCTGAGATCGGCGCCCCGGTACTCGTCTTCCTGGGACAGGCGCAGGCCCATGATGACCTTGATCACCCCGTAGATGGCCAGGCCGCCGCCGAAGGCGATGGCCACCCCGCCGATGGTCCCGGCCACCTGGGCACCAAACGAGACGCCTCCCACGCCGCCGAGAACCGTGGACCCGAAGATCCCCGCCGCGATACCGCCCCAAAGGCCACACAGGCCGTGCAGAGGCCAGACCCCCAGGACATCGTCAATCTTCCAGCGGTTCTGGGTCAGGGTGAAGGCCCAGACGAATAGGGCACCGGCTACGGCACCGACCACCAGAGCCCCCATGGGGTGCATGAGATCCGAGCCTGCGCAGACCGCCACCAGCCCCGCCAGGGGGCCGTTGTGCAGAAAGCCTGGGTCGTTCTTACCGACCACTAAAGCGGCCAGGATGCCGCCGACCATCGCCATCAGCGAATTGACGGCCACCAGCCCGCTTACCGCATCCACGGTCTGTGCGGACATGACGTTGAACCCGAACCAGCCCACCGTCAGGGTCCAGGCCCCCAGAGACAGGAAGGGGATGGACGAGGGCGGATGAGCCGTCATGGCCCCGTCCGCGCGGTAGCGCCCATGACGAGGGCCAAGCAGCAGCACGGCAGCGAGTCCGATCCAGCCGCCCACGGCGTGCACCACCACGGAGCCGGCGAAGTCGTGGAACTTGACCCCGAAGGCCGCCTCGACCCACCCCTGGACGCCAAAATTGCCGTTCCAAGCGATGCCCTCGAAGAAGGGGTAGAGGAGCCCTACGATCAGGGCGGAGGCCAGCAACTGGGGGTAAAACCTGGCGCGCTCGGCAATCCCGCCGGAGACGATGGCCGGTATGGCAGCCGCGAAGGTCAGCAGAAAGAAAAACTTGACTAGGTCGTAGCCGTTGCGCTCCGACAGGGCCCCGGCGGCAGCGTAGAAGTCCACGCCATAGGCCACGGCATACCCGACGAAGAAGTACGCGATGGTTGAGACTGCGAAGTCGCTCATGATCTTGGCAAGGGCATTGACCTGGTTCTTGGCACGGACCGTGCCGACCTCCAGGAAGGCAAAGCCGGCGTGCATGGCGAGTACCATGACGGCCCCGATCAGGATGAAGAGTACGTCGGTACCCGCGTGCAGTTGTTCCATGGCGACCTCGTGTTGAGCAATTGGGTGCGCGAGCCATGCAAACCCTGTGCCTTGTGAGGTCGTTGCTGCACGATGCGGCCACTTGCGGTCCAGCGTGATGGGCGCGGAAGGTGCGCAGCGAGGTCTGGTGCGCCATCAGGGTGCGCGCCGGCCAAGGTGCGCACCAGCATGAAGCATATCGAATGCATCAAAGGGGCTCGACGACCCCTGGGAGGGGCACCGGTTTGGGCAGCTCACGCACCACATCGGCCACGTCACGGCTGAAGGCGGCGAGGCACTCGCTCATGGCAGCCACCACCGCCTCCTCTCCGCCGCCCTGGCGCAGAGGGCTCGCGTAGCGGTCCTCGCGCACCGCCAGCACCCGGTCGCCCTGGCCGTCCTGGACTAGCCAGCGGATCTTGAGGATGGCCTCCCCATCAGAGGTTCCCTCGAAGCCAAGCACCGTCGCCAGGATGCGGAAGTCCACAGGGGCACGTACCTCGGACGGGTAGGCCAGGATGCGGCTGGTCTCTAACAGGATGGCCAGATTCTCGCTCCAGACTCGTAGGAACTCGTCCTGCAGGGACCCGCCCCAGCGGTGCAGCTCGTCCAGCGCGAGCCGGTTGGTCCCCTCTCGGGCGACGATCTGGGGGCGGTCAAGGAACTGCGGAAAGGCCACCGGCCCCAAGCCGACGGCCAGCCTCCCGCCGCTGATCCCCGAGGCACGCCCCGCAGCCCCAGGGATCGGGGTCAGGACGTAGAAGTTGGATGGCGGCGTAGCGCACCCGGCCGTCAGCGCCAGAGTCAGGGCTGCGACCAGCGCGCCCGCATACCCTGCCCCAGTCATCGCATCCCCCCCTTTCCTTGAATCAGCGCCTCCGGATGGCGATCGAGATAATCGGCCACACTGCGCACCGCGCGTGCCGCCGCGGACAGTTCCTGCATCATGCGGCGCAACTCCACTGCCGTTGGTGATTCCGGCGCCACAAGCCCGTCCGCAGACTTGAGGGTACTGCGGACCTGATCTAGCGCTGCCGCGACCCTGGGCATGACATCGCGGTCGACACCCACCGCGACCTGCCGGACCTCCTTCAGAGTCCGTTCGAGTTCCTTGACGGAATCCATCAGCTCCCGGGATGCGAGAACCGCCTTGGCCCCAGCGATGGCGTCTCGCAGGTCGGTCCCGATCTGCGCGAGCGGGAGGGCGGCTACGGTATCGAGAATCGCGTTAGCCTTGTCCGCGATCGCGTCCAGCTCCGCCGGGACCGTGGGAAAGATTCGGAAATCCTTGCCTTGCCAAACAGTCTGGGGACGATCCATGGGGTGGAAGTCGAGCTCGACGTAGCGTTGACCCGTGATCAGGCTGCCCGACTTGAGCTGGGCCCGCAGGCCCCGCTCCACCAGGCGATCCACCGCATTGCCGGCCGTCAGGCCTGACCCCTCGCCCACGACCACGATGCGCTCGGGTTCGATCTCCACCAGGACCGGAATCTGGAACTGCGCGGTATCTGCGTTCAACTGGAGCTGGATATCCAGAACCTGGCCCACCTTGATGCCGCGCAGTTCCACCGGCGCGCCCACACTCAGACCCCGCACCGAGCCGCCGAAGTACAGGAGGAAGCGCTCCTTGTGCAGATAGGTCTTCTCGTGGGCCTCGGCACGGCTGGGGTAGAGCGGGAAGACCTCACCCTCCCCTGCCGGCAGACCTTCCGCTTCCAGAGTCTCCGGGTTATCGAAGGCGACCCCGCCGATGAGGACCGACAGCAGCGACTGAGTCCCGATCGTCACGCCCGCGGCGGTCAGAGAGAAGTCTACGCCGCTCGCGTTCCAGAAACGGGTGTTGGTGTCCACCAGCACGTCATGGGGGGCCGAGACGAAGATCCGGATGGTGACCGCCCCTCCGTCGGCGTCCAGGTCGTGGCC
>JBFZCW010000280.1:0-3519 GCA_041307765.1 Chromatiaceae bacterium
TCTCGTGAGGAAGACGCAATGTCATTCGTTCTCCCGCCCACTATGGGGCAAACAGGGCCGGCCCTGGCCAGAATGCGGGTGGCCTGGGCCTTCGCATCCTTCCTGCTTGCAACGGCGTTCGCCCCGCCGGCAGGTGCGGCCCTGAGCGCCGAGGAGCTGGCCAAGCTGGCCCAGAACCCCATCGCCAACCTGATCAGCGTCCCCTTCCAGAACAACACCAACTTCGGCTATGGGCCGGAGGACGGAACCCAGAACATCCTGAACATCCAGCCCGTCATCCCGATCACCCTGAACAAGGACTGGAACCTCATCACCCGTACCATATTCCCCCTGATCTGGCAGCCGGATCTCGGCCCGCAGCAGGACAGCACCTTCGGGCTCGGCGACACCCAGTTCTCGGCCTTCCTGTCCCCGAGCGACGCCTCATCGGGCTGGATCTGGGGGGTGGGCGCCATCGCCCAGCTTCCGACCCACACCGACAGCGCACTGGGCAATGAGAATTGGGGCCTGGGTCCGACGGCGGTCGTGCTGCGACTGGATAAGGGCAGCCCCTGGGTCTACGGCATGCTGATCAACAATGTCTGGTCGCTGGGTACCAGCACCAGCGCCCCCGCCTACAACAACGGCCTGATTCAGCCGTTCGTCAATTACAATCTCCCCGGTGGGACTTACATCAGCTCCTCGCCCATCCTCACGGTGGATTGGGAGGCCGAGGGCGAGCAATGGACGGTCCCGCTGGGTGCCGCCATCGGTCACATCTTCCACCTCGGCCGCCTGCCGGTGAACGCCCAGATCGGCGCCTATGCCAATGTGGTCAAGCCAGACGACGGCCCCGACTGGCAACTGCGCGCCCAGGTGCAGCTTATGTTCCCTAAGTGATGAGCCTTCGCAGCTATTCCCCAGAGCGACCTCTCGTAGCCTGGATGAAGCGCAGCGGAATCTAGGGTCCGGCTGAAGCCCCACAATACCGAGGAGTGAAACCATGACATCAGTACGACGGATCTTATTCCCCATAGCAGTGGCCAGTGTATTGGCCCCAGCCTCCTTTGCCGCCTGGGCCGATCCAGGCGATGCCGTCTCCGCCGCGGCCCAGGTCGACCGCGAGACCGGCCTCGCCGTCCCCGGTATCGCCGAGACCAAGGCCATCGCGGAGGAGGGCTACGTGTACGGCCTGCCGCTGGTGATGAACTACGCGGTGCAGTACGAGTTCTTCGTGGACCGCGACTCGGGCCAATTCAAGGCCCCCTTTGGCCAGATGCATAACGAGCACCGCGTCTTCACCTACCAGGACACCGCGGTGGTCACGCCGAACAGCGACACGCCCTACTCGGCGGCGGGACTGGATCTGCGGGCCGAGCCGATGGTGGTGACGGTGCCGGCGGTCGACCCCAAGCGCTACTACTCGGTGCAGCTCATCGATTGGAATACCTTCAACTTCGGCTACATCGGCAGCCGCGCCACGGGCCACGAGGCAGGCAGCTACCTGGTGGCCGGCCCCGACTGGCAGGGTGCGATCCCGCCCGGTATCCGGGAGGTCTTCCGTTCCAGCACCCAGTTCGCGATGGCGCTATTCCGCACCCAGCTCTTCGACGCCGCGGACATGGCCAATGTCGAGAAGGTGCAGGCGGGCTATCGGGTTCAGCCGCTCTCGGCCTTCCTCGGCCAGAGCGCGCCGCCGGCCGCCCCGGCCATCGACTTTCCGAAGATCGATCAGGAGCTGGCCAAGACCAACTTCTTCGACTACCTGGACTTCGCGCTGCAGTTTGCCCCTCCTGGGCCGGAGGAGCAGGCGATCCGCGAGCGCCTGGCGCGTATCGGCATCGGCCCGGGCAAGACCTTCGCGTTCAAGGAGCTGTCCCTCGAGCACAAGGCCGAGATCGCGCTGGGCCTGAAGGAGGGCGATGAGAAGGTCAAGCGCTACCTGCAGGACGGCATCGAACGTATCAACGGCTGGAGCATCGTCTCGCCATTTGGCGACCGTGCCTTCTACAAGGGCGATTGGATGCTGCGCGCGGCCGCGGCCGCCGGCGGCATCTACGGCAACGATGCGGTCGAGGCCGTCTACCCCTTCACCAAGACCCTGGCGAGCGGCGAGGCGCTCGACGGCTCCAAGCACCGCTACACGCTCACCTTTCCGGCCGGACAACTGCCGCCGGTCAACGCCTTCTGGTCGGTGACCATGTACGACGGAAAGACCCAGCTCCTGATCAAGAACCCTATCGACCGCTATCTCATCAACTCGCCGATGCTGCCCGACATGAAGAAGGGCGAGGACGGCTCGCTGACGCTCTACATCCAGAAGGACTCCCCCGGCGAGGACAAGGAGTCGAACTGGTTGCCTGCGCCGAATGGCCCGATCTATCTCGTGATGCGCCTGTACTGGCCGAAGACCGAAGCACCCTCCGTCCTGCCGCCGGGCGAAGGCACCTGGCAGCCGCCGGCGATCGCGGTGGCGAAGTAACCAGTGGGATTCATGCAACGCCCTACGGCACCGTATGCTCCATGCTAAGAACCGAATGACGAGGTAGTTGAATGTTCAAGCCAACTGTTAATGCGACCCTCATTGCCGCAGTCGTTCTCGTCTCGGCGATGTCCACGGACATCGCTCTCGATAGCGGCTTTGTCATCTCGGAGGCGCAGGCCGTCATCGGCAGACCCTTGACGCCGATGAGCTACGCGGGTGTCGCCAGGCGGACGACCCGCCGCGCGATCTACGCAACCTCCGCCTATGTGGCGACGCTGCCCAGAGGGTGCACCACCATCGTGATCGAGGGCACCGCCCTGCATCAATGCGGCGCAACCTACTACCAAGCCTCCGGGGGCCAATATGTCGTGGTGCGGGTCGACTGACGAGCCAGAGCGCCACGGTACCAACCACTCCCCTTCGCCGCAGGTAGAGGGGCATTGATGCACAACCGAGGAGACCTCTGCCCATGAGCAAGCAATCTCCCCGAATCTTAGGAGTCGATCCCATGACGAAATTAAGCACGGCAGAACGGAACACCAGGCGCAGCCGCATCAGGGCCGGCTGCATCATCCTTGCGGCGACGCTCGTGGCCGTCGGGCCGGGTGCCCAGGCGAAAGAGGGCGACGCCAAGGCCATCCTCAAGTCCATGACAGACTATGTGAGCAGCCAGAAGGCCATCGAGCTGAGCTTCGACAGCGATATCGAGGTCATCACGCCGCAACTAGAGAAGATCCAGTTCACCAATTCGGGCGAGGCGCTGTTGAGCCGCCCGGACAAGCTGCGCGCCCACCGGGTGGGCGGCTATGCGGATGTGGCGCTGGTCTTCGACGGTAAGACCGTCACCGTGCTAGGCAAGCACATGAACGCGTACGCCCAATTCGATGCCCCGGGCAACGTGGACCAGTTGATCGAGGCATTGAGGGCAGGCCATGGTGTCGCGCTGCCCGGCGCCGACCTGCTGCTGTCCAATTCCTATGAGGCCCTCGTGGCCGGGGTCATCGAGGCCAAGCACATCGGCCGGGGCGTCATCGACGGCGTGGAATGCGAGCACC
>JBFZCW010000281.1:0-3140 GCA_041307765.1 Chromatiaceae bacterium
CGCTCTGATCCCGCCGCCACGGCTGCACCGCCACCGCTACCATGGTGTGCTGGCACCCAATGCGCTACAGCCACTACAGCCACGGGGTCTTGCATCTTGCCTTCCTCGCCCGGGAGATGACACGGCTGACGTGCGCGTAATGCAGGCCAAAAGTACTGCCCAATCTCCTTCAATGTGTTGCCACCGCTGGCGTAGGCGGCAATGATTGCCTCGTTGCGGTCCGGGTACCGCTTCGCATACCGGCCTAGGGGCTTACGGCAGGGGCCAGGGTCAAATACTTCGATCTGTCGGGCGACTGCTTACAGCGTCTTGCTGCCGCTGATGACGGGGGATGCGGGTCCGCAGCTGGCCGGTTTCTTTGGGTCAGCCGATCCACAGGTAGGCCGCGGTCGCTCGGTACGAGCATGAGGCCCAGGGCACGCGGCGTGCCGACCTGCCAGGTACCGCAGGTAGCCGTTCCGCCGGGGGAATAGGGGGAGCAGGGGGATTTCCTGGCTGGACATGGCCTTACTGTCTCCCCAGACAGGGGATGACGCAGGGGAACGCCGCGGCCCCGCCGGGGCCGGCGGATTTGCCGAGTTCCCCGCCCGCTCCCCCAGTGGGAGAAGGTCGGAAAGCCTTGTAAACACTGGCACTCCCCCAGTTACCCCGGTTTCCCTGGTTGGGTGTCACGGATTTCCGCGATGGCTCGGTGCCATCTCAGGTCCTTGGGGCGTCCGTCCCTCGCGGTCCCCTTTGCCGCCCCAGTATGGCGCAGGCTTGTCTCCTGGGCGGCACACAGCGCCGAGCCATCTGTGTCGATGCGGGCTAGCTCGGGCACAAACGCGCCGAGGCCACCGTCCTTGAGCAGGTCGGCGCTCTCGCGCCAGCCCCCGGCCTGCGCCGCATATCATCCCCCTGATCCGACCGGATCTCCCCCCGGGCGCCGCAGCCCATCGTCCGGCCCGGGGCGCCTTCGTCCGTACCACCCTGCCCGCCATTCGACCCCGAGGGGACACCGTCTCCCCCCCGAGGGAGAGGTGTCTCCTCGTTGTCCAACAGTCCACCGGAGACACACCATGACCACCGAGACCGACGGGAACGCCCGCCACCCGGCACTGTCGCCCCAGGAGCGCAGGACCGTGACCCGGGCGATCCGCTGCCTGGAGGCGGCCTACAGCGTCAAGGGACAGGCCATCGCGGGCCCCGAGGACGCCCGCGACTACCTCAAGCTCAAGCTCTACGGGCTGCCCTTCGAGGTCTTCGCCTGCCTCCTGCTCGACAACCGCCACCGCATCATCCGCTACGCGGAGCTGTTCCGAGGGACCATCGACGGCGCCAGCGTGCATCCGCGGGAGGTGGTGCGGCTGGTCATGGAGAGCAACGCGGCGGCGGTGATCTTCGCGCATAACCACCCCAGTGGGACGGCGGAGCCGAGCCAGTCGGACCTGCGCATCACCCAGCGCCTGAAGGACGCCCTGGCCCTGATCGACGTGCGGGTGCTCGATCACCACATCGTCGGCGACGGTGCAGGGACCTCCCTGGCCGAACGTGGACTTCTTTGACGGGGGCCTGGTCAGGACGGAGGACCTCACCGAAGCTCGGGTGTGGCCTCCGCTCCATCGGGCCTGCGGACGGCACCTCGCCTCTGGGGAAACGGGGGTAACAGGGGGACCTCCTGGCCGGGTAAGGCCTCGGTGCCGCTATGCACCGGGGAACGCCTGGGGGGAACACCGTTACTCCCCGCCCGCGGCGCCGGGTCTGCCGAGGTTCCCCGCCCACTCCCCCGGCAGGACGTCGTCGCAAGGGCTTGTCGCCGTTGGCACTCCCCCGGTTTCCCCGGATTCACCCGCTTTTTTTGGAGGGGTGACGATGTGCGGGATGTCCGGACGGGATCGGGACGTCCGATGGCCGGCAAGTTGACGTTCGGCTTCGGGCCAACAGAGAGAACCGGACGACAGCCCGGCCGAAACCGGTCTTGCGGGCCCGCTGGGCACTACCCTGATGCGGACACCACCGCGCTCGATACCGGTGCCTGCTCTGGGAGCCCCAGATCGCTGGTGGCCTCCTAGACCGGGGCGTCAGGCGTCTGTTTGGCACTGAGCCACGTTCAGGCCCGTGGGGAATGGTACTCAGCCACTCCTTACCGGGGTCGAGGAGGCTCGAACTGGCTCTTGTCGACCCGAAGCTGTCAGTCGCGGTTGGTCTCGAACTGGCGGCTATCAGATCCAAAGCTGTCCCGACAGGGATAATGCGAAGGTTCAGCGGCGGCGCGTTAGCGCCGTCCGCTGATAGTAGCTCTGAAGGCCGTTGTTAGGCGACACCCCTTCTCAGGATGCGCCCACAGCTTGCTTCAGTCTAGAGTTGCCGCATGAACGCTACGAGATCCCTCTTCTCCTGATCAGTGAGCTTGGTCTCGAGAACTAAGTTGAAGAACTCCACCGTATCCTCGAGCGTCAGAAGTCTCCCATCGTGCAGGTACGTCGGCGAATCCTTGATGCCGCGCAGGGGGAAAGTCTTGATCGGCCCATCGGCACTGGCCATGCGCCCGTTGATCATCCGCGGCTTGTAGAACCGCTCTGTCTTCAGGTTGTGCATCAGATTGTCGGTGTAGTAGGGAGCTTGATGGCAACTGGCGCAGTTCGCTTTGCCGAAGAACAGAGCCTGCCCGCGCATCTCCGATTCGGTGCCCTTTCTCGGGTCGATCTTGCCGTCGATGCCCAGCTTGGGTGCCGGCGGGAAGTCAAGGATCGCCTGAAACTCCGCCATGGCGTGCACTTGGCTGCCACGCTCGAGAACGTTGACACCCTTCTTGGTGGCAATCACCGGATCGCCGTCGAAGTATGCTGCACGCTGCTCGAACTCGGTGAAGTCCTCAACACTCTTCAATGCACGCTGCGACCCGAAGAGTCGTTGGATATTCACGCCACGGAGTGCAGGCGTGTCGATGCGGTGACGAAACTCCTGAGGACGTATGTCTCCCACAAGATGAGTGGCCGCGTTCGTGTGCCCATTTGCGTGACAGTCGAAACAGGCCACACCACGGCTCGGACGTTCCGAGCGGCGGTCCTCAGTCTGGTTGAACTGCTGCTGCGGGAAGGCCGTTACCAGCAACCTCAGGCCCTCGATCTGTTTGGGGTTCAGGACGCCATTGAACAGCT
>JBFZCW010000282.1:0-9353 GCA_041307765.1 Chromatiaceae bacterium
CCAGCCCCCCAGCCCCAGCCCCAGCCCGCATTCTGCCCATCTGGATCCGTTCGCTTGTACTGGCCGTTAAAAATATTAGAATACGCTTATGTAGTTTATCTCTGGAGCAGTGCCGTGTTCACCTGCAAGTTGATGCGTTCCGCCGTCCTCGCCTCGGCGACCCTGTTGGTCACTGGGATCTTGATGGAGGTCCTCGCCCAGACGATGTCCTTTCCGGTTACCGCAAACCTGCTCGCGATCCTCGCGGTCCTCGCGAGCCCTGCCATCATGTTGGTTGCCTTCCTCGTCGGTCTGCTGCCTGGGCGCCTGACCCACTTGGACGAGTGCCAGCACTGACGGCCTTTGGGGCCCTCAGATCACGAAGAGGTCCATGAAGGCGTGGACGGGGGTGCCCGCCAGGCGTTCGGCATCTAAGCACAGATCAAAGATGCACTGAGCCTGGCCCTTGGGGAAGCGGGTGCGCAGGGCGCCCAGGAACTTGCGCTCCAAGACCGGGATGCCCTCGGCGCGGCGGCGCCGGTGGCCTATGGGGTACTCCACCTCGACCTTGTCCGTCGCCGTCCCGTCCCTGAAGAAGACCTGCACGGCGTTGGCGATGGAGCGCTTGTCCGGGTCCAGGTACTCGGCGGTGTAACGCGGGTCCTCGCGCACCGTCATCTTCTCGCGCAGGGCGTCGATGCGTTGGTCCGCGGCCACGGCGTCCTCGTAGTGGTCCGCGGTCAGGGCGCCAAAGATCAGGGGCACGGCGACCATGTACTGCAGGCAGTGGTCGCGGTCTGCCGGGTTGTGGAGCGGCCCCTCCTTGCTGATGATGCGGATCGCCGACTCCTGGGTGGTCAGCTCAATGCGCTGGATCTCATCCAGACGGTTCTTGACCTGTGGGTGCAAGGCCATGGCGCATTCCACCGCAGTCTGGGCGTGGAACTCCGCCGGGAAGCTCAACTTGAACAGGATCTGCTCCATCACATAGCTCCCGTAGGGGCGCTGAAAGGCAAACCTGTTGCCTTTGAAGAGCACGTCGTAGAAGCCCCAGCGGGGGGCGCTCAGGACAGAGGGCAGCCCCATCTCTCCCTTCATCACCATCATGGCCAGGTGCACTCCGCGCGAGCTGGCGTCCCCCGCAGCCCAGGATTTCCGCGACCCGGTGTTGGGGGCGTGTCGGTAGGTGCGAAGTGATTGGCCGTCCACCCAGGCCTGGGACAGGGCGGCGATGACCTGGTTCTTGGTCGCCCCCAGCATGACAGCCGCCACTGCGGTGGAGGCGACTTTGACCAGGACCACGTGGTCGAGCCCGACCCGGTTGAAGCTGTTTTCCAGGGCCAGGACGCCCTGGATCTCGTGAGCCTTGACCATGTAGTGCAGCACCTCACCCATGGTGAGCGGCGCGTCGCCCTCGGCCACCGCCTTGCGGGAGAGGTAGTCCGAGAGGCCCAGGATGGCCCCCAGGTTGTCGGAGGGGTGCCCCCACTCCGCCGCCAGCCAGGTGTCGTTGAAGTCCAGCCAACGGACCATGGCGCCGATGTCCCAGGCGGCCTTGAACGGGTCGAGCTGGAATTGTGTCCCTGGGACCTTTGCCCCGTTGGGCACCAGGGTCCCCTGGACGATGGGCCCGAGGTGCTTGGTGCACTCCGGGTACTGCAGAGCCAGCAGGGCGCAGCCAAGGCTGTCCATCAGGCAGTTGCGGGCGGTGTCCAGGGCCTCCGCGCTCTCGACCTCATAGTCGCAGACATAATCGGCGATGGCCACCAGCTCCGGGTCCGGGTCGGGGCGCAGGTTGGTATCGACGTTGTTTGGGCGCATGGATCTGCTCCAGGGTTATCGCTGGTCCATCGGAATCCAGCGCAGGTTCTCCGGGCCGACGTAATTGGCGCTCGGACGGATGATCTTGCCGTCCTGGCGCTGCTCGATAACGTGGGCGACCCAGCCGGTGGTCCGCGAGATCACGAAGATGGGCGTAAAGAGCGCGGTCGGGATCCCCATCTGCCGGTAGCTCACCGCCGAGTACCAGTCCAGGTTGGGGAACATCCGCTTGAGGTCCCACATGACCGCCTCCAGGCGGTCGGCGACGGCGAACATGGCCATGTCCCCGGCGGCCTCGGACAGTCGTTTGGCTACTGCCTTGATGACCTGGTTGCGCGGGTCTCCCACTGTGTAGACCGGGTGGCCGAAGCCGATGACGATCTCCTTTCGCCCGACGCGCTCGCGGATATCCGCCTCGGCCGCATCGGCTGTCGCATAGCGGCATTGGATGTCGCAGGCAGCCTCGTTGGCCCCCCCGTGTTTGGGTCCGCGCAGGGCACCGATGGCCCCGGTGACGGCCGAGTAGATGTCCGAGTTGGTCCCGGCCACGACCCGGGCGGTGAAGGTAGAGGCGTTAAGCTCGTGCTCGGCGTAGAGGTTGAGCGAGGTGTGCATGGCCCTCTCCCACAGGGGAGACGGGGGACGACCGTGGGGCAGGTGCAGGTAGTGGCCACCAACGGAGCTGTCGTCGGTCTCCACCTCGATGCGTCTCCCATTGTGGGCGAAGTGGTACCAGTACAGCAGCATGGATCCGAAGCACGCCAGCAGGCGGTCGCCGATCTCCCGGGCTGCCGCCTCAGGCATGGCCTCCTTCTCCGGCTCCAGGCTGCCTAGGACGGAGCAGCCCGTGCGCATCACATCCATGGGGTGGGCGGAGGGCGGGAGCTGCTCCAGGGCTATTTTCAGCGCCGCCGGTAGCCCACGCAGGGTTGCCAGCCGCCGCTTGTAGCCGATCAGCTCGGCCGCCGTGGGCAGCTTGCCGTGGATCAGCAGGTACGCGATCTCCTCGAACTCCGCCGTGTCAGCGAAGTCCAGGATGTCATAGCCGCGGTAGTGCAGGTCATTGCCGGTGCGTCCCACGGTGCACACGGCGGTATTGCCGGCGGCCACCCCAGACAGGGCGACGGACTTCTTGGGCTTTGGGAGCTGGCTCTCATGGTCGGCCATTGCGGTTCTCCTCGGTGGTGATCGCGGTCGTTGTGGGCGGGGCCGGGGTCAGTCCCCGCCCTCGGCGAACAGGGCATCGAGGCGCTGCTCGTAACCGTGGTAGTCCAAGTAGTCATAGAGCTCCATTCGGGTCTGCATGGTATCGACCACGCCGGCCTGGGTGCCGTCCCGGCGGATCGCCTGGTAGACGTTCAGCGCCGTTTTGTTCATGGCGCGAAAGGCGGAGAGCGGATACAGGACTAACCCCACCCCGACGCTGCCAAGCTCTGCGGTCGTGAACAGCGGCGTAGCCCCGAACTCGGTGATGTTGGCGAGCACGGGGACGCGCACCGCGTCCACGAAGCGCCGGTACTGTTCCAGCTCCGTCATGGCCTCCGGGAAGATCATGTCGGCACCGGCCTCGACACAGGCTAGAGCTCGCTCGATGGCCGAGTCCATGCCTTCCACCGCCAGGGCGTCGGTGCGGGCCATGACGACGAAGTCGTCGCTGCGGGCGTCCACGGCGGCCTTGATCCGATCCACCATCTCGGACTTGGCGACGACGGCCTTGTTGGGCCTGTGGCCGCAACGCTTGGCGGCAACCTGGTCCTCGATGTGGACCCCCGCCGCTCCGGCCCGCTGCATCTGCCGCACCGTCCGGGCGATGTTGAAGGCGCCGCCCCAGCCGGTATCTGCGTCCACCAGCAGCGGGAGATCGGTCGCGTAGGTGATGCGCCGCGCGTCCTCCAGGACATTGTCTAGGCTGGTGAGCCCTAGATCCGGCAGGCCGTAGGAGCCGGCCGCTACCCCGCCGCCGGAGAGGTACAGGGCACGGTAGCCCGTCTTGGCGGCCATCATGGCGTGGTAGGCATTGATGGCGCCTACCACCTGCAGGGGGCGCTCGTCCTGTACGGCCTGGCACAGGCGCTGGCCGGGGGTCGGTGAGTGGCTCATGGGCTATTCGCGTCTTTGGTGATGAGGTGAAGGGGCCCCAGGGCCGGCCCGCCGACGAGACGAGGTCCAGCCCTCAGTACATGTGCTGGCCGCCGTTCACCGAGAGGGTCGCCCCGGTGATGAACTCCGCCTCGTCGGCGACCAGGAAGAGCACGGCACGGGCGATGTCCTCCGGCTTGCCCAGGCGCCCCACGGGGATCTTCGCGATGATCTTGGCCAGGACCTCGGGTGGCACGGCGCGCACCATGTCGGTATCCACGTAGCCTGGCGCGACGGCGTTGACGGTGATGCCTCGGGCCGCCCCCTCTTGGGCCAGGGCCTTGGTGAAGCCGTGGATGCCGGACTTGGCAGCGGCATAGTTGACCTGGCCATACTGGCCGGCCTGGCCGTTGATGGACCCGACATTGACGATGCGCCCGAAGCCGCGCGCACGCATGCCCTCGATCACGGCCCTGCAGGTGTTGAAGCAAGAGGTCAGGTTGGTCTGGATGACCTGATTCCACTGCTCGTAGGTCATCTTGTGCAGAGTCCCGTCGCGGGTGATGCCTGCGTTGTTCACTAGCACGTCGATCGGGCCGCGGTCCGCCTCGATGTCCGCGATCCCTTCGGCGACGGCGCTGAAGTCGCCCACGTCGAACTTCTTGACGGCGATACCGGTGCGCGCCGAGAAATCTCGCGCCGCCTGATCGTTGCCGCCATAGTTGGCGACGACGGTGTAGCCCGCCTCTTTGAGCGCGAGGCAGATGGCCTCGCCGATGCCCCGGGTGCCCCCGGTAACCAGTGCCACTCGACCCATGGTGATCCCCTCCTTCGGGGTTGTTGTTCGGCCTCATTAGGTTAGCGCGAAAGCGGGGGAGGGTGGCTGGGTGGCCGCATGGTCCGGCGCGGCCGGCTCGTTGTCTGGCGCCTGACCCGACCGCCGGCGCTGGCCGAAGTTGCTCCCGAACCCGGCATCCCCCATCCCTCCACCCCCTGCCAGCGGGAGGGCGCGGATGTCGCGCCGGGCCTGTGGGCGCCCAGGATTACCGAATGGTCGACGCAGACGGGGCCGAAACGAAACCGCCGCGGGAGGGCGGGTGCTCAGAGGCCGGAGCTTGGCGCCCCGGCTATTTGAGGACCGGGCATTGGGCGAAGTCCTCGGGGCGGGGATGCTCTCTAGGACCTCATGGGCGAGGGCGAGCATCTCATCCAACGTCGCCAAGTCCCTGGCCTGGTCCCTCTAAGGGCCTCGAGCTGGCAGAGGAAGGCCTGCAGCTCCTGGCAGGCCTGGTAGACGCGGCCGCTGGCCACCTTCACGGACACCTGGTGGGTCTTCTGGCACAGGCCGTTCTCCTGCTCGGCGTCGAAGGCGGTGCCCTCCGCCGCCACGTCATCCAGCGCGGCTAGAAGGGCTTCGAGCGGGTCCTCGGTGACCACGGCGGCGTAGGTCACGGTACCGTCAGCAGTCAACACTGGCTCAAGAGTCAACCCAGAGGTGACTTATGCCCCATGCGATAAGACCAGGCGCGTCCGCCGGCAGGCTGTCGTCCGCGAGGGCAAGGCCCGTGGCGTCACTCAGGCGCCACACGAGCCAGCCGTCGTAGAGACCTCCGTTTCGAGTTAGGCGAACTTAATGGTTAGGCGAACTTCGTCGTTGACGACCTGGAAAGTGTCGCCCTCTGGAGTTGGATGTCGGCCATTGATGATATCGATCCGCACCGCGCCCTTCCCCTCGGGGATCTCGTACTTGTTGCCGAGGGCGTCGGTCAGGGTCATGCCGTAGGGCGGCACATCGTGATAGGAGACGGCGAGGTCGTCCCGGTCGGGGATACTATCCGGCGTCTCGGTGTTGAAGGTGTAGGTGCCGGTCAGCTCGGGGTCCGGGGTGAGGCCGCCGAGCAGTTTTTTCCGGATCATCGACATGGGTGATGTCCACCGTAATGGCCACGGTCCCGTCCTTGGCGGCCGGGGTGGATGGTGCAAGGCAGCACGCCGCTGCCAGGAGCGCAGTCAGGCTGAGAGACAAGCGGGTGTTCACCTTTTAGTCCGCGCCGCAGGGCGTGTCGGCCCGCCTGCCCCTGCCCGCGGGCAGGGGCGTGGCCTCGGGCGCGACCCACAAGCACGGAACCCGCGAAGGTCTCGCCCACGGCAGAGGCTGGCCGGGATCCTTCGCCAGCCGCCTGACAGGCGCCCCAGCTTCAGCGCCCGGAGTGCGTGAGGCGGGCCAGCGCCCATGGGCGTCTGCAGAGTCGCGCAGCCTCTTGCGGAACAGCGGGTCCAGGTCCAGGGCCTGGCGCCCCCCGACCGGCGCGTCCCGTGTGGTGGGTACCCCGGGACGGGTCGGTGGCACGGCCGGGCACCGATGTCTGTGGGTTGCTTTTGGGTGTGCCAGCGGATAACCTTGCCGGCTGTTTTTGCGGAGGTACCCCATGCGCCAACCCCTGGTCGCCGGAAACTGGAAGATGAATGGCAGCAAGGCCAGCGCCGAGACGCTGCTCGCCGGTATCAGGGAGGGCATGGCCAGCATCTCCAAGACTGAGGTCCTGGTCTGTCCGCCCTTTCCGTACCTCGGTCTCGCCGTGTCGGCCGTGGCCGGAAGCCGCGTAGCGGTCGGGGCCCAGAATGCCTGCACCGAGACCGGCGGAGCCTACACAGGGGAGGTATCGGCCGGCATGATCAAGGATGTCGGTTGCACCTACGTCATCCTGGGGCACTCCGAGCGTCGCCAGTATTACGGTGAGACCGACGAGATCATCGCCAAGAAGTACGCTCAGGCCCTGGCGGCCGGTCTGACCCCGATCCTGTGTGTCGGCGAGACCCTGGCAGAGCGCGAGCACGGCGAGACCCAATCCGTGGTGGCGCGCCACCTGGACGGGGTCATGGAGACCGCCGGGGTCGAGGCCATCGCCCGCGGTGTCATCGCCTACGAGCCGGTGTGGGCGATCGGCACGGGCATGACCGCGACACCCGAGCAGGCCCAGGAGGTCCACGCCTTTCTGCGCCAGCGCGTCGCTGCCAAGAGCGCCGAGGTGGCGGCCGGGGTCCGTATCCTCTACGGCGGGAGCATGAACCCCAAGAATGCGGTGGAGCTGATGTCGCAGGCGGACATCGATGGCGGCCTGATCGGAGGCGCGTCGCTCAAGGCGTCGGACTTCCTGACGATCTGCCGGGCCGGTGAGGCCAACGCCTGATAGCTGCCATGCAGACGATTCTGACGGTATTTCATCTGTTCCTCGCCATCGGGCTGATCGGGCTGATCCTGATCCAGCACGGCCGCGGGGCCGACGCGGGTGCGGCCTTCGGCAGCGGCGCCTCGGCCACGGTGTTCGGGGCGCGTGGGTCGGGCTCCTTTCTCAGCCGCACCACGGCCATCCTGGCGACTCTGTTCTTCGTCACCAGCGTTGTCATGGCGTACTATGCGCAGAAGGTCGAGCCCCCCAAGGGCCTGATGGACGGCGCCGCCGAGGCGGTTCAGCTTGAGGTCCCGACGGTTGCGCCTGGGACAGTAGCTGGTGCGGCGGAAACTGCGCCGGTCGCCAGCGGGGGACCGGGGCCGACGCCCACCCCCACGCCCGTCGCTGCAGACGTCCCTGCCGTACCGGGTACGGATATGGTCCCGATACAGGGTCAGGTCCCGGCCGCCGGGGGCGACGTCCCCGCAGTGCCGCCGGAGGGGGCTGGTAAGCCCTAGACGAGTGTCCAGCTAACCCGGTCAGCCGGGTAGCTCAGCCCAGCAAGCAAATTCAGCCGATGTGGTGAAATTGGTAGACACGCTATCTTGAGGGGGTAGTGGCGCAAGCCGTGCCGGTTCGAGTCCGGCCATCGGCACCAACACCTGAGACGGCACCCGCAACCGCGGGCTGTCGTCTTTTTTTTGCCCGGAGATCACGTCTAACTAATTGAAATACTTGATAATCATGGTCAGTCTCCGGGTTGACACGCGGGCGCTGGGGCTCTACTATCCGCCGGCACACCGCCTGGTACACACAAGAACAGCGGAGAGGACAGGGTGCTCGAAAACTATCTGCCCATCTTGATCTTCTTGGTCATCGGTATCCTGGTGGGCGTCGCCGCTCCGGCCATGGGCTATTTCCTCGGTCCCCGCCGCCCGGGTCGCGAGAAGGATTCCCCCTATGAGTGCGGCTTCGAAGCCTTCGAAACGGCGCGGATGAAGTTCGATGTGCGCTACTACCTGGTCGCCATCCTCTTCATCATCTTCGATCTCGAGATCGCCTTCCTCTTCCCCTGGGCCGTGGTGCTGGATCAGCTTGGCGGCTTCGGTCTGGTTGCGATGCTGATCTTCCTTGGCATCCTGGTGGTGGGTTTCGTCTATGAGTGGAAGAAGGGGGCCCTCGAATGGGAATAGAAGGCATCCTGGAGAAGGGCGTCGTCACCACGACCGCCGACCAGCTCATCAACTGGGCCCGCACCGGCTCCATGTGGCCCATGACCTTCGGACTAGCCTGCTGCGCCGTGGAGATGATGCACGCCGGGGCCGCGCGTTATGACCTGGACCGCTTCGGCATCGTCTTCCGCCCCAGCCCGCGGCAGTCGGACGTGATGATCGTCGCCGGGACGCTGTGCAACAAGATGGCCCCAGCCCTGCGAAAGGTCTACGACCAGATGGCCGAACCGCGCTGGGTGATCTCCATGGGGTCCTGCGCCAACGGGGGTGGCTACTACCACTATTCGTACTCGGTGGTGCGCGGCTGCGACCGCATCGTCCCGGTGGACGTCTATGTCCCGGGCTGCCCGCCCACGGCCGAGGCCCTGCTCTACGGCATACTGCAGCTGCAGAACAAGATCCGCCGTACCAATACCATCGCCCGCTGAGTCGTTCCCAACATGGCAAAACAGGATTCGATCACCGGCGACGGCCGGTTGGACGCCCTTGCCGCCAGCCTAGCCAAGCACGTGGGCGGGGTGGGGTGCGAGACCCTTGCCCAGCTCGGCGAGCTCACACTGATCGTCCCGTCTGAGCACTGGCCCCAGGTGGCCCGCACCCTGAGCAACCACAAGGACCTGGCCTTTGCCCAATTGACGGACGTCTGCGGCCTGGATTATGCCGCCTATGGCACGTCCGAATGGCAGACGGTGGAGGCGTCCTCCACCGGGTTCGGCCGCGGGGTCGACCGGGGCCAGGAGCTGGCGGCGGACGACCCCAAGCGTTTCGCCGTGGTCTATCACCTGCTGTCTCTCGTCCACAACCGGCGGTTGCGGGTGCGGGTCTATGCCGAGGTCAAGGCCAGCGGCGAGCAACCGATGGTGGATTCGGTGGTCGAGGTCTGGCCCGCCGCCGATTGGTTCGAGCGCGAGGCCTTCGACCTCTTCGGCATCCTCTTCCGCGGCCACCCCGACCTGCGGCGCATCCTGACCGACTACGGCTTCGTCGGGCACCCCTTCCGCAAGGACTTCCCCATCAGCGGGCACGTGGAAATGCGCTACGACCCGGAGCTCGAGCGGGTGGTTTACGA
>JBFZCW010000283.1:0-5511 GCA_041307765.1 Chromatiaceae bacterium
CTCTTCCGATCTTCGCTGCCAGCCAGCTCAGTCAGGGCTACCTCCAGGTCGCCGAGGCCGCGGCCGACAAGGCCAAGAGCGAAGGCAAGTGCGGCGGTGAGAAGATGACCACCGAGGCCAAGAAGGCGGCTGAGGGCAAATGCGGCGAGGGCAAGTGTGGCGCTGCCGGAAAGGCCGCCGCCGAGAAGAAGCCCGCCGAGGGCAAGTGCGGCGGCGCGATGAAGGCCGGCGAAGGCAAGTGCGGGGGCTCCAAGTAAGTACCGTCCTCTGAGCGACCGTGAATGCTCGGCAGTTCCCCGTTCACGGTGCCGGCCTCGGCCTGCGGCGCTCCTTCCTGGACGCCGCGGCCGAGCGGCCCCTTGCCTCTGTGGGATTTTGGGAGGTCGCGCCCGAGAACTGGATCGGCATCGGTGGCCGCCTTGGCCGGCAGTTCCGCGGCATGACCGAACAGCACCCCTTCGTCTGCCACGGGCTGTCCCTGTCCATCGGCTCGCCCGCCCCGTTAGACGTTGGATTCGTCAGGCGCATCAAAGCCTTTCTTGACGACCACGGCATCCGCGCGTACTCGGAGCACTTGAGCTACTGTTCCGACGACGGCCACCTCTATGACCTGCTGCCCATCCCGTTCACCGAGGAGGCCGTGCACCATGTGGCTGAACGGGTGCGCCGGGTGCAGGACATCTTGGAACGGCGCATTGCCCTGGAGAACGTCTCCTACTACGCAGCGCCGAGCCAGGAGATGCCCGAGATCGAGTTTATCAACGCCGTGCTCGAGGAGGCCGACTGCGACCTCCTGCTCGACGTCAACAACATCTACGTCAATTCCATCAACCACGGCTACGACCCGGTAGACTTCCTCGGCCGACTTCCCGCAGATCGCATCCTCTACGCCCATATCGCCGGGCATTACGAGGAAACCCCTGATCTGCGGGTGGATACCCACGGGGCAGACGTAATCGACCCGGTCTGGGCCCTGCTGGCCGAGGCCTACGCGCGCTTCGGGATTTTTCCGACCCTGCTGGAGCGCGACTTCAACATCCCCCCGCTGGAGGTCCTGGTCCAGGAAGTAGGCACTATCGCCCGGCTCCAGATCCAGGCCAGCTCGGGCCAGGCGCGCTTGGCCCATGGTTGATCAGCCCGCATACACCGGGGGACGCTGCGCCGACGTCCAGCGGGCATTCGCCGCCCACATCCGCGACCCGGAGGAGCAGCCGCGGCCGGCGGGCGTGGAAGAACGGCGCATGGCCGTCTATCGCGAACTGATCTTCGGCAACGTCGCCTCCCTGCTCGCCACCAACTTCCCAGTCACCCGCCAGATTCTGGCCGTTGAGCACTGGGAGCAGTTGGTACGGGGGTTCTTCATCCACCACCGCTGCACAACCCCGCTGTTCCACGAGCTGGGGCAAGAGTTCCTGGCCTATCTCCAAGAGGTACGCACCGGGGACCCGCAGGATCCGCCTTTCCTGCTGGAACTGGCGCACTACGAATGGGTCGAGCTGGCCCTGGACATCAGCGACGACGAGCCCGACCCGACCCTGGCCGACCCCAACGGCGACTTGCTGACCGGGGCGCCGGTGGTCTCGCCCCTGGCCTGGAATCTAACCTACCGATTCCCGGTCCATCACATCGGCCCCGGACACCAGCCCGATGTGCCTCCCCCAGAGTCGACCCACCTGGTTGTCTACCGTACCCGCCAGGGGCAGGTGGAATTTCTGGAGATCAACGCCGTGACCCAGCGGCTGCTGCAACTTCTGAAAGAAAAACCCGCACCGACCGGTCTTGACGCCCTGACCCGCATCGCCTGCGAGTTGCGTCACCCGCGACCGGAACAGGTCATCGAGGCTGGACGCGGGTTGCTAGCGGATTTGCGCGGGCGCGACATCCTGCTCGGCACCCGGCGCTGAGACGCCCCCCGGCGGCTACCTGGCGGCCACCGGGGGGAGCCGCCCCCCTGTGACCCGTCCCCACCTGCCCCGACGGGCATAGACTCCTAGGCGCGCCGGGGTGTGACAGTGCTGTTACACTCCATGTGTGCATGAGGATGAGCCGGAGCGCCGCCCAGCGCATGGGCGACACCCTGCCCCAGCCCTAGCCAAGAACGGTGTCGGGGTCCGACGAGGCGATGCGGGGCCCCGCACCACTCAGATGCCAGCCCCGCCTCCGCGGGAGGCGGGCACAACCGGAGGAAGGCCAGCATGATGACGACCTGGGTCCTTGTCGCCGACGCTTACCGGGCACGCTTTTTCGGCGCCGAGCGACCGGCCAGCCCCTTGAGCGAGCTGCACGACCTCGCCTCACCCGAGGCCCGGCTGCACGAGGGGGATCTCGTCGCCGACAAGGGCGGACGCGACCGAAACCCGAAGGTCGGCGGCCACGGTCTCGGTGAAAACGGCGGCGTGAAGCAAGATCTCGCCGACCGTTTCGCCCAACAGGTCTGCGACCTGCTCGAATCGGCCCGCATCGCGGGCGAGCTATCCAAACTCTACGTGATCGCGGCCCCGGCGTTCCTCGGCCTGTTGCGCAAACACCAATCGCCGTCGCTGCGGCAACTGGTCGCCGTCGAGATCGACAAATCCCTCGCCACCCAGGAACCCGCCAGCATCCGCAAGCACCTGCCCGAGTACCTTTAGAGCCCAGGCCTCTCGCCGAACCGGGTGCCGGCCTCTTGCCGGGCGCCCGGTGCGGCCCGAGCAGCACTCACAACGCCATTTTGCCTAAGAGATCGACGGCGCGCCGGCCCGCGACCCGCAAGACAGATGCCCCATATCGAGCGCCGCGATCACAATCCCGGCACCAATGGGCCAGATTGAACTGATCAGACCGGCGCGGGACTTCCGACCTGGGTAGTCTTGGGGCAACTGCGGCTAAGTTCCCCCCGTGAGGGCAGGGGTAGGGCCCGAGCGGGATACCTTCATGCTTGGCGGAGAGGGAGGGATTCGAACCCCCGGAGGATCGCTCCTCAACGGTTTTCAAGACCGCCGCTTTAAGCCGCTCAGCCACCTCTCCAGATGCGCGCCAACCGGGGCGCGAGACCGGGCGAGCTTGGACCGGGCCGATCCAGTACCCACCTGGAAGAGCAAGGATACCGAAATCCTGGGTGGCGACAAGCCACCCACCGCGATGGACCGATCCGGGGTTGCAGTTTCTGAGTCGGTCGGTATGCTTGGCGGAACTGTACGCTCGGGCTCTGGTCTCATCCGGCGTCCAACACTTTCGACAAACGAGGAGAATCGTTCCAATGGCAAATTACGACTACGCTGTGGTTCAGGGTGTTAGCCGCACCCTCAGTGCCAATAAGGTCCTCAAGAACACCTACCTGCTCCTGGCGGCGACCCTAGGGTTCAGTGCCTTGACGGCCACCCTGTCGGTCGCCCTCCAGGTGCCAAGCTGGACCTATTTGGTCTCAGTCATCGTGGCCATGGTCATGGGCATCTTCGTGTTGCCGAGGACCGCCAACTCCGCGAGCGGCATCGGCGTCATCTTCGGTATCACCGGCCTGCTGGGGTTCGGCCTCGGAGCCATCCTGACCCAATACCTGGCGCTCCCCCAGGGACCGCAGATCGTGGGCACGGCGTTCGGCGGTACGGCCCTGATCTTCCTGGGCCTCTCGGGCTACGCCCTGACCAGCAAGCGCGACTTCAGCTTCATGGGTGGCTTCCTGTTCGCGGGCATGATGGTCCTGGTGGTCGCCATGCTGGCCAACATCTTCTTGG
Source organism: Chromatiaceae bacterium (assembly GCA_041307765.1). Classification (GTDB taxonomy): domain Bacteria; phylum Pseudomonadota; class Gammaproteobacteria; order Chromatiales; family Chromatiaceae; genus DYRB01. The sequence goes on from JBFZCW010000283.1 coordinate 3,714, forward strand.
CCATGCCGGCCCTGTCGCTGGCCATCTCGGCGGGCATCATCCTGGTCATGAGCGGGTTCATCCTGTTCGACACCGGCCGCATTGCCCGCGGCGAAGAGACCAACTACATCATGGCCACCTACGGCATCTACCTGAGCATGTTCAATATCTTCATCAGCCTGCTGCAGATCCTGGGGATTATGGGCGGCGACGACTGATCCGTTGACGAGGCGGCCTTGACGGCGAAGAACCCCGGCCACGTGCCGGGGTTTTTTTTGACCCCTGTCTGCGTGACCCGTTGACGACAGGTGATCGATGTCGATTTCAACGCGGGCCAGTTCCAAGCACGGCTGGCAGGAGCGTGGCCGCCCGGGGGCAATGGGCAAAGGCGAAGTCACCGGAAAGGATGCCTCTCTCCGGCAGCGTCTGATTGTCAGACCACAAAGCACCGCGACCCGGGCAAGGCACGGCGGCCCGCAAGCCGCTGTCTTGCGCCCCGCCGACCTGATCACTCACCGCGGCAGGTCGGAGACCCCCATTAGCCACTCATCCACCGCCCGGGCGCACTGGCGTCCCTCGCGGATGGCCCAGACCACCAGGGACTGGCCGCGACGCATATCACCGGCGGCGAACACGCCATCAAGGGACGTTTGGTAGGCCTTCGGCCCCTCGGTGGCCCCCTTGACGTTGCCCCGCGGGTCGAGCTCCACACCGAGCTCCTGTAGCAGACCCGGATGGACCGGGTGGACGAAGCCCATGGCCAGCGTCACCAGGTCGGCCTTGAGTTCAAACTCGGAACCCGGAACCTCGCTGGACTGCCAGCGCCCGCCCCCATCCTTAGCCCACTCCAGCTTGACGCAACGAAGCGCCCGGACGTGGCCTTTTCCGTCGCTCAAGAATTCCTTGGTGGCAACGGACCAGATCCGCTCGCAGCCTTCTTCCTGGGAGCTGGATGTGCGCTTCTTGTTCGGCCAGTGGGGCCAGGTCAGGGCCTTGTTCTCCTTGACGGGAGGCTCGGGGAGGAGCTCGATCTGGGTGACCGAACGGGCCCCGTGGCGGTTGGAGGTGCCGATGCAGTCGGAGCCGGTGTCGCCGCCGCCGATCACCACCACGTGCTTGCCCTGGGCGCTGATGAAGTCTTCGTCCGGGACATAGACCCCTTGGACGCGCTTGCTGTTGCTGCGCAGAAAGTCCATGGCGAAGTGGATGCCGTCGAGGCTGCGCCCTGGGACGTCGAGGTCGCGGGGCTTCTCGGACCCCCCGGTGAGCACCAGGGCGTCGTATCCTTCGCGGAGCCGCTTCGCGGGGATGTCCTCGCCGATGTGGGTGTGGGTATGGAACTCCACTCCCTCGGCGCGCATCTGGCTCATGCGCCGGTCGATGAGGGTCTTGCTCAGCTTGAAGTCCGGGATGCCGTAGCGCAGCAGACCGCCGATACGGTCCTGCTTCTCGTAAAGGGCGACATGGTGGCCGGCACGGGCGAGCTGCTGGGCGCAGGCGAGCCCCGCGGGGCCGGAGCCAACGATGGCCACGCGCTTACCGGTACGCCGGGCCGGGACCTGGGGCTTGATCCAGCCCTGCTCCCAGGCCTTGTCGATGATGGTGCACTCGATGGTCTTGATGGTCACCGGCACGTCGTCGATGTTGAGCGTGCAGGACGCCTCGCAGGGGGCGGGGCAGATCCGCCCGGTGAACTCCGGGAAGTTGTTGGTGGAGTGCAGGACCTCGATGGCCCCCTGCCAGTCCCCCTTGTAGACCAGATCGTTCCAGTCCGGGATCAGGTTATTGACCGGGCACCCTTGGTGGCAGAAGGGGATGC
>JBFZCW010000284.1:0-4340 GCA_041307765.1 Chromatiaceae bacterium
ACGCTATCACAGGCACCCAGGCGCGGCGATACCGGAATGCCTCCCTCGTCAGGCGCGACCGGTTAGCCCGAGCGACGCCCCGCCAGGCGGTCGATGGTGGCGCCGAGGCGGCGCAGCAGGGTGGTGCCGACCCCGCTCCCCCGGAAACCGGGCTCGACCCAAAGCTCGGCGACGTACAGGAGGTAATCGCAGTCCTCGGCCGCGAGCCCTGACGGGGCGGCGGCCGGAGCAGGCAGTGCCCGTCGCTCAGGACCGCCTGGGCGACGTCGGCAATCTCCGGGGTCAGGGACTCCAGCAGGGCATCCTGTCCGAGTCCGTCGTGCAGCGCGGAGACGAGGTCGATGCGGTGGCCCCGGATGTGGCCCACGGGGCGGTCGTCGCCAATGTCGTCGTCCCAGGCGGTGGCTGGCCCTTCGAAGGCGATGACGTACTGGCCGATCTCGGGGTCCGGGTCGGGCTTGAGCGTGAATACAAACTCGTTGTCGTCGGGCCGGTCTTCCACGGGCTTGTCAACCTCTCGAACGAAGGAACAGCCGACCCGCGTATCCACCGCTATCGACGGTGTAGACCAACAGCGGACCTCAGCCGGCCGCACCACCTCGGCCCAAGGACATGCGCCACAGCTTGGCCAGGAGTAGGACCCAGGGGGCGGCGTGGAGGACCAGATCGAAGATGTCGATGGTGCGGGTCAGGTTCCCGGCGGCCAGCATCTTGAGCTTCTCCCAAACGTGGGGCTCTGGGGCAAAGGGGGCGAGACCCAGGGTCAGGGCAACGGCGACCAGCAGGTACAGTGGCAAACGGTCGATCCAGGTGAGCATGGGTCATTCCGGATGGGCTTGGGGTGCGAGGTTAGCCATTAAGGCTGGAACTTGGGCCAGATCCTCTGGCCGGTCCAGGTCGGTCAGAGTGGGGAGCTCCGCCCAGGTCCAGCCGAGGCGCTCCAGGGCTGCCCGAGTCTGCGCAAACACCCCACCCGTACCCCAGGGCATCTTGGTGAAGAGCTCCGGGGCGTACCGGCTCAGGCCGATGAGGACATAGCCCCCATCCGCGGCTGGGCCAAGCACGGCGTCGTGGTCGGTCAGGGCACCCAGGGCGGCGCTAAGGTAGCGGCTATGGTACCCCGGGCAGTCGCTTCCGATCAGCACTGCGCGGTCGGTCCGCTGCAGGGCCCGGGCCAGGGCTGCTGCCATGCGGTCCCCGAGGCTGCCCTCGGGCTGGTGGTGCAACGCCAGCCCGTGGGCCAAGGCCAACCCAGCGCAGACGCCGTCCGTCGGCGGCGCCCCGGCGCACCAAAGCTCCCGGTGCACCCCGGGCACCGCCGCGGCGGTTTCCACGGCAAGCTCTAGCAGGGCATGGTAGAGGCGGGCCGCACCCTCGGCCCCGAGGGCCGGGATGAGCCGCGTCTTGACCTGCCCCGGTACCGGCTCCCTGGCGAACACGAGCAGGGTACCGGATGGCCTCGTCCCCCGATCAGTTGCCATATAGCCGCGCCAGTCGATGGGGGTCTGCGCCCATGGCATAGGCCAGGCGCAGTCGCCACATGAGCAGGACGGTGCGCACGACCCCCTGCTCTTCCCAGCGCCGGCTGGAGGTAACGATCCGCACGCGCAGGCAGGCGGGCCGGGCCTGTCTGCGCAGGGCCTTGGATAGGGCAATGTCTTCCATCAGGGGGATGTCTGGGAAGCCACCGGCCCGCTCGAAGGCGGCGCGGGCGACGAAGATTCCCTGGTCGCCCGTGGCGATACCGCTGAGGCGGGAGCGCAGGTTCATGAGTCGCTCCACCAGACGCAGTACCCGCGGGCGTCCAGAGAGGAGCACATCGAAGCGCCCCCAGGCTGTCCCCGCCTGGCAGGCCGCGATCAGGGCGGCGGGCGCCTCCGGCGTCAGCCGGGAGTCGGCGTGCAGGAACCACAGCACCTCGCCGGTTGCGGCGCTGGCCCCTGCGTTCATCTGGGAGGCCCGCCCGCGGGGGGCCCGGAGCGATCGGTCGACCAGGCGGGAGGCGCCCTCGACGGTCCCGTCCGCGCTGCCACCGTCCACCAGGATCACCTCGTGCCCGGCCTGGCGCGTTGGGGCCAGGTCGGCAAGGAGGCCGCCAATGTGGGCAGACTCGTTGAGGGTCGGGATGATGATGGACAGGCGCATGGCCTAGGCACGCCGCCCCACGCTCTCGCCCACATCGGCCTCCAGGGCCCCGCCACAGCTCGACCCTTGCCCTGCCGTGCACCCGTAGCAGTGGTCGGCCACGGCGACGGGACTCCCCTCGAGGGCGAGCCCGGGCAGGTCGCGCAGGTGGGCAGGAGCAGTCCGGCCCCTCTCCCCACCCACAGCCCCCAGGCCAAGCCCGAGCATCTGGTTGAAGTCGCAATCGTAGAGCACGCCTTGCCAGTCCACGCTGATCAGCTCGCGACACATCACTGCGGCGGTGTTCGCCTCCCGATGAGCGCCTCGGAGCAGGGCCAGGTACGCGTCGAACTGGCCCCGGGACAACAGGGTGCTGCCGAACCGGCCCACGGGGAGGTTGGCCAGGACCAGCAGGCGGGTGAACCGGATGCCGTAGGTCCCCAAGAGGGTGCGTCGGTAGTCGGCCTCCAGGGTTGCCTGGGGCGGCGGCAGACTCGCCCCCTGGGGGTTGTAAACCAGATCCAGGGTGAGGGCGCTGCCCGGCTCCCCGTACCCCAGCCGATTTAACCGCTGCAACCCGGCCAGACTGGCCGCGAAGACGCCTGTCCCGCGTTGGGCATCGACGTTCTCCTGAAGATAGCAAGGCAGGGAGGCAACCACCTCGACGCCCTCGCCGGCGAGGAAGTCTGCCAGGTCCTCCTGCCCAGGTTCGCCCAGCACGGACAGGTTGCAGCGGTCGATGACCCGCAGCCCCAGGCTGCGGGCATGCGGGACCAGCCGGCGGAAGCCGGGGTTCAGCTCGGGGGCGCCGCCGGTCAGGTCCAGTACCTCGAAGGGCAACCGCTCCAGGGTTGTCATGACCAGGTCCAGCGTCGGTGCGTTCATGACCTCCCGGCGGTTGGGCCCGGCGGCCACATGGCAGTGCAGGCACTGCTGGTTGCACAGCCGCCCCAGATTGACCTGGAGGATGCGTGGCCGCGCCCGCTCCAGGGGCGGAAAGGCCGAAGGGCGCAGGTGGGGCAGGCTGTCGAGCATCGTTCTGGCGCGTGGGTAGCTCGGATTGGGTCGGGGCTCTGGCTGGCGCTTCAGTCCCGGGGGCGGTCACGGGAGCCCTGTTGGGGCGCATATCGTACCAGGTGCTCCCGGCCCAATGGGTGGTAGGCCTTCCGAGAGCCCTGGGGCACCCCAAAAACCCCTGGCCTAACGGCCTGTTTTCAGCGTCAAGTCTTGACTCCTGCAGGTTTGCTGATACCGTCTGCAGCCGCAAAACCAGGGTCGTCCGGGCCCGGTTCCCACCTCTACATTACCCCCCGGTCAGCCGGGGACACCAGGAAGCAGCTATGGCAGACCTCAACCTGTACCGAAACATCGGTATCTTCGCCCACGTGGATGCGGGTAAGACCACCACCACCGAGCGCATCCTCAAGCTCACCGGCAAGATCCACAAGATCGGCGAGGTCCATGACGGCGCTGCCACCACTGACTTCATGGTGCAGGAGCAGGAACGCGGCATCACTATCCAGTCCGCCGCCACCACCTGCTACTGGAAGGGTCACCGCTTCAACATCATCGACACCCCCGGACACGTGGACTTTACCATCGAGGTCTATCGGTCGCTGAAGGTACTCGACGGCGGCGTCGGCGTCTTCTGCGGCTCTGGCGGCGTGGAGCCCCAGTCCGAGACCAATTGGCGCTATGCCAACGACTCCAAAGTCGCCCGCGTCATCCTGGTGAACAAGCTCGACCGCATCGGTGCGGACTTCTACCGCGTGGTCAAGCAGATCGAGGACGTGCTGGCGGCCAAGCCCCTGGTCATGGTCCTGCCCATCGGCATTGAAGGCGCCTTCACCGGCGTGGTGGATCTGTTGACCCGCAAGGCCTGGATCTGGGACGACTCCGGCGACCCAACCAAGTACAGCATCCAGGACCCGCCGGCGGACATGGCCGACCTGATCGAGGAGTGGCGTGAGAAGCTCGTCGAGAACGCCTTGGAACAAGACGACGAGGCGATGGGAAAGTACCTGGACGGCGAGGAGCCGGACATCGACACCCTCAAGCGCTGCATCCGCAGCGGCACCATCAAGCTCGCCTTCTTCCCGACCTTCTGCGGCTCCGCCTTCAAGAACAAGGGCATGCAGTTGGTGCTGGATGCCGTGGTGGATTATCTACCTAATCCTAAGGATGTCGAGCCACAGCCGGAGGTGGACCTGGAGGGC
>JBFZCW010000285.1:0-14561 GCA_041307765.1 Chromatiaceae bacterium
TTCATTCGGTCACCCTCTCCGGAACCGGCTTGGTCTTTTCGATCTTGCTGTAGATTGGCATCAGCAGGAAGAACGCGAAATACAGGGCGGTAAAGATCTGCGCCATCAGGGTCGCAATCGGGGTGGCCGGCTGCAGGCCGAGGTAAGCCAACACCACGAAGGTGACCGCGAAGATGCCCAGAGCGATCTTGGAAAGCATGCCCTTGTAACGGATTGACTTGACCGGGGAGCGGTCGAGCCAGGGCAGGAAGAACATGATCAGGATGGCCGCGAACATCACCACCACGCCCGGGAACTGCGAGCCGAACATGGGCGGGACCGCGCGCAACATGGCATAGAAGGGGGTGAAGTACCACACCGGGGCGATATGCGCAGGGGTCTGCAGCGGGTTGGCCGGCTGGAAGTTCGGCCCCTCCAGGAAGAGTCCGCCGAGGTCTGGGGCGAAGAAGACGATGGCGAGGAAGATGGCCATGAAGACGACGACCCCGGCGATATCCTTCACCGTGTAGTAAGGGTGGAACGGGATGCCGTCCTTGGGGATGCCGTGCTCGTCCTTGTTCTCCTTGATCTCGATCCCGTCCGGGTTGTTCGAGCCCACCTTATGCAAGGCGACGATGTGGATGAACACCAAGGCCACCAGCACGAACGGGACCAGGAAGTGGAAGGCGAAGAAGCGGTTGAGGGTGACATCCGAGATGACGTAGTCGCCTCGCACCCACACCGACAGGTCCTCGCCGATTCCCGGCACCGCAGCAAACAGGTTGACGATGACCTGGGCTCCCCAGTAGGACATTTGGCCCCAGGGGAGCAGATAGCCGAAGAAGGCGGTAGCCATCATGGCGAGATAAATGATGACACCGATGATCCACAGGAGCTCCCGCGGTTTGCGGTAGGATCCGTACATCAGGCCGCGGAACATGTGCAGATAGATGACGATGAAGAAGGCCGAGGCCCCCGTGGAGTGCAGGTAGCGCAGTAACCAGCCCCAGTTCACATCGCGCATGATGTACTCGACGGAGCCGAAGGCGTCCGCCGCGGAGGGCTTGTAGCTCATGGCCAGCCACAGCCCGGTCACGATCTGCATGACCAGGACCAAGATGGCCAGCGAACCGAAGAAGTACCAGAAGTTGAAGTTTTTCGGCGCGTAGTACTCGGCCAGGTGCTCGTTCCACACCTTTGTGAGCGGGAACCGCTTGTCGATCCAGCCGAGGAACCCCTTGGTCTCGATGCTATCAGCGCTCATCAGGCGGCTCCTTTGTCTGCACCCACCAGGATGGTGGTATCGGAGAGGTAGGTGTGCTGCGGGACGACCAGGTTGGTGGGGGCAGGGACACCCTTGTAGACCCGGCCAGCCAGGTCGAAGCGTGAGCCGTGGCACGGGCAGAAGAAGCCGCCCTTCCAGGCCGGCCCAAGGTCCTCGGGAGCCACGTCCGGACGGTAGGTCGGCGAGCAGCCCAGGTGGGTGCAGATACCGACGCCCACCCAGTAGTTCGGCTTGATGGCGCGCGTCGGATTCTTAGCATATTCGGGCTGTTGCGGGACCTCGGAGGCGGGGTCCGCGAGCTCGCCATCCAGGGTCGGGAGGGCGGCGAGCATCTCGGGGGTGCGGCTGACCACCCACACCGGCTTGCCGCGCCACTTGACGACGAGCATGCCGCCCGGCTCCAGTTTGCCGATGTCCGCCTCCACCGGGGCGCCGGCCGCACGGGCCTTGGCACTCGGGTTCATGGAGGCGATGAACGGGACCAGTGCGAAGCCGACGCCGACGGCGCCAACGACGCTCGTCGCGGCGATCAGCACGCGCCGCCTGCTTCTGTCTACAGCCTGTGCGCTCATATGGTTGGAGGACCCCGCTAGCGATGGCCATGGTCCCGACATGAGGCCACAGCATTTCTGGATGGAAGGATTTAAGAATATGCGGATTCGCTACAATGCCGGCCAGCAATTCTCCCCGATCCGGCGCTAAAAGGTCAAGGAGAGTGGGGAGATAGGCCGGCCCCAGTGTCTCAGCGCAACGATCCTAGCCGAGCTCAGGCAGGGTTTTCGATATCGAAGAAGCGATGTTCCAAGGCGAAGCGCTCCGCCAGGTGCCTGCCCAGGCTGCGTACCCCGTAGCGTTCGCTCGCATGGTGGCCCAAGGCGAAGTAGTCCAGCCCCAGCTCGCGTGCCTGGTGGGTGGTCTGCTCCGAGATCTCGCCACTGAGGTAGGCGTCCACCCCCAGGCTGGCTGCCTGCTCGATGTAGGCTTGCCCCGCGCCCGTACACCAGGCCACGTGCTCGATCGCGCCCAGCCGGCCCTGGATGTGCATCGGGGAGCGCCCCAGGGCGGCAGCAAGGTGTGCCGCGAGATCTGGCGCCGCCATCGGGTGCGGCAGCCATCCCTGCCACAGGATGCCGCCGCAACGATCCGTTGCCCGGGGCGCGCGCAGCTCCAGCACCTCCGCCAGCTGGCGGTTGTTGCCCAACTCCGGGTGGGCGTCGAGGGGAATGTGGTAGGCGAGCAGCGCCACGTCAGCGCGCGTCAGGGTGCGCACGCGCCGCCCCTTCATGCCGTTCAGGCGCGGGTCCTCCCCGCGCCAGAACCAGCCGTGGTGGACCAGGATGGCATCTGCTCCCCAGGCCAGGGCCTCTTGCAACAAGGCCGCGCTGGCGGTCACCCCGCTGGCGAGACGCCGCACCGGGCGCTCCCCCTCGACCTGAATCCCGTTAGGGCAATAATCCTCAAAAGACGCAGCGCTGAGCAGCGCGTCGCAGTACTCAGCCAGGGTGGTCAGTTCGGTCACGCGCCTTCCCTCCCGGTCATCCGGTCGGGTCACGCCTCCAGGGGCTGTGACCCATACCTCGTCGATCGCGGCGCATGATAACTTAACGACCATGAGCATGAGTCGCCCGCTTGCCTGGATTCTCGCCGCCTTCGTCGCAGGCATGGCCAGCGTGCTCGCAGGTCTTTGGCTTGCGCCGCGCCTGTTGCCCGGCGCTTCCCCGAGCGTCGCAGCCTTGGTCGCTCGCGACACCGCAGCCTCCGCAGGCACATCCTTCTCGGATGCTGTGTCCCGGGCCGCTCCGGCCGTAGTGAATGTCTTCAGCTCTGTGACGACCACCGAGCGTCACACCCAGGCCTTCCGGGACCCCCGGATGCAGCCTCACTATGGCCAGCTCGCTCCGGAAGCGGAGTACAAGCACCGCGGTACCAGCCTGGGCTCCGGAGTCATCCTCTCCGCCGACGGGCTCATGCTCACCAACCGTCACGTCGTCAAGGATGCCTACCGCGTTCAGGTGGAGCTGGCCGACGGGCGGCGCCTGGCCGTCCGGGTAGTGGGCTTCGACCCGGAAACGGACTTGGCCGTCCTCAAGGCCAATGCCAAGGAGCTTCCCACCATCCCGGTCGGCCGGCCGCGGGACCTGCGGGTGGGTGACGTAGTGCTGGCCATCGGCAATCCCTTCGGCGTCGGCCAGACCGTCACCCTGGGGATCGTCAGCGCCACCGGGCGCAGCAACTTAGGCATCACCGGCATCGAGAACTTCATCCAAACGGACGCGGCCATTAACCCCGGCAACTCCGGAGGGGCCCTCATCGACAGTCGCGGGGCCCTGATCGGGATCAATACGGCCATCTACTCCGAGAGCGGAGTCTCGGAAGGCGTAGGCTTTGCGATTCCCGCAGACCTCGCGCAGGGAGTGGCCCGAAGCGTCGCCGCCTCCGGGAAGGTGAGCCGCGGTTGGCTGGGTCTGGCCGGGCGCAGCGTCACGGCGGCCCTGGCCGCTGACTTCGGTCTGCGCACGGAAACCGGGGTCCTCGTCTCATCCACCGTCGAGGGCGGTCCCGCCGAGCAGGCGGGACTACGCCCGGGAGACGTCATTACCCAGATCGGCGGTCACCCCGTTGCCGGGACTCAGGACCTGTTCGACCTGGTCGCCGCAACCGGACCCGACGCCGCGGTGCGCCTCGAGGTCTGGCGGGGCAATGATCGCATCGAGGCACGGCCGACCACCGGGGCTCGGCCGTTGGCCGCCAAGGAGTAGTGTCGAGCCCGTTCCCCCCCGGGACCCGCTGCCAGCCGGTATCATGCGGGTCTACATTCACCAGACCCCCTCGCGATGGACCCCATGAAAGCCAGTGACATCAAGAAGGGCATCGTGATCGAGGTCGACGGCGCCAGCGTGTTCATCAACGAGGTTCAGGTGCAGACCGCCTCGTCCCGAAGCGGCAACACCCTGTACAAGGTGCGGGGCCGCAACGTGGTCACGCGACAGAAGTTTCAGGGGAGCTTCAAGGGCGACGAGGTGGTGCAGACCGTGGAATTCGAACGCCGCCCGGTGCAATTCCTTTACCAGGACAACGACGGTTGTACCTTCATGGACCGCGACACGTTCGAGCAGCACAGCTTCGACCTGGACGCCCTGGAGGCCGAGCGCCCCTACCTCACCGATGGGCTGGAGGGGATCTATGCCCTGGTTGTGGACGGTGCCGCCCTGGGCATCGAGCTGCCGGCCACCGTGGTCCTGGAGGTCCTGGACTGTTCCCCAGCCATGAAGGGGGCCTCCGCATCGGCCCGCAACAAGCCCGCCACCACCAACACCGGCCTGGTCGTGCAAGTCCCTGAATACCTGGCCCCCGGCGACCGCATCAAAGTCAACACCGTCACAGGCGAGTTTATGTCCCGGGTGTGACCCCTGTCCCCGTCACCACCGCGAGGGTCAGACCTGGGCCTTCGGCGACGGGATAGACTCCAGCCCAGGCCGCGAGGAATGTTGCCCGCGGCGTAGTGCAGGGCCAGCTGGCCCCGTCGCCAAAGAGGGGCGGTCAGCTCCTGCCCTTGGCGAACCGGCGCAGGCGCTCCCGGCTACGCTCCTGGCGGGGGGTGAGGGTGTTACGGCGACCCTCGAAGGGATTGGTCCCGGAACGCAGTTCTAGGCGCAATGGGGTCCCGTACAGGCGCAGCTCGTCTCGGAACCGGCCAATCAGGTAACGACGGTAGGATTCCGGCAGGGCCTCGGTCTGGTTTCCGTGGATGACAATGATGGGAGGGTTGCGCCCGCCCTGGTGGGCATAGCGCAGCTTGATGCGCCGCCCGTGCACCGTGGGGGGGCTATGCTCGCGTACGGCCGCCTCTAGGATACGCGTGATCTGGGGTGTGGAGAGGGCGCGGGTGGCGTTGGCAAAGGCCTTGTCCACCTCGTCCAGCAGGACCCCGACCCCGCTGCCGTGCAAAGCGGAGATGAAGCGGGTTGTGGCAAAATCCAGGAAGGCCAGGCGCCGCTGCAAGGCGGTCTTGATCGCGTCGCGCTGGTGACCGTCGAGCCCGTCCCACTTGTTGACTGCGACCACCAAGGCCCGCCCGCTCTCGATGATATGGGCTGCCAGGTTGGCGTCGTGCTCGCCGATGCCCTGCTGGGCGTCCAAGACCAATACCACTACATTGCACGCCTCAATGGCCTGGAGGGTCTTGATAACGCTGAACTTCTCGATGGCGTCCTCGATTCGGGCACGGCGTCGCATGCCCGCGGTGTCGATCAGGGTGTAGTCGCGGCCGGCACGCTGGAACGGAACGTAGATACTATCCCGGGTGGTAGCGGGGGCATCGAAGACTAGCACGCGCTCCTCCCCCACCAGCCGATTGACCAAGGTGGACTTGCCCGCGTTTGGGCGCCCGACCACCGCGATCTTGACCCCTTGGCCCTCCGCCGCCCCGTCCCCGGGCGCCCCGGCGACGGGAGGAGCAGCCAGGACCCGTGCCATGAGCCCCTCGACCCCCCGGCCGTGGACAGCAGCGATGGCGACGGGCTCCCCAAGCCCCAGGGAGTGGAAGTCAGCCGCAGCGATGACTGGATCCCGGTGGTCCGTTTTGTTGACCACCAGCGTCAGCGGCTTGCCCGTACGGCGCAGGCGCTCCGCCACCTCCTGATCGTCCGGGGTAACGCCGCTTTGCGCGTCTACCAAAAATAGGATGTGGTCTGCCTCCTCGATGGCGCGGCGGACCTGCCCCTGCATCAGTGCCTCGACGCCTTCGGCCTCGGGGCTGATGCCGCCGGTATCCACTACGATATAGCCGGCGGGGCCGACCCTCCCCAGGCCGTACTGGCGATCCCTGGTCAGACCCGGAAAATCCGCGACCAGGGCATCACGGGTGCGGGTGAGGCGATTGAACAGGGTCGACTTGCCGACGTTGGGGCGGCCGACTAGGGTGACGACGGGCAGCACGGCGGCTCAGAGGGCCGCGCCGCCGGTGGGCGAACCGGGCTTTGGCAGGTCAGGGGACGTGACCACCCCTGCCCCCCCACTGGGTCCAGCACTGGCGGCCCCAGCCGCGGTGCGGTCTTCTGCGGTCAACCCCCCGGGACTGAGCGCCGCGAGGGTTCCGTCGTCGGCATAGACGTAGAGCCGCCCATCGGCGACCAGTGGGCGGGCGGTAATGGCCCCGCCGGCGACTTTTACGCGCCCGGCCAAGGTGCCGTCCTTGCGGGCGATCCAGTGCAGCCAACCCTCCAGGTCACCCACGACGACGTAATCCCCAAGCAGGGCGGGCGCGGTCAGCAGGCGGTGGCGGAGCTGCTCCTGTTTCCAGCGCCCGGCGCCATCCTCCGGGGCCGCGGCCCAGATATTGTCGTCGGAGTCCGTGATGTAGAGGTCGCGTGCGTCCGCCGCCAAGCCGGCATGAGACGACAGGGTACGCCGCCACAGGATGTCGCCGGTGGCCAGGTCCACCGCCGCCAGGTCACCGTTGTAGGTGCCGACATAGGCAATCGAACCGACAACGACGGGGTCTGCGTCGATGTCGGCGATGCGATCGAGTTCCGTACGCCCGCTTGGCAGGGTCACGGTAACCTCCCAGATGGGTACGCCACCGGCGAGGTCGAGCTTGACCAGCTTGCCCCCGGATAGCCCGACCAAGGCAGCAGAGTCTGCCAGCACGGGCGTGCTGCTGCCGCGCAGCGTCAGGACCGGGGCTGGGTAGACGTAGCGCCACCGCTGCTTGCCGGTGGTGGACTCCAGGCCATAAACGCTGTCGTCCAGGGTGTGGACCACGACCAGGTCGCCGCCGATCAGCGGCACGGAGAGGACCTCGCTGTCCACACCGGCGCTCCAGACCTGACTGCCGTCGCTGGCGGACAAGGCCACGACCTGGCCTTGGCTGGTACCGAGCAGGAGCTGACGTCCGTCGGTGCCGGGTCCTCCACTGAAGGGGAGTTTCGTCTGGCGTTGCCACTGGACCCGCCCATCCGCGGCGGAGACGGCGGCGACGCCCCCATCGGTGTCGGCGACGAACAGTCGTCCTCCACTCAAAGCCGGGACCAGGGCCAACTGCCGTTTGCGCGTACCTGTGCCAACCTTCGTGCTCCATAGCGTGCGGACCCCGACCTGGGGTGCGAAGGGGACCAGCTGGGCGGGCGGCGATGGGTCCTTCTCCCCGCCGAGCCAGGGGATATAACTGCATCCGCCGAGCGCCGCGGCCCCAAGCAGGGCGGCCAACAAGACGCGGGCGACGCGGCCCAGGGTGTGCGGGGCTAAGGATCTCATGGAGTGCGCCTGCTGAGGGGGAGCGGGAGGATACGCATGTCGCGGGGCAGGCACCTAGCCCGCGGCCGGTAGGTTGTCAAGCTTGAGCTGGATCAGCTGCGGTAGGCTAGCGCCGGCGCTCATGGCTCGTTCGTAGGCCTGACGAGCCTCGGCATGGCGACCCTGGCTCGCGGCGATATCTCCCTGGATCGCCGCAAAGTCGCCGCCAAAGCTGCCGTCATCGGCATATTTGGCGGCGATGGCGCCGGCCCGGTCCAGGTCCCCCTGGTCCAGGAGGACCCGAGCCAGCCGAAGCCCTGCAATGCGCGATAGGGCGGGATCCGGGGCCTTGGTCATGACCCGCTCCAGGGCGGCGACGGCTCCCGCAGGGTCTCCCGCCTTGAGCTTGATCCGCGCCTCCATGAGGTCAGCCAGACTGGCGTAGGCGGTTGAGCCAAAGCCGTCGCGGATGGCCTGGGCCTGGGCCAGTGCCATTGCGGTGTCCTCCCCGTCGGCCCCCATCATGAGTTGCTCGAAGGCCGTAGAGGCCTGCTGGCCGACGGATTCGCGGTAGTCCACCCAGAAGCGCCAGCCGAACACGGCCGTCAGGCCGATGGCCAACCCTGCCACAACGGAGACGCCGTTTTCTTTCCACCACTTCTTGATTGCCTCGACCTTCTCGTCATCGGTTTCGTAATCAGCCATGTCTGCTCCAGCGGGGATTGTGTCAGTGTCAGATTCGTTGCGGCGCCAGCGGCCAGCAACCGGCTTAAGAAATGCGAGCCGGCGGCTCAGACCCGATGCGCGCCGCCAGATACCCCGGCACTTCGGCGAGGGGGATCTCGACCTGGTCGCCGCCCGCGCGCAGGGGTTTGACCTGGATCGTGCCCCGCGCAACTTCGCCCTCGCCCAGGACCAGGGCCAATGAGGCCCCGCTACGGTCGGCCTTCTTGAACTGGTTTTTGAAGTTGCCGGCGCCGCAGTTGCACATCAGCCGAAGCTGCGGCAGGGTGTCGCGCAGCACCTCGGCGATCTGCAGGGCACGTTTTTGGGCAGTGTCACCCACCGCCACCAGGTAGGCATGGACCGGCGCCTCGATGCCCGGCGGGGACTGCTCCAGCAGGGCGACCAATCGCTCCAGCCCCAGGGCGAAACCCACCGCCGGGGTAGGGCGCCCGCCGAGCTGCTCCACGAGTCCGTCGTAACGCCCGCCGGCGCAGACCGTGCCCTGAGCACCCAGGTCGTCGGTGATCCACTCGAAGACGGTGCGATTGTAGTAGTCGAGGCCGCGCACCAGGCGCGGATTGACGCTGTATGCCTGCCCGGCCGCGTCGAGCCCGGCCAGGAACTCGTCGAAGTGGTCCCGTGAGTCGGCCCCGAGGTAGTCGAAGATGCTCGGCGCTTCAGCGATGACCTTAGCCATATCGGGGTGCTTGGAGTCGAGGACGCGCAGCGGGTTCGTGTATAGGCGGTTGCGGCTGTCGTCATCCAGACGGCCCTCGTGTCCCTCGAGGTAACGAACCAGCTCGGCGCGGTAGGCGGCGCGCTCATCGGCGCTCCCGAGGGTATTGACCTCCAGGCGCAGGTTGGTCAGGCCGAGCGCCTGCCACAGGCGCCGCGTGATGAAGACCACTTCCTGGTCGATGTCCGGCCCCGCCAGCCCAAAGACCTCCACCCCGATCTGGTGGAACTGCCGATAGCGCCCGCGCTGGGGACGCTCATGGCGAAACATGGGGCCACGGTACCACAGACGCTGAGCCTGACCCAGGAGTCCACCCTCGATGACGGCGCGTACGCAGGAGGCGGTCCCCTCGGGGCGCAGGCTAAGGCTATCGCCGTTGCGGTCGGCGAAGCTGTACATTTCCTTTTCGACGATGTCGGTGACCTCGCCGATCGACCGCTTGAACAGTTCTGTCATCTCGACCAGGGGGGTTCGGATCTCGCTGTAGCCATAGGCCTCAAGGACAGATCGAGCCCGATCCTCCAGGGTTTGCCAGAGGGGGCTGCGGTCTGGGAGCAGGTCGTGCATCCCGCGGATCGCCTGGATATTCTTCGCCATTCGGGGTGGTCCGGGTCGGCTCAGGGCAGTGCGGCGGGATCGAGCTTGAAGCGGGCCACGTTGCCCTTTGCGACGCCGGTCAGATCGAACGGTACGCCCTTGACCGTCACGGTCACCGCTGACGCGTTGCCGAGGATCAGCGAATACGGCGGCGTGCCGCCTAGGATCCGGCGGTCGCCCTTGGTCATCTCTCCGGTGAGGCTGAAAGACTTTGCCGAGTCGCGCACGTCCACCCAGCAGGGCCCGCGGAACTCCAGAACGACATCGCCCCCATCTCCAATCTCCTGGCCGGGACCGTCCGTTGCGGCAATCTCCGGTGCGACTGTCGCCACCGAAGCGTCGGTGGCATGGAGCGAGTCAGTGTCCTTGGCGGGGACAGAGTCGGTGCTGGAGTCTTCCGGGGAGGGCGTTGTGGCCTTAGTCGGCATGGGGGTGTCGGCGGCGTTCACGGCAACGGTCGCCCGGTCCGCGTGGGGGGGCTGTGCAGCGCCGTGCCCCGGCGCGGTTCCTCCAGGCAAGGCGGGACTTTCGGCCCGGGGAGGGGGGGGATGAACCACCGCGGAGGCCGCCGGATGCCCGGCCGCGTCCGGCCCTTCGGGATTGAGCATCGTGGCAGGTTCCCCGGCCAATTCGGCCACAGTAGGGGCGCGGTTCTGCCACCATTGCGCGAACAGGTAGGCCAACCCTGCAACTAAGACGACGGTCATCAGCCGTATCAGGAAGCCGCTGCCGTCCCTGCGGGTCGCCCGGGCCTGGCTCCAGACTCGATCCGGCTCCGTCTGCTTTGCAGACGAAAGGTAAGCCGCGCCTAACGGCTCCGGGTCGAGCCCGACCTGGCGGGCATAGTTGCGTATGTAGCCGGCGACAAAGACGGGCCCGGGCAGGGCGTCGTAGCGTCCTGCCTCCAGGGCATCGATCAGAGACGGCTTGAGGTGCAGTTGGGCGGCGATGTGCTCCAGGTCCAGCCCTCGGTCGATCCGCGCGGCCCGCAGACGGCGCCCGATGCTCTCGCCACGCTCGACGTGACTGCTGTCTTGATGGTCGTCCAAGGGTTGCGGGTTCATGGCCTCGACTCGTCAGAGCGATGCGGCGTCAGGAGTGTTTGGAAACCGTTGCTTGAGGAGGGTTGCGTAACTCGCGGCAGCCTTCTTGTTTCCGAGTTGACGTTCGACGCGCACTCCGAGGGATAGGGCCTGAGCCGTTGGCGGCGACGTCTTGAAGTAGCGGGTGAGCAGCCCGCTGGCCGAGCGCGCGTCGCCCTGAGCGAGATCGAGCTCGGCCAATCCCAAGAGGGCGGGACCGAAGTTGGCGTTAGATTCCAGGGCCTGCCGGAAATACGTCTGTGCCTTGGCCCGGTCGCCCGACGCCTTGGCGCAGATCCCGGCATTGGTCCGGGCCGTCCAGGGGGTCGCATAGAGCGGGTTCGCGAGGGCCTGTTTAAACTGCTCATCCGCCGCGGCATAGTTCTTCTTGGCGCAGTAATAGGTACCCAGCGCGTTACGGATGGTTGGGTCCTTGGGATCCAACTCCACGGCCCGCTTGAAATGCGTCTCGGCCTTGGCGCTCTCCCCTAGGCGCTGATAGATGAGGGCATTGACGAGATGGGCCTTGGCACTCTTCGAGTCCTCATCCAGCGCTTGGTTGGCCCTCTGCAAGGCAACGTCCATCTGTCCGCGGGCGTAGTACTCGCTGGCCAGCGCAACGTAGACATCCGCCGGGCTGGAGGGCACGTCTGTGCCCAGAGCACCGGTGGCATCATCGCTGCGCGTACCGTGCTTGCCACAGCCTGCCAACAACAAGCCGGCCAGCAGGATCGATACCAATCCTCGGGCGTTTTGGGTCAGGCAGCGGCTCATGATACGCGGGACCCCGCTGGGGACGGGAAGGCCGCGACACGCCGGGTACGGTCCTCCACCCTGCCCACGAGTTGCCCGCAGGCGGCGGCGATCTCGTCACCGCGGGTCTTGCGGGTCATGGCGAACAGCCCTGAGCGCATCAGGCGCTGCCGGAATGCCTCGATGCGTTCCGGGGGTGTGGTACCCAGTTCGCTGCCCGGGAAGGGATTGAAGGGGATGAGGTTGATCTTCGAAGGTATCCCCTCAAGCAGCCGGACTAGGGCCTTGGCATGGGCCAGGCTGTCGTTGATGCCGTCGAGCATGACGTACTCCCAGGTGATGCGCCGCCGCTTGTCGTCCCCGACGAAGGCCTTGCAGGCAGGCAAGAGATCTTCCAGCGGGTACTTCCGGTTGATGGGGACCAATTGGTCGCGCAGGGCATTGTCCGGGGCGTGCAGCGAGACGGCCAGAGAGATGTCGCTCGACTCGCGCAGGCGGTAGATGTTGGGAACGATACCGGAGGTGCTAAGCGTCACCCGGTACTTCGAAACCATGTAGGCGAGATCGTCCTGCATAATGGCGGTGGCCTTGACCACGGCGTCGAAGTTTGCCAAAGGCTCGCCCATGCCCATCAGTACGATGTTGCTGGGTGGCCGGCCCAGGCGACGGGTGGCGTGCCAGACCTGGCCGATGATTTCCCCGACGCTCAGGTTTCTGTTGAACCCTTGGCGGGCGGTCGAACAGAAGGCGCAATTCAGGGCGCAGCCGACCTGGGAGGAGATGCAGAGGGTGTCGCGCCGCTCCTCTGGAATATACACAGTCTCGATGCGCTGCCCGTCCGCGAGCTCCATGACCCATTTGACCGTCCCGTCCGCCGACGGCTGCTCCAGGGCGATGCGCGGTGGGACAATTGTGTACCGGGCTGCCAACTGGGCACGCAAGGGTTTGGCCAGGTCCGTCATGGCGTCGAAGTCGGTGGCCCCATGCTTGTGCACCCACTTGAACAGATTGCGGCCATGGAAGGCCTTGTGGCCAAGCGCGACGGCCAGCGCCTCCAGACCAGCCAGATCGAAGTCCAGGAGATCGATCCCGGCGGCCCCTGGGGCGATGCGCTCAGCGGCCGCGCTCACAGATCCCCTCGGGAAAGAAGAAGGCGATCTCGCTGGCGGCGGTCTCCGGGGCGTCGGAACCATGCACTGCATTTTCTGTTACCGAGCGGGCAAAATCTGCGCGGATGGTCCCGGGTGCGGCATCCGCTGGGTTGGTCGCCCCCATGACCGCGCGGTTGCGCGCGACGGCATCCTCACCTTCCAGCACCTGAGCCATGATCGGCCCCGACGCCATGAAGTCGACGAGTGCGTCAAAGAACGGTTTGCCCCGGTGGATCACATAGAAGGACGCCGCCTGCTCACGGCTCAGGCGCAGCATACGCGCCGTGACGATGCGGAGTCCTGCTGCTTCGAGGCGCGCACAGATGGCCCCGATGGCATCGCGCGCGACGGCATCGGGCTTGATGATGGAGAGGGTGCGTTCGATGGTCATTGATCGTGTGAAGGGGTCGCCGTAACGCAGGGCCGAGCCCCTGGGGCAAGGGCGGGAAGGGCCCCGGGTCCCAGCGCCTTGAGTCGGTTAAGGTAGTCGGGGCGCCCGGGACTCCGGGCGATGGGACGCAGACCTCAGCGAACGGCAAATGGTACTCAGCCACCGCCCGTTGGGCAAATGCAGGTGCCCCGCGGTCAGCGTCGCGGCTTGGGTACTCAAGGGCCGGACCAGGGTGCCCGCCGGTCGCCAGGCATCCGCCGGAGGCCGTGTCTCCCCAGGGCATTGGTCGCCGGCTTCCAGATGAGCATAATGCCCGCCCCCCCCCAGCCGCTGGAGGCGTACTGCCCATGACCCAGTTCGATGTCTTTAATGGCGACGCTGACGGGCTCTGCGCCCTGCAGCAACTGCGTCTGACGCAGCCCGGCGAGACGACACTGATCACCGGCGTGAAGCGCGATATTGCCCTGGTCGGTCGGGTGCCCGCGGTCCGGGGGGACGCCGTCACGGTGTTCGACCTCTCCCTGGACAAGAACCGAAAACCCCTAGTCCGACTTCTGGACCACGGCGTCCGGGTGCGTTACTTCGACCACCACTTTGCCGGCGACATCCCTGCGCACCCATTGCTCGATGCGCACATCGGCACCCTCGCCGACGAAGGGACGAGCCTGCTGGTCGATGCCTTCGTGGGTGGCCGCTTCCGCGCCTGGGCGGTAGTCGGGACCTTCGGCGACAACTTCGACCAGGCGGCGCGACGCGCTGCAGCACCACTGCACCTTGCCGCCGACGACCTGACCGACCTGCGGGAGTTGGGGATCTGCCTCAACTACAACGGCTACGGCGAGCGGGTCGAGGATCTGCACTTTCCGCCAGACGTCCTGTTCCGTCGCCTTGCCCCCTACACCAATCCTCTCGACTTCGTGCGTCACGACGAGGCCTACGCCACCCTGCGCGCCGGTTTCGCCGACGACATGGCCCGCGCGGCTGAGGCCACGGCTGAGCTGGCCACCGACCGCCACGCTGTCTACATCCTGCCGGCGGAGCCCTGGGCCCGGCGTGTCAGCGGCGTCCTGGCCAACGACCTGGCCCGTGGTGTGCCGGACAGGGCCCATGCCCTGTTGACCCGGTTGCCAGAGGGCGGCTTCGTGGTCAGCGTGCGTGCACCCCTGATCGCCGCGGATGGCGCCGACGCCCTGTGCCGGCAGTTTCCCACCGGCGGCGGGCGCAAGGCCGCCGCCGGCATCAACTGCTTGCCCGAGTCGGACTACGATGCCTTCATCCAGCGGTTCCTTGTCGCTTTCTAACGGCTTCCTTGCCAACGCGAGATTCTGCCCCCGCTGCCGAGAGCCATGGACACCCTGATCGAGGCCCGCCAATTGGTACGTGTCTACCCCGGCGTGCGGGCAGTCGACGGAATTTCCTTCCGCGTCCACCGCGGCCAGTGCTTCGGACTCCTGGGCCCGAACGGCGCGGGAAAGACCACGACCCTGGAGATGCTGGAGGGCATTCAGACCCCAACATCCGGGGCCGTGCTGTTTCAGCGGCAGCCGCTGGACGCAGCCTATCGCGAGGCCATCGGCATCCAGTTCCAGGCCACCGCATTGCAGGACTTCCAGACCGTGGCCGAGTC
>JBFZCW010000286.1:0-3102 GCA_041307765.1 Chromatiaceae bacterium
ATTGGCCTCACGGCGGTGTTGCATACCTGGGGCTCGGCCCTGACCCATCACCCGCACCTGCACTGTATCGTGCCCGGGGGCGGGATCGCCTTGGATGGGGCGCGCTGGGTGGCCTGCCGACGCGGCTTCTTCCTGCCCGTGCGGGTGCTCTCGCGGTTGTTCCGACGGCTGTTCTGCGAGAAGCTCGCGGCTGCCCATCAGGCCAGGGAACTGCAGTTCTTCGCCGAGCAGACCGCGTTGGCGCAGGCCGATGCGTTCGCCGCATGGCTGCGGCCGCTGCGCCGAAGCGATTGGGTGGTCTATGCCAAACGGCCCTTCGCCGGGCCGCAAGCCGTGCTCGCCTATCTGTCGCGCTACACCCACCGCGTGGCCATCGCCAACAGCCGGCTGATCGCCGTCGATGACCAGGGGGTCACCTTCAAGTGGAAGGACTACCGGGCCAAAGGGCGCTGCCGCTATGGGCGCATGACGCTGCCCGTCGGGGAGTTTATGCGCCGCTTCCTGCTGCATGTGCTGCCGCACGGCTTCCACCGTATCCGCCACTATGGGCTGCTGGCCAATGCCGCGCGCGTGGCGCGTCTGGCACGGGCCCGTGCCTTGTTGGAGACCCGGCCACCCCCGGTGCTGGCTATCACCGCGCGGGACGCCGATGAGCCCGTGGTGTCTGCTGGCCCCTTCGATTGGCGTCGCTGTCCCTGCTGCGGCGCGGCGATGGTCGTGATCGAGACCTTCTCCCGCGCTCACGCCCCACGGGCGCCGCCGGACTCCCGGGGCGCCAGTCCATGAGTACGCCTCACTGCCGAGCGGCCCTTGTCGCACCGCCGCTGCGCCCCCCGCCAGGCGGCGACGGCAGCGCTGTGTCCAGCTGGCCCGAGAGGACCTTGCCTGGCACGCCATTTGGACTCAGATCCACTCCCCCCTTGTGCACCAGGCTCGCGTTCTAGGTTCCAGACCCTCTTCTGCGAGTGGCGTCAGCCGCCTTTCACCTCACCCTTCAGCCAGGCCCGAGAACCCAATCCCCATAGCCACCCCACACCTCATCGCCCCCCTGCCCGCGGTTTCCTCCCTCGAGGCTTATCAGACGCCTACCGCCGCACGCAGCGACCCCCCAGACTCGCCATGTGCTCCCACCTCCGTGCCACCGATAACCGCCTCCCCGCGGCGGCAGGCATCTGATAACCCTTAACAGTCGAGGACTTGGCGCTTACACGGCCTGATCCGGGTCAGTTGGACTTGGAAATGCGCTGGCGAGCCAGGCGGTGGTCCGCAGCCCGCAGATCGCCTCCAGGGCCAAGCGGGCGCTTCAGTCGGGCCTGTGGCGCTTGTGTGGTCTGGGCGGGGCCGAGGGCTCCGGTTGGATAACGCTCTGGCCTCAACCTCTAACTTCGTCGCCTGTCCAGGATCCGGGGTCCACTTCAGATCGAAATCTCAGCGCACGCGGTCAAAGACGGGACCTTCCGCCAGGATGACTGCTGTGCTGACCGACGAGTCGCTCCCCCGAACCAAATGCGTTCCTCCCGTCGACGAACAGCTTCCCTTAGGCGTGTTCGGGGACCCGACGCCCGTTAGCGCTGTGTCGCAAGGGCCAGCAACCGTCCCCCGTCAGTCTCGACGGTGCGGCCATAGTGGGCATACAATTCACGTGGTTATCGTCCGCGAGCAGACATGTGGACGGACGAAGCGAAACGGCCCAACAATGAGAAACATGGACTACTCATGATGAAGAATAAAGTCGCTCTGGCCCTCGCTTTCCTTGCCCTTACCGCAGTTGCAACCCCCGGTTGTATTGTGGTCAGCGGTCCGCCACCGGGTGTCGTCTATGGGCCACCGGTCGAATACGGCTATGAGCCACTCTTGTACGACGGGTACGTTGTGTACCACACGAGCAAGGGAACCCCTTACTACTGGCGCCAAGGTTCTCGCATCTATCTCCCGCCCGATGTCCGTGGGCCGTATGTCGAACACTGGCGGGCGCGCAAGCCGGCCTACGCTGATTGGAACAAGCATCGTGGCGCAGTCTACAAGGCTCAGCACTATGGGCCCGGCGGTGGCAGCCCGCCGAATCCCCCCGGCGATCCAGGCAGAAATTGGGATAGCGGACCCGCGCCCGGCGGTGGCCCGGAGGCCCGGCCTGACGGCCCCCAGCGCTATGGGGCCCGCGGTGGTCACCCGCCGGCTACCCCCGGCAATCCGGACCGCAACCAGGAGCACCGACCGGGGCCTAGTGCTGGCCCGGGGGCTCCGCCTAACAGCCGTGGCTCGGCCCAGCAGCAGGCGCAGGCTCAAGCTCAAATGCGCCAGCAGCAAGCCCAGGCCCAAGCACAGCAGCAACAGCAGGCGCAGGCTCGAATGCGCCAGCAGCAGGCCCGGGTCCACGCGCAGGCGCAGCAGCAACAGCAGGCGCAGGCTCAAGCTCAAATACGCCAGCAGCAGGCCCATGCCCATGCCCAGGCGCAGCAGCAACAGCAGGAGCAGGCTCAAGCGAAAGCTAAAGCAATGCGCGAGGCAGAGGAAAAGCGCCGTCGCGAGGCCGCAATGCAAGGGCGATAATCAGCGATTGTGCGGCATCGTGTAACTGCCGCAGGTGGTCTGCCGCGTCGCACCGAACCGGGTCCGTCTGGTCCTTTCCCGATGGCTACCAAACCGGCCCAACTGAGCACCGCCGAGAAGGCGTCAATGGTGCGGTGCTCGTCGGGGTCGGGCGGTGGGCGGCGGACGCCGGCCTCGCCGCGGGACCTCCAGGATGGCGCCCAGCCATCGCGGAACCCCATCACACCCGATGCGGGATACCGTCGGGCCGGCGGCGTGACACCCGGCCAGGGAAATCGGGGTAGCAGGGGAAGTACCCGTCTTTGCAAGGCTTTCTGACCATCTCCCGCTGGGGGACCTGGCGGGGACCCCGGCCAACCCGCCGGCCTTGGCGGGGCATCGGCGTTCCCCTGGGCCACCCCCTGTCCAGGGCGGCGCGAAAGCCATGTCCAGCCAGGAAATCCCCCTGTTACCCCTGTTACCGCTGTTACCCGGGACGGAACGTAACCTGCGGTACCCGGACGTTGGCATTCCGCCTGCCCCGGCCCTCATCATCATACGGAACGGCCGTGG
>JBFZCW010000287.1:0-4231 GCA_041307765.1 Chromatiaceae bacterium
GCGACCTCGTCGTAGGGACGCCCGAGGGGGCCACGGGGCTCAAAGGGGTTGCGCTCCGGGTAGGTGTCGAGCTCCCCCTCCGGGACATAGGGCAGTGCATCCAGCGGCAGCCGGAACCCCATGGGGGAGTCGCCGGGGACCAGGAAGAGGTTGCCGTCGCGGAAGGTCCAGCGGCCGCTCTGCCAGCCCCCGGTCGGGTCCAGGCCCTGCCAGCGCAGGGGCAGGACATAGCCCGCCACGCCGTTCAGCCCCTGCTCGAAGATCCGGGCGATGCGGGCCCGCTCCAAGGGGTCCTTGAGCTTGCTGTCCAGGGGATCGACGTTGGCCGGCAGGCGCGCCTCCTTCCACAGGTAGTAGAAAACGTCCTCATGGGCCGGCAGGGCGCAGTCGGCGCGCACCCCCAGGTGCTGGGCCAGGGTGCGGACGAAGGCCTCGGCCTGGACAGCGGTATGGCCGTGGGAGACCCGCTCCTCGGCCAAGAGGTTGTCATCGCGCCAGACCGGCTCGCCGTCGGCGCGCCAGAAGCAGGACAGGGCCCAGCGCGGGAGCTGCTCTCCGGGGTACCACTTGCCCTGGCCGATGTGCAGGAGTCCGCCCGGGGCGAAGCGGCCCTTCAGTCGCTTGAGCAGGTCCTCGGCCAGGCCCTTCTTGGTGGGGCCCATGGCCGCGGTGTTCCACTCGGCCCCGTCCATGTCGTCGATGGAGACGAAGGTCGGCTCCCCGCCCATGGTCAGGCGCACGTCGTGGTCGAGCAGGTCCCGGTCCACCTGATGGCCGAGGGCCTCGATGGCCTGCCACTGGTCCTCGGTGTAGGGCTTGGTGACCCGCGGGTCCTCGTGGATGCGGGTCACCTGGTTGTGGAAGTAGAACTCCACCTCGCAGGGGTCCATTGCCCCAGTGATGGGGGCCGCGCTCACGGGATCCGGGGTGCAGGCGAGAGGGATGTGGCCCTCGCCGGCGAAGAGCCCGGAGGTGGGGTCCAGGCCCAGCCAGCCGGCACCCGGGACATAGACCTCCGCCCAGGCGTGCAGGTCGGTGAAGTCGGCCTCGGGGCCGCTGGGGCCGTCCAAGGATTTTTGGTCTGCGGTTAACTGGACCAGATAGCCGGAGACGAAGCGGGCCGCCAGCCCCAGATGGCGGAGGATCTGCACCAGCACCCAGGCGGAGTCGCGGCAGGAGCCCAGGGCCTTGCCCAGGGTCTCCTCACAGGGCTGAATCCCCACCTCCATGCGGATGACGTAGCCGATGTCCTTCTGCAGGCGTTGGTTGAGAGCCACCAGGAAGTCCACGGTGCGGGTCTTGCTCCGATCGACCTGGGCCAGCCAGGTCTTCAGCAGGGGGCCGTCCTCCTTGATCTCCAGGTAGGGGCCCAGCTCCTTGGTCAACTGGGCGTCATAGGTGAAGGGGAAGAAGTCCGCATACTCTTCGAGAAAGAAATCGAAGGGGTTGATGGTGATCATCTCCGCGATCACCTCGACCTCGACGGACAAGTGCGTGGCCTTCTCGGGAAAAACCAACCTCGCGAGATAGTTGCCGAAAGGGTCCTGCTGCCAGTTGATGAAGTGCGTCTCGGGCTCAATACGCAGGGAGTACGACAGGATGGGGGTGCGGGAGTGGGGCGCCGGACGCAGCCGCACCACGTGGGGCGACAGGTTCACCGCGTGGTCGAAGCGGTACTCGGTCTTGTGATGGATGGCGATCTGGATCGACATGGCGTGCCGGTCTCCCGTACGGCGGCGATTTGGGGTTCAGGAAGGAAGCTTTAGCAAGCATCATTCCAATGATCGCGCCAATGCTGGCGCGGAACCCGGACTGACCCAAGTTGGACCCCTGGCGGGCCCCGCCGTGCGAACATCGGGCCCAGACGCACCAACCTAGCCCATCTCCCGGCAACCCCGCACCTCGGCGGGGCGCGGAGACGCCGGGCGGAAACGATACCGACCCAACGGCCCCCGCCCGGCGACGCCCGAGGGCTATCGGGGACATCCGGCGGCGTGCAGCAGGACCTCTGGCACGCCTCGTGCTTCGGTCCGACTACGGCCATGACCTAAACAGGGCGCATCCATCATGCTCAGACCGACCGAGACCGGACAGGCTCGCCCAGCGATGGCGTACCACGAGTTCTATCGGGACGACTTCCTGCCACGGGACCACTACAAGCCGATGTGGGAGCACATCCAGCGCACGGGGCAACACCTGCTCGGGGCCAAGGCCCGCGAGGCCCACCTGGCCCTGCACACCGAAGGGGTGACCTTCACCGTCTACTCCAACCAGGACGAGGGGATCGAGCGCGTCTGGCCCTTCGATATTTTACCTCGCATCATCACCGCCGAGGAGTGGCGCGCCCTGGAGGCCGGGCTCAAGCAGCGCATCCGGGCGCTCAACCTCTTCCTCAAGGACCTCTACCACGGCCAGCGGTGTCTTAAGGACGGCGTCGTGCCCCCGGAGCTGATCTATCGCGGCAAGGACTTCCGCCGCGAGATCATGGACATCGATCCGCCGCACGACATCTACACCCACATCAGCGGGGTCGATCTGATCCGCGACGAGGAAGGGCGCTACCTGGTCCTGGAGGACAACCTGCGCACCCCCTCCGGGGTCTCCTACATGATCGAGAACCGCATCGTGGAGCGACGCATCCTGCCGGAGTTCTTCGCCCGTTACCGGGTGCGGCGGGTCGAGCATTATCCCGCCCTCTTGTTACAAGCCCTGCGGTACCTCTCCCCGCGCGGCGAGGACGAGGCGACCATCGTCCTCCTGACCCCCGGCATCTACAACTCCGCCTATTTCGAGCACACCTTTCTCGCCAAGGAGATGGGGATCGAGCTCGCCGAGGGGCGCGACCTGGTGTGCAAGAACGACAAGGTCTACCTCAAGACCACCCACGGCTTGCGGCAGGTGGACGTGATCTACCGCCGGGTGGACGACGATTTCCTCGACCCCCTGGTCTTCCGGCCCGACTCCGCCCTGGGGATCGCCGGGGTGATCAACGCCTGGCGCGCCGGCAACGTCGCCCTGGTCAATGCCCCAGGCAGCGGCATCGCAGACGACAAGGCCGTCTACGCCTATGTGCCCGACATCATCCGCTACTACCTGGGCGAGGCCCCGATCCTGTCTAACGTCACCACCTACCAGATGACCGACCACCAGGATCGGGCCTATGTGCTGGACAACCTGCAGTCCATGGTGGTTAAGGCGGTGGCCGAGTCGGGCGGCTACGGGATGCTGATGGGCCCAAGCTCCACTCCGGCCCAGCGCGCGGAGTTCGCCAAAAAGATCCAGGACAACCCGCGCAATTACATCGCCCAGCCGGTCATTCAGCTCTCGCGCCACGTCTGTTACCTGGACGGGGAGCTGGAATCCCGTCACCTGGACCTGCGTCCCTTCATTATCTACGGGCGCGACATCGACGTGGTACCGGGCGGACTCACCCGAGTGGCCCTGACCAAAGGATCCCTGGTGGTCAATTCCTCCCAGGGCGGGGGGAGTAAGGACACCTGGGTGCTGGCGGATTGAGGGCGCAAGCGGATGCTCAGTCGCATCGGGGAATCCCTGTATTGGATGACGCGCAACCTGGAGCGTGCGGATGACACTGCGCGCATCCTGGACATCAACGTCGTCTACATGCTCGAGTCCGACGAGGGGGCCACCGAGGAGATGCAGTGGCAGCCCCTGCTGAACATCGTCGGGGCCGATGACCTCTACCCCCAGCTTCACCCCGACGGGGCCGTGACGGTGCAGCGCGTCATATCGCTCCTGACCCAGGACAAATGCAATCCAGGCTCCCTCTACAACAGCGTGCGCCTGGCCCGAGAGAATGCCCGGGTGGTGCGCGACCGCATCTCAGGAGAGATGTGGGAGGCCATCAATGAATTCTGGCTCCAGGTGGACAAGCACCTCAAGACCCAGCTCCAGCCCTGGCGGGCGGCGGAGTTCTACGCCGATGTCCACCGTGAGGTGGCGCTGTTCTTCGGCCTCGCCCAGAGCACGATGATGCGCGGCGAGGCCTACGGCTTCACAGTGCTGGGCAGCCTCCAGGAGCGTGCGGACATGACCGCGCGCATCCTGGACGTGCGCTACCACCTGCTGCTCCCCGACGTGAAGCTGGTGGGCTCGCCGCTGGACTACTACCAATGGGGCGCCCTGCTCAAGTCCCTGTCCGGTTTCGCGGCCTATCGGCGAAAGTATCACGGGGGCTTGAGGCCCATCGACGTGGTGGAGTTCGTGGTCC
>JBFZCW010000288.1:0-17018 GCA_041307765.1 Chromatiaceae bacterium
GTAATGCATGAGCCCGACCCGGATCCTTCCTCTTGCCAGGACTCCCACACCCCTGTGGGTCGCCGGGCCGGGACTGTCGCCATCGTCGGCCGGCCCAACGTCGGCAAGTCCACCCTGCTCAACCGCATCCTCGGGCAGAAGCTGGTCATCACCTGCCACAAGGCCCAGACCACGCGCCACGCGGTCCTCGGGATCAAGACCCGCGAGGAGGGCCAGATGGTCTTCGTCGATACCCCTGGCATCCACGATCGCGGTGACAGCGCCCTGAACCGCTACCTCAACCGCGCCGCGCGGGCGGCCGTAGTCGACGTGGATCTGGCCCTCTTCGTGGTCGAGTCCCTGCGCTGGACCGACGAGGACGCCAAGGCCCTGGCCGCTGTCGCGGCCCAGGGGGTCCCGGCCATCGCCGTGGTCAACAAGGTCGACACGGTCAAGGACAAGACCCGGCTGCTGCCCTATCTACAGGACCTTGGGGCGCGCCACCCCTTCCTCGCTGTGGTGCCGGTCTCGGCTTTGTCCGGAACCCAGATCGAGGAACTGGAGCTGACCATCCTCGCCGCCCTGCCGGAGGGTGAATGCGCCTATCCGGAGGATCAGATCACGGACCGTTCGGAGCGCTTCTTCGCCGCCGAGCTGTTGCGCGAACAGCTCATGCAGCGCTATGGCGAGGAGCTGCCCTACCAGACCACGGTTCAGATCGAGCGCTTCGACGAGGAGGGGGGACGCTACCGTATCCATGCCCTGATCTGGGTGCAGCGGCCCGGGCAGAAGGCGATCGTCATCGGTAGCCGCGGGGAGGCCCTTAAGGCCGCCGCCACTCAGGCCCGCCTGGAGATGCAGAAGCTCTTCGGCTGCCCCGTGCACCTGGAGGTCTGGGTCAAGGTCAAGAAGAGTTGGTCGAGCGACGAGGCCGCCCTGGCGGCGCTGGGGTATGGCGACCAGTGACCCGCAGCTCCGCTGAGGCCGCCGGGCTCAGCTCGCCGGCAAGTCCGTTCCATGCACAGCAGAGATCGACTCGAACAGGCCTTTGTTCTGCACCGGCGGGACTATGCCAACACCAGCCTGCTGCTGGAGATCTTCTCCAGCACTCAGGGGCGTTTTCCGGCCATCGCCAAGGGCGCCAAGCGGGGACGCGCGCCCTCCGCCGTGCTGCTTCAGCCGTTCACCCCTCTCTGGCTGAGCTGGAGCGGGCGCGGCGAGGTTCGTACCCTGGCGCGGGTAGAGGCGGCCGGCGGTGGCCTGGTCTTGCCCGGCAAGGCCCTGTTTTGCGGCTTCTACCTCAACGAACTGCTGATGCGCCTACTCGGGCGCAACGACCCGCACGAGGACCTGTTCGCCTTCTATCACGCCGCCCTGACCCGACTTGCTCAGGGAACGGACCTGGACAGCCCGCTGCGCCAGTTCGAGCTGCGCCTGCTGCAGGATGCAGGCTATGCCCTCGACCTGGAGCGGGAATGGGATACTCGTCAGCCGGTGGTGGTTGGCCGCACTTACGCCTACGAGCCTGAGCGGGGCCTGCGGGCTGCCGGCGAGGGCGAGGAGGGGGCAACGGTGGGCGGCGAGACTGTCCTCGCCCTGGCCTCCGGGAACCCTCTGAGTGGGGCCGCTGCTCGGGAGGCGCGGGGGTTGATGCGGACCGCCCTGGCGCCCTATCTTGGCACGCGCCCTCTAAAGAGCAGAGAGCTGTTTCAGCATTGGAGCGGGACCTCAGGAACTGAGTCTGCCCGCGAATGACCGCGCATCGGGAGCCAGCCATGTCCTATGAGACCAGCCGCGAGATCCTCCTCGGGGTGAACATCGATCACGTCGCGACCATTCGCCAGGCGCGTGGTACCCGTTACCCGGAACCCATTCAGGCCGCCCTGGTGGCCGAGCAGGCCGGGGCCGACGGCATCACCCTGCACCTGCGGGAGGACCGCCGGCACATCCAGGAGCGCGACGTCGAGCTGTTCCGCGACGCTCTGCAGACACGCATGAACCTCGAGCTCGCCGCAACCCCGGCGATGGTCGCCATCGCCTGCCGGGTCCGCCCTGCCGATTGCTGCCTGGTCCCAGAGCGCCGCGAGGAGCTCACCACCGAGGGTGGTCTGGATGTGGCCGCCCACCTCAGTCAGTTGACGGAGGTCTGCGCCGCCCTGGCCGACGTCGGGGTACGGGTCTCGCTGTTCATCGACCCCGATCCCATCCAGATCGAGGCGGCGAAGGCCGCTGGCGCCCCTGTGGTGGAGATCCACACCGGGCACTATGCCGACGCGGCGAGCCCCGCCGCCCGCGCCCAGGAACTGGAGCGCGTCCGCCGTGCAGTGGAACTGGGGATCGGGCTGGGCCTGCGGGTGCACGCCGGGCATGGGCTCGACTACCATAACGTCAAGGCCGTCGCCGCTATCCCAGGGGTGCGCGAGCTGAACATCGGGCACGCCATCATCGCCCGCGCCATTTTCTCGGGGCTCGACCTCGCCGTCCGTGACATGAAGCGAATGATGACCGCCGCGGCGGAGCTTGGCCGGCTTCCCTAGTGCCACCGAAGTCCTTGCGTTGGGGGATGCCAAGGGTCGGCCGCAGGCACCTGCGCCTTCCTGCTGTGCCCTAAACAGCTAACTGGAACGTCCAACTGGAACATCCAACTGGGTCGGAGTGAATCAGAGTGAAAATACAGATCGGTGCTGGTGCGGTGCGGGTGTTGGGATCGGCCGGGAAGGCGGCCCTTGTCATCACGGGGGCACGGCTGGCCAGGCTCACGGCGCTCGGCGCGGCCCTTGGTACGGCTCCTGCCCTGGCGGTGAACCTGGTCCCGCTGGATGCCGCCAGCCCTTCTGCCAGCGCGACCATGGCGACGGCCTCGGTACAGCCTGGCCAGACCAAGCTCACCCTCGGGCTCGATACCCTGTCGGCCGAGTACCAGACCTATCGCCAAGGATTGGCGAAGGGTGCCGCCAAGACTGGCGCCTTTGCCCCGGCCAAGACCCTGGCCAGGGTCGTCGGCGAGCGCGTGGTCATCGACGCCGTCGCGGCGGACGACCCAAGGGCGCTCAGGGAGACGCTGGAGGCGCTTGGCGCCGAGGTGACGGGGGTCGCCGGGCGCCTGGTCTCGGCCCGGCTGCCTATGGACCAATTACCGGCGCTGGAGGGGGTCGCGGCGCTAAAATTCGCCCGCCCCTCCGTGGCGGTGACGCGCACCGGCGCTGTGGCCAGCCAGGGCGATGAGGCCCAGGGTTCGGACCTCGCGAGAACCGCCTTCGGTGTCTACGGCACCGGGTCCAAGGTTGGCGTCCTCTCGGACAGCTTCAACTGCCTGGGTGGCTACGCAGCCGACGTCGGTACCAATGACCTGCCGGCCGGGGTCGATATCCTCTCCGATCTCACATCGGGCTGCACCGACGAGGGCCGGGCCATGGCCCAGATCGTCTACGACGTGGCGGCGGGTGCCGGGCTGGCCTTCCACACGGCCTTCAATGGCGAGGCCGACTTCGCCCAGGGGATCCTGGACCTGGCCGCCGCCGGCTCCACCGTCATCGTCGACGACGTCGCCTATTTCGCCGAGCCCATGTTCCAGGACGGTGTCATCTCCCAGGCGGTGGATGCCGTCAAGGCGGCGGGCATCCCCTACTTCTCCGCCGCTGGCAACAATGGCCGCGAGGCCTATGAGGCGGCCTTCGCCGGCTCGGTGGTGACCGGCCCAGGCGGCGGCGAGCTGCACGACTTCGATCCGGGACCAGGTGTGGATACCCGCCTGACCATCACCCAGAACACAGATACCACCTATATCCTGCAGTGGCAGGACCCCTTCTTCTCGGTGAGTGGGGCACCCGGTGCAGGTACAGACCTGGCCGTCTGCTTCTATTTCCCCGTCGGCGCGGTGGACCCGCTTGCCTGCACAACGGACGCGAACTCGGGCGGCGATCCCGTCGATGGCCTCAGTTTTACCGGTGCCGGGACCCTGGAGATTGCCATCGAGCGGCGCTCTGGTCCCAGCCCGAATCCGGTCAAGCTCGTCATGTTCGGCGACATCGATTTCGTCGAGACCCATGCGGGGACCAATGCCGGCACCCTCTATGGTCACGCCAACGCCGCGGGCGCCAACGCGGTTGGTGCCTCGGCCTTCTTTCGGACCCCCGCCTTCAGCATCGCTCCGCCGCTGCTGAACGACTACTCCTCGGCTGGAAATACCCAGATCCTGTTCGATACGCTAGGCAAACCCGTCACGGAGATTCGCGAGAAGCCGGAGTTCACCGCCCCCGATGGCGGTAACAACACCTTCTTCGGCAACGATTCCGGTGCGGATACGGACACTTGGCCGAACTTCTTCGGTACCTCGGCGGCAGCGCCCCATGCCGCGGGCGTGGCTGCCCTCATGCGCGAGGTCTCCCCAGGCCTGACCCCGGTGCGCATCACCAGGCTGCTCCAGTACACGGCGATCGACATCCTTGCCCGCAACACTGGAGAGGCAGTTGGCGCCGGCTTCGACAACGACAGCGGTGCCGGCCTCATCAACGCCCTTGAGGCCTTGGCGGCGATCGGGCCCGACCTGATCGGCGTCTGGCGCCCCACCAACCGCAAGTTCCTGTTGGACAGCAATGGCAACAACACCTGGGACGGGACGGCCGGGGGCGACACCCTGACCGCCTCCTTCGGCCTGAATACGGATCTGCCGGTCACCGGGGACTGGAACGGGGACGGCCGGGACGAGATCGGCGTCTGGCGCCCGAGCACCCGCAAGTTCCTCCTGGACACCAACGGCAATGGCACCTGGGATGCGGTGGCCGGTGGAGACACCCTGACGGGGCGCTTCGGCCTCAGCACCGACCTCCCGGTGACCGGCGACTGGAACGGCGACGGCCGAGACGACGTTGGTGTCTGGCGTCCCAGCACCCGCAAGTTTCTCCTGGACACCAACGGCAACGACACCTGGGACGGGGTGGCGGGCGGCGATACCATAACCGCCCCGTTTGGGCTCAGCACAGACCTCCCAGTGATCGGCGATTGGAATGGTAACGGCAGGGGCGACATCGGCGTCTGGCGCCCCAGCACCCGCAGGTTCCTGCTGGACAGCAACGGAAGCGGAAAATGGGACGGCGTAGCGGGCGGCGATACCCTGACCGGAGCCTTCGGACTCAGCACTGGCCTCCCTTACCTCCCGGTGACCGGCGACTGGAACGGCGACGGTAGGGATTCGGTCGGCGTCTGGCGCCCGAGCACCAGCGAGTTCCTCCTCGACGGTAACGGGAACAACACCTGGGACGGGACGGCTGGCGGCGATACGCAGACGGCCGCCTTCGGTCTCGGCACCGACCGCCCGCTGGCAGGTCGCTGGTAGGGACAAGGCGCTTTTTGGCGGCCTGGGTACGGGTGCCGTGCCCAGGCATCGCGGGTTTGCTCAGGGATCCCCCTCCTCATAACGGTAGCCTACCCCATAGACGGAGTGGACCAGGGCCTGCCCTGGAAGGATCTCCGCGAGCTTGCGCCGCAGCTTCTTGACATGGCTGTCGATCGTGCGGTCCGAGACGATGCGCTGGTCGCGGTAGATGCGCTCCATGAGGTGATCGCGGGGAAAGATGCGCCCTGGTGCGGCGTGGAGCGTCTGCAGCAGGGAAAACTCCACCGCCGTGAGCTCGACCTCGCGGCCCTCGGGGCCACGAACCCGCAGAGTGTCTGGATCCAGTTGCAGCAGCGTGGGCTCCGGCGGGCTGGCTGGGCTGCGGCGGCGCAGCACCGCCTTGACCCGCGCCACCACCTCGCGGGGGCTGTAGGGCTTACAGACGTAGTCGTCGGCACCCAGTTCCAGGCCGAGGAGGCGGTCGATCTCCTCGATCCGGGCCGTGGTCATGATGATCGGGACCTCCTGCCCCTCGGCCCGCAGCGCCCGGCAGATGTCCAGCCCGTCGCGGCCGGGGAGCATCAGGTCGAGCAGGATCAAGGCGGGGGCATGGGCGCGCACCCAGTCGAGCACCTCGCGCCCGTCGCCGATGCGGTGGGTCGCGTACCCGGCCGCCGTGAGGTAATCGGCCAGGAGGCGGCCGAGCCTGTCCTCGTCCTCGACGATCAGGATGGCTTCGCTCGGGTCTTGGGTCATGGGACCCGTCCTTCCCTAAGCGGTAGCTCGACATGAATCCACAGCCCGCCCTGGGGTGCGGAGCGTGCCTCGATGCGCCCACCATGGGCCTCGCAGATGTTGCGTGCGATGGCCAGCCCGAGTCCGGCCCCGCCGGTGTCGCGGGACCGGGACCCCTCCACCCGGTATAGGCGTTCAAAGAGCCGGGGCAGGGCCTCCTCTGGGACGCCCGGCGGACTGTCCTGAAATTCGATGCTCAGCCAGGCGCCTGTCTGCTGCAGGGACACGGTCAGGCCCCCTCCCGGGTCCGTGTAGCGCAGGCTGTTGCGCAGCAGATTGCCGAAGAGCTGAGAGAGGCGCTGGGCATCGGCCAGGAGGCGAACTGGCCGGCTCAGGCGGTCGTCCAGGGTGAGACCGAGGCCCGCGGCGGCGAACCGGGGGCGGTAGGCCTCGACGTCATCGCTCAAGACCTGGATCGGATCGAGCTCCGCCTTCTGGTAGCTCTGGGCCCCGAGGTCGGTCATCGACAGGTCGTAGAGGTCATCCACTAGCCGGCTTAACCGCAGGGTGTCGCCATGCAGGGCGTCCACCGCCGGGCGGTCCAAGGGCCGGACCCCATCCTGCAGGGCCTCCAACTGGGCGCGCAGGAGGGCCAATGGCGTGCGCAGTTCGTGGGAGATGTCCGCGACCCAGCGCCGCCGTGCCTGCTCGTTGGCCTCCAGCGTCTCGGCCAGGGTATTGATGTCCTGCCCCAGGCGGCCAAGCTCATCGTCGCCAGTGGTCCCAACCCGGGCCGCCAGATCCCCGCCGGCGAGGCGGCGCGCGGTCTCCTGAAAGCCCTGGACGGGCCGCACCAGACGCCGCGCCAGCGGGAAGGCGACCAGGGCGCTGAGCGCGATCATGCCCGCCGCGATCAGGATTAAGGCCCGGGCGTGCCGGGCCTGGAACTGGATCTCGCCCAGGTCCGCGGCGGATGGGCCCGGCAGCAGAGCCAGCTCGCCGATCTTGAGCCCGTCGAGCTCCACGGGGACGCGGCTGGTCCCGGGGAGGAGCTGCGGCCGCCCATAGACGACGTCGCCGGCCGCGTCGAGGAGCATCAGACGCAGCTCCACGGGCTGGGGCGCGGCGTCCGCCGGCGGCGGCTCCAGTGCCCGCGCCGGTGGCCAGACGCCGGGTTGCATTAGATCGCGCTGTCGGCGGTGAGGGCCCGGCCCCAGACCCGGCCCCAGACCCGGCAGGCGTGCCCCCATGCCGGGGCCTGCACCGCCCTCGCGCCCGAAGAGCGTGGTCACCCACAGGTGGCGGTCGCCGCGCAGCACATCCCAGCCGCCGTCGCGGCGATAGACCTCCGCCAGGCGCTCGGCGATGGCGGCGATCTGACGCTGCTCGCGCCCTTGAACCAGCTCGACCAGGCCGCGCTCGAAGGCCCAGGCCATGAAGGTGAGCATGGCCACCGCCACCAGGGTGCCGGTCCCGAGCAGGGCGAGGAAGAGCTTGGTGCGGATGGACAGGATCATGCCTGGCGGTTGCCTGCGGGCTGGCCGAAGGCATTGCGCACCAGCGATCGGATGGCATCTGCCTGGCGCTCGATGTCGGCGGTCAGTGCGAACTGGGTCAGGGCCTTGGCCAGATTCTCGCCCCGGCTGCGCACGCGGAAATAGCAGTCCCCCGCGAGGTGGTCGGTAAGAAAGCGTATGCCGAGCTCGAAGGGGACAAGGCGTATTCCGTCATACACGCCAGCCAAGTCCGCTGGGCCTAGCACGTCTCGGGTCTCGCCAGCATAGGCGCGAAGGATGGGCTCGGCGATATCCAGGTCGAAGCGCACACCGGCCCCGGCGAGGGCCGATTCCCCGTGCCGGTTGCAGCAGGAGCGCAGGCAGTCGCCGATATCGTGCTGGATCAGCCCCGGCTGCACGGTGTCGAGGTCGATGAGGCCGAGGACTCGGCCATCTCCTCGGTGGAAGAGGATGTTGTCGAGCTTGGGGTCCCCATGGGTGACGCGCTGCGGGATACCCCCAGAACGGCGCGCTCTGTCCAGCGTTCCGGCCAGGGGGCGGCGTTCCTCGACCTCGGCCAGGCAATGGGCTAGTTCTGGTCCCAGCGCGTTTGGGCGGTGTTCCGCCAAGACACGGTCGAGCCGGGCCAGGTATCCCAGGGTGACGTGGAATCCGGGCAGGCTCGCGGCCAGCCGGCCTGGATCCAGGTCCGCCACCAAGCGGTGGAACCGGCCCAGGGCGAACCCGACCTCGCGCGCCTGGGCCTGGGTCTCGACCTGCGCAAGGTTTACGGCGTCGGGTATACGCTCCATGAGCCGCCAGAGGTTGCCGTCTCGATCGACGGCGACGGCGGCCCCGTCGCGCCTGGGGATCGGCGTGGGGATCGCGATCCCCGGGCGGGGGTGGCGGGCCAGGTGTGCGGCCAGGACGCCCAGGTTGGCCATGATGCGCTCGGGGTGCGGAAAGACTTGCCGGTTGATCCGTTGCAGGACGTAGCCGCCGGCGTCCGTTTCCAAGGAGAAAGTGGCGTTGATGAGCCCCTGCCCGAGCGGATCGACAGAGGTCGGGCGGCCCATGATGGCAAACCCCTCTGCCAGGGCAAAGAGGGTCGCGGCGTCGTACAATTCCAGTTCTCTCGCGGTCATGCGTGGACTCTAGCGATTCAGATCCGGACAGGCAGGCAATGGCGGACTTCAGCGACCGGGTCTTCGTGTTCAATGGGGCGACCTTGCAGGCGGCCCTGGACGACTGGACGGCCGAGCAGATCGCCGCCTACCCGCACCGTGAGGAGCAGATCCGTGTTACGGCGCTCGCCATGCGCGACTTTCTCTCGTCTTCCCACGTCGCGCGGCACAAGATGATCATGCCCGGGAAGCGGTCGAGGGCCGGCGCGGAAGGCACTCGAACGCTTGACCGCAGCAGGTCTTAGGCAACGCATCCGATGGACGTCCTGGTTGCGGCTCTGGCCGGCGCACCGGGGAGGCCCCGTCTCATCAGCCCCCGGTCACGGGGGGAAAGAAGGCGACCTCGTCGCCGTCGGCCAGGGCGGTGTCCCCGCGTGCCAGCGCCTGGTTGACGGCGGAGAGCACCGGCTGGCCAGGGGCGAACGCGTCGGCCCAGGGGCCTCCGCGCCGGCGCAGCGCCTCGGCAAGTTCCGCCACGGTCGTCGAATCCGGCCCGCCTGGCAGCTCTTCCCCGGCGGTGCCGAGTTGCTCTCGCAGGCGGGCGAAATAGAGGATGCGGATCATCGGAGCAATTCGCTGAAGGGGATGAAGGGGATGGGGTCCCCGCGGTGCACAACCCGGCCCTCGGCGATCACCGCTAGGCCATTGGCCCAGGTGACCGAGGACAGGACCCCCGAGGAGCGGCTGGGGTGGACGCGGACCTCGATCTCCCCATCAGGCCCCGGCTCCAGGCGGGCGCGGTGGAACTCGCGGCGCTTGTCGGGCGTCGGCCAGTCGAAGCCCGCACGCACGGTCAGGGCCTGAGGCCGCACCGGACCGCTCACCCCCTGTCGGAGCAGGATGAAGGGTCGGGCGAAGAGACAGGCGGCCACGAACACGGAGACCGGGTTTCCCGGACTGCCAATGAAGGGCGTGCCTGCCACGTGCCCGAAGGCCAGCGGCTTTCCCGGCCGCATGGCGATCTGCCATAGCTCAAGGGTCCCCAGATGTTCCACGGCAGGCTTGACGTGGTCCTCCTCGCCCACAGAAACGCCGCCGCTGGCCAGAATCAGATCCGAGACGCCGGCCGCCGCCAAGAGCGCGGCAATGGTCGCGTCCAGGGTGTCCGGGACTGTACCGAGGTCGATGACCTTGCAACCCAGGGCTGCGACCAGGGCGCAAAGGGTGTACCGGTTGGAGTTGTAGATCTGTCCGGGCCCCAGGGGCTCGCCGGGGTTGACGAGCTCGTCCCCGCTGGACAGGACGGCCACTCGCAGGCGGCGGTATACCGTGAGCTCTGCCACCCCGACGGAGGCGGCGAGACCCAGGTGTTGCGGGTCCAGGCGCGTGCCCGCCGGGATCACCTCGGTGCCCGGGCGGATATCTTCGCCGGCCGAGCGGATATTGTCGCCAGGGGCTACGCCGGCCGGGATCTCGACCCAGCCGCCCCCACTGTCTGGCGTGCAGACTTCCTGCATCGCCACGGCATCGGCCCCGGGCGGGATCGGGGCGCCGGTAAAGATGCGCGCCGCGGTGCCAGGATCCAGGGGCATCCCCTGGAGCCCCGCCGGGATACGCTGGGTCACCCGCAGACGGGCACTATCGCTTCCCAGGTCAGCAGACCGCAGGGCGTAGCCATCCATCGCGCTGTTGTCCCAAGGGGGGACGGCGATGGGGCTGACCACCGGCGCGGCCAGGACCCGCCCCAGGGCCGCGAGGAGTGGGACCCGCTCGGTATCGGCAACCGGCTTGGCTTGGGACAGGAGCAAGTCCAGCGCCTGGTCCATGCCTGTCAGCAGGCGATGCGTCTGACAGCAGTCGTGGGTGTCGCTCATGCCGGTGCCCGCCTAACGCTCCAGCAGCCTCGGGATGAGCTGGGCGAAATTGCACGGCCTGGTGCGGTGGTCGAGCTGCGCCTGAAGGATCTTGTTCCACGCCGTGCGGCACGCCCCGCTGGATCCGGGAAGCCCGAAGATGAAGGTCCCGTTGGCCAGCCCGGCAAAGGCGCGAGACTGGACGGTGGATGCCCCGATCTCCTCGAAGGACAGGGTCCGGAACAGCTCCCCGAAGCCCTCGATGTGTTTGTCGAGCAGCGGCGCAACGGCCTCTGGGGTGCTGTCTCGCCCCGTGA
The DNA here is from genome assembly GCA_041307765.1 of Chromatiaceae bacterium. Lineage (GTDB taxonomy): Bacteria > Pseudomonadota > Gammaproteobacteria > Chromatiales > Chromatiaceae > DYRB01. The sequence goes on from JBFZCW010000288.1 coordinate 10,840, forward strand.
TCCCGGTGCCGCCCGTCGACAGCACAACCTGAACCTCCTGGTCGGCGATCCACCGGGAGATCACGGCGCGCATCTGATAGATGTCGTCATGCACGATCTCCCGGGCCACCACCCGGTGCCCGCCGCCCTCGGCGAGCCTCTGGAGGGTGTCGCCGGAGCCGTCATCCGCCAGGGTGCGGCTGTCCGAGACCGTCAGCACGGCGATGTTCAGCGGGATGAAACCCGTGTCGTGGAAATGCTCGGTCATGTTGGGGCCTCCGATGGGTAGGGTGTCGGCACGCAGCCGCGTTCCGCCTCACAGCCACTTGGGGATCAGCACGACCCCCCAGATCACCAACGTATAGCCGATGCTGGACAAGACCGCGGCGGAGGCGATGTCCTTTGCCCGGGCGGACAGCTCGTGACGCTCGAAGCCGACGCGGTCCACATTGGCCTCGATGGCGGAGTTGAGCAGCTCGACAATCGGGACCAGAAGAAGGCTGCCGACCAACAGGGCGCGCTCGACCGGGGTGTCCCCCAGCCACAGGGCCAGGGGGACCAGGGGGATCAGCAGGAAGACCTCCTGTCGGAAGGCCTCTTCCAGTCGGAAGCAGGCCCGAAACCCCGACATGGAGAAGCGGAAGGCATTGACCAGCCGCCGCCAGCCCCGGGCATTGTGGTTAGCCATCGGTCTGCTGGGTGTCCGATCCCGGTCGCCAGGCCAGGTCCAGGTTGCGGGCAGCACGCACGTCGTCCAGGCGTCGAACCGGTAGGGTATGGGGGGCGGTCTTGAGTCGCTCCGGGGTTTCCTCCGCCTCCCTGCGGATCGCAGCCAAGGCCGCGATGAAGGCGTCCAGATCCTCCTTGGCCTCGCTCTCCGTGGGCTCGATCAGCAGGCACTCCGGAACCAGCAGGGGGAAATAGGTGGTCGGGGCATGGAACCCGTAGTCGAGCAAACGCTTGGCGATGTCCATGGCGTTCACGCCCAGCTCCTTGGCCTCGCGCCGCAGGGTAATGATGAACTCGTGGCTGGCGCGGCGCTCCGGATAAGCCGCCTCGAAGCCCGTCGCGGTCAGACGCGCCATGAGGTAGTTGGCATTGAGGGTGGCGTATTCCGCCACGCGGCGCATCCCCTCGGCCCCGAGCATGCGGGCGTAGATGTACGCGCGCAGCAGGATGCCCATGTTGCCGCCGAAGGCGGTCAGACGCCCGATGCTGTGCGGGCGCTCGCCCTCGGTCAGCCAGGCGTAATCGTGCCCATCGAAGGCGACCAAGGGAACCGGGAGATAGGGCTCCAGGCGCGGTGAGACCCCCACCGGACCGGCCCCCGGGCCGCCGCCGCCGTGGGGTGTGGAGAAGGTCTTGTGCAGGTTCATGTGGATGACGTCGAAGCCCATGTCGCCCGGACGGACCTTACCGAGGATAGCGTTGAGGTTGGCCCCGTCGTAGTAGAGCAGCCCGCCGGCCTGATGGACCAGGTCCGCGATCTCGCGGATACCGCGGTCGAAGACCCCTACCGTGCTGGGATTGGTGAGCATGATCCCGGCGGTGTGCGGTCCCAGGACGCCCTTCAGTGCCTCGATGTCCACGTCCCCATCCTGTCCCGTGGGGATCTCCCGCACGGCGAAGCCGCACATCGCCGCCGAGGCCGGGTTGGTGCCGTGGGCCGCCTCCGGCACCAGGATCTCCGTGCGGGCCTCGTCGCCTCGGGCCCGGTGGTAGGCGCGGATCATGGCCACGCCGGCGAACTCGCCCTGAGCCCCGGCAGAGGGGGCCAGGGATACCGCGTGCATGCCCGTCACCTCCTTGAGGATCTCCTGCAGCTCATAGAGGCACGCCAGGATGCCCTGGCTGTGGCTTGCCGGCGCCAGCGGGTGGCGCGCCAGGAAGCCGGGGAGCATCGCCAGGGTGTTGCAGGCCCTGGGGTTGTACTTCATGGTGCAGGAGCCGAGCGGATAGAAGTGGGTGTCGATGGAGAAGTTCTTCTGCGACAACCGGGTGTAGTGGCGTACCGCCTGCAGCTCTGAGACCTCCGGCAGGGCCGGGGGAGAGCCCCTGCGGAGGTGCGCCGGGATGTCCGAGGTGTCGGCCGCGGTCAGTGGGGCCTGGGCGGTGGCCCGGCGGCCAGGCCGGGAATGCTCGTGGATCAACATGGGGTGGGTATTGCCAATGCTGGTTGCGGGCGGTCTGCCTAGGCGGCGAGGCGGGCTGGCGCCTGGCAGGCGGCCGCCCGCCCTTTGGGTCGATCAGCCGAGGGCGGCCAGGGCCGCGTCATAGTTGGGCTCCTGGGTGATCTCCGGGACCAGTTCCGTGTAAAGAACCTTGTTGTTGGCGTCCAGGACGACCACGGCACGTGCGGTGATCCCGGCCAGCGGGCCGTCGGTGATGAGGACCCCATAGTCCTTACCGAAGTTGCGCGAGCGCATCATGGACAGGTTGATGACGTTGGCGATGCCCTCCGCGGAGCAGAAGCGGCTGGAGGCGAAGGGTAGGTCAGCGGAGATGACGAGGGCCACGGCGTCCGTCTTGCCGGCCATCGCTTCGTTGAACTTCTTGGTCGAGGCGGCGCAGACGCCGGTGTCCAGGCTCGGGACGATATTCAGCAGCTTCTTCTTGCCCGAATAGTGGGCCAGGCCGACGTCGCTCAGGTCGCCGGTGACCAGCTTGAAGTCCGGGGCAGTGGAGCCGACGGCGGGCAGATCGCCGGCCAGATTGACGGGGGTACCTTTGAGGGCGGTTTGGGCCATTGCAGTCTCCGGTGGTCAGTGGGTAGGTCGGGTCAGACGCGCGCTGCGGTGATCGAGTTGTGCTCCGGCGCTAGTCGCGCCGCAACCCGACAGGCGCCCGTCAGGAAAACTTCGGCTCGACGGGGCAGCGCGCCTGGGTGCGGGTGGCGATGACCCGCGCCATCTTTGCGGCATAGGCCTGTATATCCTCCTCGGTGCGTGTCTCGGTCGCGCAGACCAGGAGCCCTGGGTCCAGCTCCGGGTACTCCAACCCGAGGTCGTAGCCGCCCAGGATGTTGTGAGCGGCCAGCGAGCGCAGCAGATCCGCCGCCGGTGCAGGCAGGCGGAGGGCTTGCTCGTGGAAGACCGGGCTGTCGAACAGAGGTTCCACGCCCGGGATCTCGCACAGCAGCGCGGAAAGCCTGCGGGTGTTGGCGTGGCAAGCCGCCGCCACCCGCGCCAGGCCCTCGGCCCCCAGCAGGGCCAGGTGGATGGTCGCTGCAGTGACCAGCAGCCCCTGATTGGTGCAGATGTTGGAGGTCGCCTTGGAGCGGCGGATGTGCTGCTCGCGTGCCTGAAGGGTCAGGGTGAAGCCGGGCTTGCCGTCGAGGTCCAGGGTGCGCCCGACGATGCGTCCGGGGAGCTGGCGCACCAGAGCCTGTTTGCAGCACAGGATACCCAGGTAGGGCCCGCCGGAGGCGAGCGGCATACCCAGGGGCTGCCCCTCGCCGCAGCCGATGTCCGCCCCCTGGCCACCCCACTGCCCAGGGGGTTTGAGCAAGGCCAGCGCGACAGGGTTGACCACCCCGATGACCAGCGCCCCCTGGGCCTGGGCCCAGTCGGTCAGGGCATCCACCTCCTCCATGACCCCGAAGAAATTCGGCTGGGCGACGATCAAGGCCGCGAAGCCCTGGCCACCTGCGGCGCCCTGTGCCTGCTCCAACTGGGTCTGGCCCCCGGCGCGGTCGAAGGGGACCTCCACCAGCTCGATGCCCTGGTTATGCACGATGCTGTGCACCGTCCGGCGGTAGTTGGGGTGCAGGGCCCGCGGGATCAGGATCCGGCGCGATTTGACCTTGTGGTTCGCGCGCACCGCCATGAGCACCGCCTCGGCCAGGGCCGAGGCCCCGTCGTACAGGGACGCGTTGGAGACGTCTAGCCCGGTCAGGGCCGTCATCATAGACTGAAATTCGTAGAGGAGCTGGAGGGTCCCCTGACTGGCCTCGGCTTGGTAGGGGGTATAGGCGCTGTAGAACTCCCCGCGGGAGGCGATCTGCCAGACCGCCGCAGGGACATGGTGGTCGTAAGCTCCAGCACCGATAAAGCACAGGGCCTGCCCGTCGGCCTGAGCGCGCGCCTGCATGAGCCGGCCAATCTCCATCTCGGACAGGGCGGGCGGGATCATCCCCAGGGGTCCGGCACGCAGACCCGGGGGAATTTCATCGAACAGCTCCTCGATTGAGCCCGCCCCGATGGCCGCCAGCATGGCGGCCACGTCTTGCTCGGTGTGGGGTATGAATGGCATGGCGGGCGGGGCCGGATCAGTGCTGTTCGGCGATCTGGGTGTAGGCGTCGGCGTCCAGCAAAGCCGCAGTCTCGCTGGCGTTGGCCAGGCGCAGGCGGAAGATCCAGCCGGCCCCGTAGGGATCCTCATTGATCGTCTCCGGGGCGTCAACCAGGTCGGCGTTGACCTCGGTCACCTCGCCGCTCAGGGGACTGTAGATGTCCGAGGCGGCCTTCACGGACTCCACCACGGCGCAAGCCTCCTCCAGGGCCACGGTGCGCCCAATCTCCGGAAGTTCCACGAAGACCAAGTCTCCCAGGGCTTCCTGGGCGTGGTCGGTTATGCCGACGGTGATGGTGCCGTCGCCGTTGTCCTGCACCCACTCGTGGCTCTTGCTGTATTTGAGCTCCGCTGGAACTTTGCTCATGGGTCTCTCCCGATTCGATGGCTAAGGCGTTTGTGACTGGGGTCGGTCGGCGTTGACCCGCCGGTGGCGGGGCATTCTCGCACCCCGGGGGCCAGTTGTGCAGGGCCGGATAGGGCCTGGTACCCGGCTACGCCCGACTGGCCTACTCGATCGGCTGGCCGTGGCGTACGAAGGTGACCTTGACCACGCGGACGGGTTCCAGCCGGCCTCGGATGTCCACGGCGCAGTCCAGGCCTGCGTCCGGGGCCACCCGGGCGAAGGCGATGGAACGTTCCAAGGTCGGGGCGAAGCCGCCGGACGTGATCTCGCCGACCTCCCGGCCGCCGCAGAAGACCTTCTGGTGTCCACGCAGGACCCCCCGACCCTCGAGCAGCAGGCCAACGAACCGGCGCAGACCGGGGCCGGTGCGTCGGGCATCAAGAGCCTCCCGGCCGATGAATGCGCGCCCCGGCGGATCGAAGGCCACGGTCCAGCCGAGCCCGCTCTCCAGGGGGCCCACGCTCTCATCCATGTCCTGACCGTAGAGGTTCATGCCCGCCTCCAGGCGCAGGGTATCGCGCGCGCCCAAGCCGCAGGGGCGTACGCCGGCCTCGACCAGGGCGCGCCAGACCTTTGGCGCCAGGGCAGAGGGTAGCATCAACTCAAAGCCGTCCTCTCCCGTGTATCCGGTGCGGCCAATGAACCAATCTCCGCCTTCGGCCGCATAGAAGGGGGCCAGGGACAGAGCGCCCTCCCGCAGGTCCGGCGGGATGACCGACGCCGCCTTGTCCCGGGCCCGGGGGCCCTGGACTGCGATCATGGCGAGGTCCGTGCGGGGCTGGATGGTCAGGTCCTGGCCTTGTGCCTGGGCACGCATCCAGTCCAGGTCCTTGTCCGCCGTTCCAGCATTGACCACTAGCCTGTAGCGGGTCGGGACCTCTGGCGCGTCGCGCAGGTAGACGATCAGGTCGTCGATGACGCCGCCTTCGGGGTTGAGCATGCAGCTGTAGAGGGCCTTGCCGCGTGCCTGGAGGCGGGCGACGTCGTTGGCCAGCAGGCCGCGCAGGAATCCCTGTGCGGCTGGGCCTTCGATGTCGACCACGCGCATGTGGGAGACGTCGAAGACGCCGGCGTCGCGCCGCACGGCGTGGTGCTCCTCGATCTGGGACCCGTAGTGCAGCGGCATATCCCAGCCGCCGAAGGGAACCATCCGGGCCTTGAGACGTTCGTGTTCGGCGAAGAGTGGGGTCTGAAGTCCCATCCTGAACTCCGGTTGTTGGATGTCTGTCACGGAAGGCTGGGGTTGGAGGACTTTGGGGTTCGGGGCCCGAAAAAAAGGGGCGGCGCCACGGGCCCCATGGAGCCGGTGGTGCCGCCCCTCTGACTTGAATACCTGAGAGTTTGCAGTGCCTCTAGCCCTGCTGCCCCATCGGCGGATCGCCGTCGCGACCGCTCTCCAGAGTCGGCTTGCTGCCCTGCGGTCCTTTTGCCTGAGCGATTCCGGGCGGGTTTGCGCCTTCGGCGCCGGTGCGAGACCGGTCTCTCCCCCAGGGCTGTCGCCGAG
>JBFZCW010000289.1:0-7856 GCA_041307765.1 Chromatiaceae bacterium
GCCAAGGAGCGCCGCACGCTCGACGACGGCGCGCCGCTCAGGCCGCACGCGGTGCCCTCAGAGCCGCCAGGTAGCGGTAGGCGATGATGGTCAATGTTCCCTCGCCGATGGCGACGATCAGGTGCGGGAGAAGCACGGCTGGCAGCGTGACCGAGAGGCCAAAGGGGAAGAAGCGCGGCGTGCCATCGGGGGCATGGGCGACCAGCGGCTGGATGCCGAGCGCGAGTGCGATGAGCAGGGCAGGGACCAGTACCGAGACAGCCCCGGCGATAAAGAGCGCGACGCGCTCACTCCACCCGCGCAGCCCCGTGAAGGCAAGCCAGGCGCTGGCGCCCCCCGCCAGGCCCATGGCGAGCGCGTTCACCGGCAGGGCCGTGATCCCGCCGGCGCCGAAGAGCAGCGCCTGGAGCAGCAGCACCAGGCTGACCGACAGAAAGGTGGTCCAGACCCCGAGAAGGATCGCCAGCAGCCCGATCCCCGCTGCATGGACCGTGGTCCCGCCGGGGAGCGGTATGGCCACCATCATCAGGACGAAGGCTGCTGCGGTCATGACCGCCAGGAAGGGCAGGGTGTTCTCGTCGAGCGAGGCCTGCACCCTGCGGACCGCGTAAGCCCAGGCCCCGGCGGCGACGGCGTAGGCCGGCAGGTAGACCAGGGGGGCGATGAAGCCGTCTGGGATGTGCATTAGAAGAGATAGGAGAAGGTGCCGACCAGCCGGTAGTCCTCCAGGCCCTCGGAGCCCTGCTGATCCCCCTCCTCGTTCAGGTCCGTCCAGGCCGGCAGCATGACGCCGACCGCGATGCTGAAGCGATCCTTGTACAGACGGACCCCGGGCGTGAGGTAGAGGATCTGGCCGCCGGTGGCATCCTCCCCGCGACCGTCTGCCTGATCGCGGCCGAGGTTCAGATAGTTGGCCTCGACGACACCGTCGAATCGGAACTTAGTCTCGGCATCGGCGTGGAGCTTGCGGACCCAGGCCGTGTTCAGTCGCAGCTCTGGGCCGAAGCGCAGGGTCGAGCCGTCGTCGTACTCGTTCTCCATGAACCAGAGGTAGGAGACCTCGCTGACCCAGGTGTCCCGATCGGTGAGCTGCTTGCTCGAGGTGAGGCCGACGCTGAACGAGGGCGCGCCGAAACCGGTGGCCTGGCCCGGATCGATCGCGCCCGCGGCGTCGAGGGCCTCCGCATCCCCGGTCGGGATGCTCAACCCCGCATAGGCGGAGAAGTGCCAGTCCTCGAGATCGTCCAGGCTCTCGCGCTCCGGCGCGACCTTAAAGCCGTCGTCGTACTTGAAGGCAAGGACGCCTGTAAACGAGATGTCGGCGAACCCCTGATGGTCCTTCGACCCCTCGTCGGTGTCGGCGCCGGACTCCGCGCTCTTCACATAGTAGGGCAGGAAGGCGTAGGCCGAAAACCAGGACGTGAAGCCATATCCCACACCAGCCATCGAGAAGAGGTCGTAGTCGCTCTCGCGGTCCCGGGCCGAGGTGAAGGTCTCGTAGTTGGCGTAGTCCGCCTTGAGGTACAGCAGACCTCTCCCCTTCGGCAGCGGGGCGGCCGAGGATGTGACGACGGGAGCCCCCGGCCCCTCCAGGCCGGCAGCGCCGAGGGAGGCGACGCCGTGGTGGGCCGCCGCGAGGGCTGGGGTAAGGGCGAGCACGAGCACGCCGGCGGTACGGCAGATCATGTGGAACGTCCCCGATAGAACAGCGCGAGGATGCCGAACAGCCCGAGGATGACGGCCACGCCGACGACGATTCGGGTAAAGCGGTCGAAGACCGGTCGGTCCGCGGCCTCGACGGTCCCGTAAGCCCCACCCTCGACCTGGATGTCGAGGCCGTGGCCATCCTCCGAGAACGCCTTCACCCGCCAGGTGGCCGGCTCGTCCGGCAGGAAGGCGATGCGCCCCGCCTTATCGGTTCGACCGACCTGCTGGGGGACCTTCTCTCCGTCGCGGTAGACCTCGAAAGACTCGAAGGCAAACGGGCTGCCATCTGCGTAGTGCATCTGGATCACGAGGGCCTGAGCGGGTACCGCTGTGTGCTGGAGGTCATGGGCGGCGGCGGGGAAGGGGAGCAGCGCGAGCATTGCCAGCACGCCCGCCGTGGGGATCGGGATCACGGCTGGCCACCGAGGGTGAAGCTCAGCATCGAGGTATAGACCTCCTCGTCGGCCTTGGTCCCGTCGAGCGGGCGACGCAGCGTTGCCTCGATGACCTGCAGGCCGCCGTGGCGGACCTTGACGTTGACGAGCCCGTCCGGCCCCGTCTCCCCGCGGGGCTTGCCGTCGTAGGCCACGACCGCCTTGGCGACTGGCTGGCCTTGGAAGGTCACGAGCAGCCGGAGTTTCTCCCCGTCACCCAGTGTGAGCGGGTCGTCCAGCGGCACCAGCTCCAGATCTTGGGTGAGGGGCCGGGCGAGGGCCTGGCCCCAGTGGTCAATCCGCTTGACGCCCTCGAACGACAGCCAAGAGCTGACCGCCGCGTCGACCTGATCCTTCGGGACATTCTTGGTACCGTAGGGCGTCTTGGTCCAGTAGCCCGAGGAGAGCAGGGCATAGGCCGTGGCGCAGTCGCCGGCAAGGCGTGCGGGATAGCTCTCCTTGGCACCTTGCCCAACCGCCTTCCCGTTGGTATCGAAGCAGACCACCCGCTTTACCGCGTCGGGCTTGTACTTGATCGTGTCCTGGCCCGAGTGGCCGGAGTGGCGGTGGCCGTAGAGCAGCTCGTACCCGCCGCCCGTCCTTTCGAGCCAGAGGTCGTGGGCCTGGGCGGTCGTAACCGCCAGTAGGGTTGTAAGGAAGACCGTGATAGTCCGCATGGTCAACCAGTAACACCAATCTATCTCCAGTATTACTGGTTAGTGTACGCTGGCCCGCATCCGGCACGCAACGGGGCGTCCTGGTCTTGGGATGGGCCTCCTTCGGCTCGAGTTGGATCGGATATCGGTGGAGCCTACCTGGGGTCGTGGGCAGCGAGAGCCACCAGCTCCATGGCCCGGTCCAAGTCCTCGAAGGGGGTGTAGAAGTGGGGCGAGAAGCGCACACCGCCGCCGCGTTGGGCGCACAGGACCTGCCGTGCCATGAGTCCGGCATAGAGCCGCGATGGGCTCGCACCGGGGACACCGAAGGTGACGATGCCTGCGCGTCGAGTGGGGTCGCGCGGGCTCAGCAGCTCATACCCCCGGTCGTCGATGAGGCCGATGAGGAGTGCGACCCGCTCCTCGATGGCCGCATGCACGGCGGTCATGCCGACCTCCTGGAGCAGGGCCAGACTGGCCTCCAGGCCATGGGCCCCGAGCAGGTTGGGGCTGCCGCACTCGAAGCGGCGGGCATCCGCCGCCGGTGCCCAGTCCTTGCGCTCGAAGGCCCCATGGTGCTCCAGCATGTGCCAGCCGTACTGATGTAAGCGCAGCCGCGGCCGAAGGGCAGGGGACACGTAGAGCAGGGCCAGCCCCTCAGGGCCTAGCATCCACTTGTGCCCGTCGGCGACCACGAAGTCCGCCGGGGCGGCGGCTAGGTCGAAGGGGAGGGCGCCCAGCCCCTGGATCGCGTCGATGCCGAGGAGGATGCCCCTGGCCTGACACCCCGCGGAGAGCCGTTCGAGATCGAGCCGAAGGCCGCAGGCGTACTGGACCCAGCTCACCGCCACCAGGCGGGTGCGTTCGTCGCACAGGGCCAACAGGTCGGCCTCCGGGTCTAGCGCGCCACCCAGGTCCAACTGCCGGTACTCCACGCCCAGCGGTGCCAGGGATTCCCAAAGGATGCGGTTGGAGGGGAACTCTTGTTCGATTCCGACCACATTGTCGCCAGGCCGCCAGTCCAGCCCGTACGCAACCACGGACAGCCCTTCGGATGTGCTCTTCGCCAGGGCAATGTCGGCGGGCGAGGGGGCCCCGATCAGGGCGGCGAGCCGGGCCCGCAGGGACTGCTCGGTGGCCAGCCAGCGAGGGTACCCCAGAGAACCTTGGGTGGCGTTCTCGGCGGCGAAACGGCACACCGCCGCCACGGCGCGCCGCGACCAGGGGGATACCCCGGCATGGTTCAGGTGAATCAGGTCGGGGGAGAGGTCAAATTCAGGGTGCATGAGAATGGTCGGCAGTGGTCCTAAGGGGCTGGAGGAATAGCCGAACCGGCGAGCTTACCGGCGACGGGTGTCCGCACCAGGACCGTGGTCCCGCCGCCCTCCATGGGCCGAATCTGAATCTCGCCGCCCATGACGCGCACACGCTCGCGCATGCCGAGGATCCCGAAGGACTGTTGGCCTTGAAGGTCGGCCTCGGAGATGCCTCGGCCATTGTCCGCGATCTCCAGTTCCAGCCAATCTTGGGAGCGCGCCAACCGGACCTCGACCGCCGTAGCCCTGGCGTGCCGGGCGACGTTGCTCAGAGCCTCCTGCAGGACACGAAACAATGCGAGATCCCCTTCCGCAGACAGCTCGCCGCCCTCCGCCTCGGAGATCAGATCGCAGCGCATGCCGGTGCGCTTCTGGAACTGCCCGAGCTGCCACTCGATGGCTGCCGCCAACCCCAGGCCGTCCAGTACGGCGGGACGCAGCTCCGACATCACCCGCTGCACGGTCTCGACGACCTGACCGAGGAGCCCGATCGTATGTTCGATGTGCCCTTGCTGCTCGCAATTGCCGGAACCCAGCTTCCTCTGCACCGCGGCTAGGTCCAGGCGAACCGCAGTGACGATCTGACCGACGTCGTCATGTATCTCCTTGGCCACAGAAGCCCGTTCTTGCTCGCGCACCGCAAGCAGGTGCACCGCAAGGTTACGGAGTTGCTGCCGTGACTGCTCGACACGCGCCTCGATCTGCTGTTGCTCGGTCGAATCGTAGAGTGTGCCGACGGTCCGGACCAACACGCCGTCATTGTCCCGCTCCAGCTTGACCCGCAGCGAAACACTGCGCTCCTCGCCACTCGGCCGGACAATGCGGACCTCGACGTTATAGCCATCGGTGGAGGTGGCCGCCGCCTCGGCAGCGCGCCGCAGCCGGGCCAAGTCGTCCGGGTGCACGCGATCGAAGAACAGTTGCTGGCTCGGTGGAAAGGCACCCGGCGCGTAGCCGAGGATGCGGTAGAACTCATCGGACCAATGTTCCTCACCAGTGCCAGGTTCCCGCTCGAAACTCCCTAGGTGGGCAATCTCCTGGGCCTGGGAAAGGACAGCCTCCCGCTGCTGGAGGGCGATCTCAGCCTTCTCGCGCTCCATAACCTCGACCCTCATTGCCTGTTCGCGGCTGCGCAGGCGGGTCATTAAAACCAGCCAGACCGCCACCGAAACGATGAAGATCGCGAAGGCGACGGCCAGCGAGCCGACCTCCTCGTGCGCCTCGTTGAGCAACCGTTGATCGAGGAGACCCCGATAGTCACTGACGAACTGGGCTGCGGAACTGGAAAAGCGGTCTTGCCATGCCTGGTACTCGTCGCTCGACAGCAGAGCCAAGGCATCTGCCTCCTGCCCTTGCTTGGCTGTGGCGAAGGCACGCTCCTCGATGCTCCGCAGCCCTCGGTGGGCCTCGTGGGCCTCCCACAGGGCGCTGAGGTTGTAGCCCAAAGCTCCTTGTTTCCGCGCTTCATCGATCAGGGCCAAGAGCCCGGCCGACAGCTCTCGATGTCGCTGCTCCGAGCGGGGATCACCCGCGGCGACAACCATCACGGCATTCGACGCCAGCTGTTGATGGAACAGGCATAGCCGGTTGCGCAACTCTTCGGTGCCGGCGGCGTCGACCTTGATCTGGCGTTCAACATTGTGGGTGTTGTAGACATGCCAGCCCAGCGCCCCGAACATCAGTAGCGAGGACACCAATGCCGGTGCGAACCACCAAGATGCGGGACCGTGCCGTCTCTGCGCGACCGGTGGCTTTCTCAATGTGTCAAATCCCATATGCACACCTGGCCCAGGAATCTCTGGCCAGGGCAGCCAATCCCAATCAACTGTGAAGGTTTCAAATCCTAGCCGTCCCCGCGGACACCGGCAAGGCATACCCGCGTGCGGCCGTAGGCCCGAATCTCAACCGCGGGAGATGGGACGAAAGCCGCGGGTCACACATACGGTCACCTTGTCAGGCCCTCAGCTCGTCGTCTCGAATGGCGCATAATGTATATTATGTAAAGTCGCGTACTTCGGCTCCGGCGGCCTCCGCGGCGCTCCCGCCGCGGGTCGCCCTTCCCTTGTCTCCTGGTACACACGCTCGTGCTTTTGCGCTAGGGCCTCGGGCTCGGCTCGCCTACTGCTGCAGCACCTTCGCCCCGCCCAGGGTACTCAAGGTGCGCTGCTCAATGTCGGTCCACAGAGTCCCGCTGCCGGCGTGCAGGATGTTCACTTTGACCTCGGCGTTGAGGCTGCCGGCAAATTCCCACAGGGTGTGGGCTCGGGGATCTCCGAGGGCGGCGCCCTTGAGGGCGAAGCCGGCGGCCTTTTCGCCCTCCACCAGGGTGACCACCTCGGCCTGGGCCTGGCCCAGGGTGCGTACCTTGTCGGCCCGCACCGCCGCGGTCTCTTTTCGGATCTCCGCTACCTGCTTCTGCCCCTCGGCGCCGATCTCCGCCACTTGCTTCTCCCGGTCCGCGGCCACCTCCGCCTTGAGCTTCTCGGTCTCCTGAGCCACCTGCTCGCGGCGCTGCTCGATCAGGCCCTGCTCGGTGTTGAGTTCCGCCTGCTTGCGCGCCGTGTTCTGCTTCTCCTTGTTGGTGAGATTCTGCTCCACCGCAATGCTCGCCTGTTGTATTGGATCGAGGATCTGCATCGGCACGTTGACGTGGCGGATCAGGGCGTTGTGGATGACGATGCGCTTGGCTCCCAGGGTGCGTGCCAGAGTCTCCTTGAGGTCGTTCTGGAACTGCTCCCGACCCTCGCCCACGATGAAGTCCTTGGCCCGGTACGCGGAGCCCTTGAGGCGCGACACGGACAGGATCTGGGGCATGATGATGTTGTCCACCACGGCCGGGAGATCGCCGTAGCTCTGGTAGATAGACGCGATGTTCTCAGGCAGAAGCTCGAACTCCACGGTCATGTCCAGGCTGATCTCGAAGCCGTCCCGAGACGGGAACTCCACGACTTGGTCCAGGCTGAGTGCAGCGGAGGCATCCGGCGGGCGCACCTGCCGTACTGCGCCGGCCTTTGCGGGAGCGGCGGACGGGGCCGAGATGGACTTCTCCTGCATGCTGCTGCGCTGGGCGGCGTAGTCCATGCGCTTCTCCTTCTGCTCGTCGAGCATGCGCCGGGAGAGCTGCTCCATGGCGGCGTTCTGGGTGGCGATCTGCGCCTTGGTGATGACCTCCCCGCCCTTCTCACCCAGCAGGGAAACCTGATTGACCCCAATCTCGAGCACGTCCACCCTCAGCTCCTTGGGGTTGACGTAATACAGGCCGGGCTGCAGCACGTCTTTGCGCACCCCTTTGTCCCCAGGGCCGGCGAACTCCCCGGCCGGGGCCTGCCGCCCGGACAGGCCGGTGACCACACCGACGTAGCCGATGGGTACGCTGATGGCGTCGATCAGGTCGATGTGATAGCCGTAGGGGTTGAGGCGATAGCGCCCGGGGCCCAGCACCTGGCGCCAAATGCCCTTCTGGCCCGGGGCGGCGAGGAAGTCCCCCTCCGGTAGGTCGCTGCCGACCTTGGACACCACGATCCCCACCTTACCGGCAGGGATGGTGGTCACGGGCAGAATCTCCCATTGATAAAACAGTGGGTTACGGAAGTGCCTACCCTCCCCCAGCACCTGTTCCAGTATGCCCTGCTGGCCGGGTCCCGCCAGGATCTGCCCCGGTGGCAGGGGCGACCCCACCTTGGCCGTGAGCACCGCCATGTGGCCCGGGGGCACGTAGAAGCGGAACCAACCCCACCACACGG
>JBFZCW010000290.1:0-2795 GCA_041307765.1 Chromatiaceae bacterium
ACTTCATCAGGGTCGCCGGGATCCTTGATCGTGCACCCCCGGCGCTGTTTCCCTATCCGCTTATACTATACCACAAAAAGCCTATCCCAAACGCCGGAGTTGGTTAGAGATCGTGGGGATAGCCGGTTGTCTGGTTGGTTGCGTTGGTCCGGTTGGAGCCCGCGCCGCGGGGGCGACCTCATGACTGCTTGCCAGACCTGGCTCCCGCCACTTGCACAGCCTCCCGCACGAGGGCCCGGATTTGGGCCACAGTCAGCGGCTTGTCCACGCAGCGGTACACTTCCAGGCGTACCTCCGTGGCAGCCTTCGAAGGATCGCGATACCCGGTCAGCCAGACAATAGTCACGTCAGGGTCTTGCTGGCGGATGGCCTCCGTCAACTGGTAACCGTCCATGCGCGGCATTCGCAGGTCAGTGATGATCACGTCAAAGTCGCGCTGGCGGAGGATTTCCAGCGCCTCCTCGCCGTCCCGAGCAGTCTCCAACCTGATGCCACGCGAGGCGGCCAGCGCATTGCTCCAGACGAAAAGTACCTGGTCGTCGTCGTCCACAACCAGGATGTGCTTGTCCCCGTTATTCGTGCGTGCTGTCAAGCTTCGACTCCTTACTCTGGACCACCACCGACCTCCACGTCGGACGGCACAGCCCCGTCCAGTGCAGTTTACCACAAAACGGAGCCGTCAAGCGGCGGGCTCGGTAGCAATTAGGTTGGAATCGTTGGAGCTGAATCACTCCTTAAACGTATAACCGACACCCCGCACGTTCAAGATGTGCCGAGGCCGGGTGGGATTCGGTTCCACCTTGCGCCGCAGGCGATAGACGTACCACTTGATTACGTCCCGTGCCTCCTGGAGGTGGTCACATTCGTACTGTCGCACCACCTGGACCAGCTCCTGGGGCGAGATGACCCGGTGGGCGTTGTGCATCATATAGACAAGCAGCTCGTACTCGCACGTCGTCAGCTCCAATGGCTCGCCGTTCATGGCAACTCGCCGCCCCACAGTGTCCGCGGTGAACGAGCCCCGAATCAACAGGTTAGAGGCCTGCTCCTCTTGCCGCGCCTGGGCCACTCTCTTCCTGCGCTCCAGCGCTTCCTGGACCGTCTCGCGAATCTCCTGGACACGTACGGGCTTGAGCATGTAAGCATCGATGCCCTCCCGGATGGCCGCCATGGCCGAGTCCAGGGATCCATGGCCCGTGAGGATGATGGTCACAGTGTTCGGCCAGCGCCACTTGATGGCTTCCAGCACCCGCAGCCCGTCCACCCGTCCACCCAGCCTCAGATCCAGGATGGCCATGTCAAAGTGGGTGTTGCGCAGCTGCTCCAGGGCATCTTCACCGCTCGACGCCGGCGTCACGGAATGGCCCATGGACTGCAAGGTTTCGGTCAATACGAACCGGATCTTCTCGTCGTCGTCGACGATCAGTGTGCGAATCGCATCAGGCATCGTTGCTCTCTCCACTTCGTTGATCACAATACCGGGAGCCGGCACCCCACAGCAGTCCCTCCACCGTCGCGCGGCTCGAAAAGAGTCCCTCCCCTATCAGAGGCGGCAGGTCCCTGCCTCAGTGGGCGGGGCGCCATCTCATCGCCCGCCTGGTTTAGGATGACCGCGCCATAGCGGGAGTTGCTGCTGGGTACCTGGGCAATCACGCGGTGCCTCAGATGCAGGCGCGAAATGGGAGGGTCGTGTACCGGGTCGTGCCACGCATCCTCTTGATGGCACTCACCCCCATCCGGCCATCGCTGCCGAACTGCTAAACGCGACCGCAATGGCCAGCTCCCGGTCGCTTGCGGCCACCGACTGGAAAAGCAGGTCGGCCGAGGGCCGCACAATCCTAACCTCAGCCGGCCAAAGACTGTGGAACCGCCCCACCGGGCGCCCGCGCTGCAAAAGGTCGGGACCTGCCGCGAAACGCAAAGCTCCGCCCGGACTGGGGTCTGGGCGGACCGCAACTCCTCCGTTACGCGACCATCCTTGTCAGCTCTCCTCGCACAGTATACCACATCTGTCCAACTTTGCAAGCTTGCGGTATCTTGGCTGCACAAGCGTTGCCGCCGATCCTGCGGGTGTGCTAGACGCAGAATGACTCCGCAGTCCAGCTTGGAGCAGCTTGCGAGGTTTCCTCCCTCCGCGGGATCGTCTCGCCGCGTGGCAGCGGACTGCCGCCGCACCCCCATGCAAGCCGGAAGTCGCGCTTGCCAGGTTCGCACGACGGATGGTATAATGCCCTGCAAGCGTGCATCATGCACGGCACTGCATGCCGGGAGGAAGGCTTATGCTCATCGATTGGTTCTCCAATCTCGGTCCCGTCGTCCAGGCCTTCCTGGCGACCTGTTTCACCTGGGGTGTTACCGCCCTGGGTGCGTCGGCCGTCTTCTTTTTCAAAACGGTGAGCCGTACACTGCTGGACGCTATGTTGGGCTTTGCCGCCGGCGTGATGATCGCCGCGAGCTACTGGTCGCTGCTGGCGCCCGCGGTGGAGCTCGCGGCGGAACAGGGGATGCCCGCGTGGCTACCTCCCACGCTGGGGTTTCTCACGGGCGGAGCCGCGCTCGCCGCGAGCGACCGCATCATGCCCCATCTGCATCCGGGGCTGCCCCCCGCGTCGGCCGAGGGGGTTCGCACGGCGTGGCGCCGCAGCACGCTGCTGGTGCTGGCAATCACGCTGCACAACATTCCGGAGGGGCTAGCCATCGGCGTCGCCTTCGGCGCGGCCGCCGACGGGACAGGGACGGCGACCACCGCGGCCGCGGTCGCCCTGGTGCTTGGCATCGGGCTGCAGAACTTCCCG
>JBFZCW010000291.1:0-19367 GCA_041307765.1 Chromatiaceae bacterium
CCTCCCGGCCGGCGGGGGGGGCCACCCCCCACCCCAGCCCGCCTCCCCCCGAAAACCCCTGACCTTGGAGATGTCCCATGCGCTCCCTCGCCCTGTCTATGACGCTGCTCTTCACCTGCGCTTCAGGCGCGCTTGCGGCGTCCCCTCCGACGTCCGCTCCGCCGACTGAGGTGCCAGTCCCGGGGACTGAGACACCTTTCGCCAGGACGTTCGAGCTGCACGGCATCCGGTTTGCCATCAGCGAGGACCGCCAGTCCGCGACCGTGACGATCACCCCGTCTGGGCTGGAGATCGACAACAGCCCCATGACCCGCCCCATCGAAGGCCGCGTCAAGGACGCCGAGGTCGCCGATATCGACGTGGACCAGTCGCCTGAGATCTATGTCTACCTGACCTCGGATGGTGGCGACGCCCTGCTGGCATTCTCGGCCAACAAGCGCAAGTCGCTCAGTGACATCTACCTGCCACCACTGGAGGAGACCCCGGGGGCGGCGGTCGGCTATCGGGGCCACGACGCCTTCGCGGTGGGAGAAGGCCGACTCCTGCGCCGCTTTCCGATCTATCGGGATGGGGACGCCGACACCGAGCCCACCGGCGGCATGCGGCAATTGCAGTACCGCCTGGAGCCCGGCGAGGCCAGTTGGCGGCTGGTCGTGGACCAGGTGCTGGCGTACTGAGCCCGCTTATTCAGCCCCGATCCCCGCCCGCCCTTGGCGGCGCGTGCCATGTTCCAGCCTCTGTGCAACGGGCCGCCTCGCTGCATCGGGTCCGTCGTGCCGAAGCGATCGTGCGCGCGCAGCAATGAGCCCTTGTCGATGAGCGAACTGGCCCGCGAGGTCGTGGTGGGCTTACGCAGTCTGTAACTACGCATCGAGGGTGCGGGTCTTGGGGTCGACTAGCAGGTTCCCTCAATCCTTTGCGGGCCGCCTGAGCTGATTCAGCCTCAGGTTGGTGACGAGCACTTGCGGCCCGCCAATGACGATCTGGCCGAAGTCGGGGTGTCTCGGGTTGAGCAGGTAGTTGGTTTCGGCAGGGACTATCGCGCTGGGGACGGCCAGTACCGCGGACGCAAGCCCAGCTGCCCACTTGCTGCCGATGGTGCGCAGGGTCTCCATGGCGGCGGGGTCTCGCCAGTCGGCGGGAAGCTGACCGATGTCCACCCGCTCGATCTTGAGTCCCGTCGGGACCTCGGCGGGGATCGTCACATAGCGGGCGCGCAGGGGCTGGTCCTGCACCAGCATCTCCAACATCGCCAGCGATAGGCTGCCGGCGGTATAGACGACCGGCACGCCCTTGCGGTTCCAGCGGCCACCGTAGCGCCGCGCCCCCTCGCCGGAGAAAGCCGTCTCGGCAAAGCGGGCGGTCACCAGCCGCCAGACCCGCAGCATCAGGCGAAGATGCCGTGCTCGATCCGACCCAGGGTGTCCATCACGCTCTCGGCGCCGATGTCGGTGTCCAACAGGCTCAAAGGGGTGGTCCCGCCGAGGGAGGCGTTCGACGACTTGAGCCAGTCGACTGCGGCATCCAGGTCCTCGAAGACCTCCTCCCCCCGCGAGACCGCCCGCGCCAGCCGGACCAGCCGCGACGACTCTTCTCTGGTGAGCCTGCCCTCGCGTTTGCGGCGTGCCAGGGTGCGTTCCGGAATGCCCACCGCGGCGGCGAGTTCGGCCTGGGACAGATGGGTGCTCCTGGTCAGCGCGTCCACGGCGGCGGAGGGCAGCCCACGGCGGATGACGTCCACCCAGTCGAGCGGGGAGCGAGGGGCGGACGCCAGGACATGCGGGCCCCCGAGCAAGTCGTCGACTGCGAAGGATGGCCGGGCGGCGACTGCGGCGGCATGGGACATGTATCGGGTCCAGGAAGTGCCAGTTGGCATCAATAATAGTCAAAAGTGGCATTCAGTGCGACCGGCGGTCTACACTGGAAAGACCACCAGGTGGTCGGCCTCCAGCCGCACCCCGATGTCGTCGCCCAGGGCGTGCTGGTGATGGCTTGGGACCAGGCACAGGACTTGTGTCCCGCTCCCGAGCTTGAGGGTGTAGAGATACTCCGCCCCGCGGAAGGCGCGCCCGACGACCGTGGCGCGACGCGGGCTCGACTCGTCGTACAGCATGTCGTCCGGGCGGATCAGGACCTCCACCGCCTGGCCCTGGGGCAGCCCGTGGGGCCTGGTCCCGGCTACCCGGCCGAGCTCCGTCTTAACCCGCAGATCGTCGACCACGGTCCCGGTCAGTAGCACCCCCTGGCCGATGAAGTCGGCGACGAAGCGGTCGGCAGGCTCGTGGTAGAGCCCGAACCCCGTCCCCCACTGGTGCACCCGCCCCCCGCCCAGGACGGCGATCTGATCGGCCATGGCGAAGGCTTCGAGCTGATCGTGGGTGACCAGGATCGCGGTGATGCCGTCGCGCTTGAGCAGCTCCCGGACCTCGCGGGCGAGACCCTCGCGCAGCTCGGTGTCCATGCTGGAAAACGGCTCGTCCAGGAGCAGCACCTCCGGTCGCGGGGCCATGGCCCGGGCCAGGGCCACCCGTTGCTGCATGCCGCCGGAGAGCTGGTGCGGGTAGCGCTGGGCTGCATCGGCCATACCGACCAGTTCCAGCAGTTCGCCCACCCGGGCGCGACGCCCGGCCCTGGAGGCGCCTCTTAAGCCAAAGCCGATGTTCCCCGCCACGGTCAGGTGTGGGAAGAGGGCGAAGTCCTGAAAGACCATCCCCACCCGCCGCTGCTCCGGGGCCAGCGTCTGCCCCGGCGCGGAGACGCGCCGCCCGTGGAGCCAGATCTCGCCGGCGGTGACCGGCTCGAAGCCGGCAATGGCCCTCAGAAGGGTGGTCTTGCCGCAGCCGCTGGGCCCAAGCAGGCAACCGATGGTCCCTTCCACGAGGACGAAGGAGACCTCGGCGACCACAGGATTTCCGCCGTAGGCGACGGTGACGGCGCGGACCTCAAGCTGTATCGGCATCGCGGGACCGGGTAATGGAGCGGCTGAGCAGGATAACCGGCAACAGCCCCGCCAGGACAATGGTCAGGGCCGCCGGGGCGCAATCCGCCAGGCGCTCGTCGGAAGCAAGCTCGTAGGCACGTACCGCCAGGGTGTTGAAGTTAAAGGGACGCAGGACGAGCGTCGCCGGCAGTTCCTTGAGCACGTCGACAAAGACCAGCAGCAGGGCCGTGAGCAGGCTGCCCCGCAGCATGGGGATGTGCACCCGCCGCAAGACCTCGCCGGGGCGATAGCCCAGGGAGCGGCCCGCCTCGTCCATGGACGGGCGGATCTTGCCCAGGCCCGCTTCCACGGTCTGGAGGGCCACCGCCAGGAAGCGGACCAGGTAAGCAAAGATCAGGGCGGCCAGGGTTCCGCTCAGGAGCAGGCCGGTGGAGACGCCGAAAGTGGCCTGCATCCAGTTGTCGATGCCTCGGTCCAGCCAGGCAAAGGGGATCAGGACGCCAATGGCGATGACGGTCCCCGGCACGGCGTAGCCCAGCCCCGCCACCCGCACCGAGGCGCGCACGGCGCGGCTTGGGTAGAGTCGCCGTCCGTAGCCGAGCACGAGGGCCAGGAGGAGGGCGAGCAGGGCCGTCCCGGCGGCCAGGGCCAGGGTGTGCAGGACCAGGGCGAAGAAGGCTGTGTCGTAGGCGGTGCGAGCGATGGTCGCAGCCCACCAGGCCAATTGTCCGGCGGGGATCAGGAAGCCGAAGAGGACGGGGATCAGGCAGAAACCGAAGGCCGCGGCGGCCCGCCAGCCCGTCAGGCGATGCCGCTGGATGGCTTGCTCCCGCTGGCTGGTGTGGTGGTAGCGGGCGCGGCGGCGGGAGAACCGCTCCACCAGGATCAGGACCAGGACGAAGCCCAGCAGGACCGCGGAGAGCTGGGCCGCCGCCGGTGCGCTGCCCAGCCCGAACCAGGTGCGGAAGATGCCGGTGGTGAAGGTGGCCACGCCAAAGTACTGGACTGTCCCGTAGTCTGCCAGAGTCTCCATGAGGGCGAGCGACAGGCCGGCCACGATGGCCGGGCGGGCCAGGGGCAGGGCCACGGTGAAGAAGGTCCGCCAGGGCCCATTGCCCAGGGTCCGGCTGACGTCGAGGACGCACAGGGACTGGCCCAGGAAGGCAGCGCGGGAGAGGAGATAGACGTAGGGGTAGAGGACCAGGGAGAGCATGACAGCGGCCCCGGTCAGCGACCGGACCTGGGGGAACCAATAGCCCCCGTAGCCCCAGCCGGTGAGCGCGCGCAGGCTCGTCTGCACGGGGCCTGCGAAGTCCAGGAGCCCCGTGTAGGTATAGGCGATGATGTAGGCGGGCATGGCCATGGGCAGGAGCAGGGCCCACTCGAAGAACCCGCGCCCGGGGAAGCGGCACATGCTGGTGAGCCAGGCGGTACCGACTCCGCCGATGAGGGTCCCGAGCGTTACCCCCGCCATCAGCAGCAGGGAGTTGGTCACATAGTCCGCCAGGACCGTGTCGGCGAGGTGCTGCCACACCTCGCCGGACGGCACGAAGAGGAAGCCGATGACCACCAGCACCGGTAGCGCCAGCGTCAGGGCCAAGGCGGTGATCCCGGGACCCCACCAGCCGCGGGCCGTGGCTGTGGCCTTGGCGGCTGGGTAGGGCGAAGGGGCTGCCAGGTCAGACACGGCGTGTGTCGGCTTGGATTGGCGGAGCGCCGGTCATTTCCAGCCCGCGCGGTCCATCAGGCGCGCCGCGTCGGCGTTGAGCTCGCCCAGGCGGGCGAGGTTGAGGGTGTCAGCCTTGAATGTCCCCCAGGCGGCCAGGGCCGCCCCCACTGGAACACCGGGGACCACTGGGTATTCCCCGTTCGCCTCGGCATACCAGGCCTGGGCCTCGGGGGCGGCCATGAACTCCATGAGTTTGACCGCCGCGGTCTTGCGCTTCGCGGCCTTGGTGACTGCGGCGCCGCTCACGTTTACATGGACGCCGCGTCCTTCCGGCTGGGGCCCGTCCTGGTTCGGCCAGAACACGCCCATTTGCTGGGCCGCCGCCTTGTCCGCCGGGTCCGCTGAGTCCAGCATTCCGGCCAGGTAGTAGGTGTTGGCGATGGCGATGTCGCACTGACCCGCTGCCGCGGCCTTGATCTGGTCGCGGTCGCCGCCCTGGGGCGGCTTGGCCAGGTTGGCCACCAATCCCTTGGCCCAGATCTCGGTCGCCGCCTCGCCATCGGCCGCGATCAGGGAGGCGACCAGGGACTGGTTGTAGATGCTGTCAGAGGAGCGTACGCAGATGCGCCCTTTCCACTTCGGGTCGGACAGGGCCTCGTAGGTGGACAGGCTGCCTGGGTCCACCTTGCCCTTGACGTAAAGGATGGGGCGGGCACGCAGGGACAGGCCGAACCAGTGGCCCTCCGGGTCACGATAGCTGGCCGGGATGGCGGCCTCCAGGGCTGGCGACGCCGCCGCCTGGGTCACCCCGGCGGCCTTGGCCCGGTGCAGCCGCCCCGCATCCGTGGTCACCAGGAGGTCCGCCGGAGAGGACATGCCCTCGGACTGCAGGCGGGTCATGAGGGCGTCCTCCTTGCCGGTGACGAGATTGACCTTGATCCCGGTCTGGGCTGTGAAGCGGTCAAGGAGCGGCTTGATGAGGTCCTCCTTGCGGGCGGAATAGACATTGACCTCGGTGTATTCGGCGAGGGCGGCAGCAGGCAGGGCGGCGAGGGCCGCAATGGCCGCCACCAGTAGGGAACGGGTGGATCGGGACACTGGGAGGACTCCTGGGAAACGTCGGGATACAAGGGGTTGGGCCCAGGCCGGCGCGGAAGGCAGCCCGCGCCGGCCTGGGCCGAGGCGTTAGAGTAATGCGAACCATTCTTATCTGCAAGCCAGGTTCGCCCGAGGATAGCCGCTCGGGCGAACCGGCGCGGCTTGCACCGTCCCGAATTGAGCGCTTACTATCCTCCCGGTGGACCTGGCCTTCCGCTCTATGCGGTTGAAATAAAAATCATTTTCCGGCTATTCCGGGCCGGGGCGAGCGCGTTGGCATGACTGAGAGAGGGCAGGGGCGCATCGCCCAGATCGACGTGCTGCGCGGGTTTGCCGTCCTGGGGGTCTACTGGATCGGCGTCGGGGCCTTCGGGCTGCCCTACGGGGCCAACGCCCTACCCACCCTGCTCGGCACACCCAGCACCCTCAACCTCGCCATCTGGGCCTCCACTGAGGTCTACATGGAGGCCGCCGTTCGCGGGGTCTTCTCCATGCTCTTCGGGGCCAGCGCCCTGATTCTGCTCGCCGAGGACCGCCTGGTCTCCGACGGCGTCGCCCAAGTAGATCGGTTCTTCCGGCGCAACCTGTCCCTGATGCTCTTTGGCGTCGTCCACGCCTACCTGCTGCTCTGGCCCCACGACGTCCTCTATGCGTACGGCCTGCTCGGGATGTTCATCTTCCCGCTGCGGCGGGCCCCGGCCCTGGCCCTGTTCCTGTCGGGGGTCGCCCTGCAGGTGGTGGCGGACGTGGAGATCGATTGGGGCCTGGTCCTGGGGTGGCTGCGCGGCTTGCCCCAGGCCCCGGACGGGGCCATGGCGGCCGCCGCTGCGCCGGAGGAGGCGGTGCGCTTCCTCAACTGGCTTCGCGCGCAGACGATGCAGGACATCCAGACCTATCGATCCGGCTACCTGGACATCTTCGTCGCCCAGGTTGGGGAGGTTGCGGCCCAGCAGTCCACCGTTTTCTACAAGCACCACCTCTACGAGATCGGCGGCATGATGATGATTGGTATGGCCCTGTACCGGTGGGGTGTGCTCTCCGGGCACAGTCACTGGGTGCTCTACCTCGGGCTCGCGGTGCTCGGCTTCGGGGTGGGCGGCTGGCTGCGGGGCGCTGACGTCTACCAGATCTGGGCACTGGGCTTCGACCCCCTGACCTTGGTCCGACTGGAGGAGGGAGACCCGGACCTGGGCCGACTCCCGGTGGCCCTCGGCCACGTGGGACTGATCGGGCTCCTGTGCCGCTGGGGTAGGGCTGGTTGGCTGACCGCGCCCCTGGCCGCCACCGGGCGACTCGCACTCACCCACTACATCTCCCAGACGGTCTTCTCGATCTTCCTGTTCTATGGCCTGGGGTTCGGTCTTTTCGGCACCCTGGAGCGCTGGCAGCTGGCCCTGATTTGCCTGGGCGTCTGGGCCTTTCAGATCGGCTTTAGCGTCCTGTGGCTGCAGCGCTATCGTTACGGGCCCCTGGAATGGCTCTGGCGGTCGCTGATCTACGGCCGAGCCCAGCCGATGCGCGTCGCCGGGTAGGTCGGGGCTAGGCCCGACGCCGGCTTCCCCGGCGGTGGCCGGCGCCACAGGGGGGTGAAGCCCGACAGGCTCCAGCCCGGCGACTGGCGGCGTTACAATGCCCGCCAAGGCAACCTAGAGCCCTGCTTATGCGCCTGATCGCCCGCTTCGCGCTTGTCCTCGGCATCGCCGCCGCTGGTGCCTCGACTTGGCTCTACCTGCGCCAAGCCCAGCCGGTCGCGGTACGGGTGCAGGCCGCGGGGCTCGGGTTGGTGGAGGAGACGGTCGCAAACACCAGGGCCGGGACCGTGTTGGCCTGCCGCCGCGCCCGGTTGGCCCCGAGCGTCGGCGGCCAGATCGCGACTCTGGCCGTGCGCGAGGGGGACCGGGTCAAGCAGGGCGCCCTGCTGCTGGAGCTCTGGAACGAGGATCGCCAGGCCCAGGTGGTCCTGGCCGAGCGGGAGGCGGAGGCGGGGGAGGCCAAGGCACGCGCCGCCTGCCTCAACGCGGACAACGCCGAGCGCGAGGCGGCGCGCCAGGTCGAGCTCGGCAAGCGCAGTCTGGCCTCGGAGGAGGCCCTGGAGCGGGCCATCACCGCGGCCAAGTCCGCGCGGGCGGATTGCGAGGCAGCCCAGGCCACGGCCCGGGTGGGCACGGCCAAGATTGGTCTGGCTCGGGCGGAGCTGGCTAAGACCCGCCTGTCCGCCCCCTTCGACGGGGTGGTGGCGGAGGTCTCCGGGGAGCTCAACGAGTTCGTCACCCCCTCGCCCCCAGGCATCCCGACCCCGCCCGCGGTGGATCTGATCGACGACTCGTGCTTCTACGTCTCTGCCCCCATCGACGAGGTAGACGCGGGCAAGGTCCGCCTGGGGGCCGAGACCCGGGTGACCCTGGATGCCTTCGGCAAGCGGGTCTTCCCGGGCAAGGTCCGGCGCATCGCCCCCTATGTCCTGGACCTGGAGAAGCAGGCGCGCACCGTGGAGGTGGAAGTGGTCATCACGGACCAGCCCGAAAACGCCCCCCTGCTCGCGGGCTACAGCGCCGATGTGGAGATCCTGGTGGATCGCCGCGAGAGGGTCCTGCGCATCCCCACCGCGGCGGTGCGCTCGGAGGGAGGGGTCCTGGTCCTGGACCAGGCGACCGAGCTGTTGCGGGCCCAGGCGATCGAGACCGGGCTCGCCAACTGGGAGCAGACCGAGGTCACCAAGGGTCTCGCCGAGGGCGACCTGGTGGTCCTGTCTCTGGACCGCACCGGAGTCGCGGCGGGGGCGCCAGCCCGAGCCGAGACCGAGGCGGAGACCCAGGCCAAGTGAGCCCAGGCGGGATGGCGCCTTGATCGTCCTCGCCGGCATCGAGCGCCGCTTCCTGGTCGGCGACCAGGTGGTGGCGGCCCTGCGGGGCATCGACCTGGACCTGGCGGCTGGAGAGTACGTGGCCGTGATGGGCCCCTCCGGGTCCGGCAAGAGCACGCTGCTCAATATCCTGGGCCTGCTGGACCGCCCGGACGCGGGGACCTATGCCCTGGCCGGCATTGAGACCACGACCTTGAGCGAGGAGCGGCGTGCGGCCCTGCGTCGCGACCGCATCGGCTTTATTTTCCAATCCTTCCACCTGATCCCGCGTCTGACCGCAGCGGAGAACGTGGAGCTGCCCCTGACCCTGGCCGGCGTGGCCCCGCGGGAGCGCCGCGAGCGGGTGGCCCAGACCTTGGACGCCCTGGGCCTCACCCCGCGGGCCCACCACCGCCCGGACCAGCTCTCCGGGGGGCAGCGCCAGCGGGTGGCTATCGCCCGGGCCACAATCATGGCGCCGAGCCTGATCCTGGCGGACGAGCCAACCGGGAACCTCGACCGCGCCTCGGGGGAGGAGGTGATTCGCGCCCTGGAGGGCCTCAACGCCCGCGGCCTGACCCTGATTCTGGTCACCCACGACCCCCAGCTCGGCGGACGGGCACGGAGGCGCATCCGCATGGACGACGGTGCCATTGCGGAGGACCGATGCGCCTGAGGGACATCCTGGGCTTCGCCCTGCAGGCCCTGGCCAGCCACAGGTCCCGCACCTGGTTGACCCTCTTGGCGGTGGGGCTCGGGACCGCGGCCGTGGTCCTCCTGAGCGCACTCGGGGAGGGGGCGCGGGCCTATGTGGAGAACGAGTTCGCCAATCTCGGGACCCATCTTCTCATCGTCTTCCCGGGCCGTAACGAGACCACTGGCGGGCCCCCGCCGCTGCTCGGCGAGACGGCCCGAGACCTGACCCTGGACGATGCCTTGGCCATGGCCCGGGCCCGCGGGGTGGCCCGCCTGGCTCCACTGACGGTGGGCTCGGCCACGGTCTCGTCGGGGAGCCTTGAGCGCGAGGTCAACGTCATCGGGGCCACTGCCGAGTTCTTGCCGGTGCGCCGGCTGGACCTGGCCCAGGGGCGCTTCCTGCCCCCTGGCGATCCCTCCCGCGGGCGGGGTGTCGCCGTCCTCGGCCAGACCCTGGCAAAGGAGCTGTTCGGCCACCGCCAGGCCGTGGGGGAATGGGTACGCATCGGTCAGCGACGCTTCCGGGTGATCGGGATCCTGGCGAGCTCCGGGCAGTCCCTGGGAGATACCCTGGACGACCTCGCCATCATCCCTGTGGCCTCCGCCCAGGCCCTTTTCAACAGCCCGGGACTGTTCCGCATCCTGGTGGAGGCCCGGGACCGCGAGGCCCTGTCCGGGGCGGAGGCGGCGATCAAGGACATCGTCCGCGCACGCCATGAGGGCGAGGACGATGTCACCGTCATCACTCAGGACTCCATGCTGGCCACCTTCGACAAGATCCTCGAGGCCCTGACGCTTGCGGTGGCGGGGATCGGGGCCATCAGCCTGGCGGTCGCCGGCGTCCTCATCATGAACGTCATGCTGGTCTCCGTGGCCCAGCGCACCGCGGAGGTGGGGCTGCTCAAGGCCCTGGGGGCCGCCCAGGGTCAGGTCGCCGCGCTCTTCCTCGCGGAGGCCCTGCTCCTCGCCGGGGTTGGGACAGTGGCCGGACTCGCCTTCGCATGGGCGTCCGTGGGCGTGTTCAACGACGCTGTGACCGCCTTCCAGCTCGTGGTCCCGACCTGGGCCCCTCTGGCGGCGGCCGGGGTCTCGCTCACCGCCGGGTTGGTCTTCGGCCTTGCCCCCGCCCTGCGCGCCGCCCGCCTCGACCCGGTTGTCGCGCTCTCGGGGCGCTGACCATGCTGGCGAGAGACTTCGTCGGCTTCACCCTTGGCGCCCTCCGTGCCCGGCGCGGGCGCAGCCTGCTCACCCTGCTGGGTATCGCCATCGGCGTCGCGGCCGTGGTCCTGCTCACGGCCATCGGCGAGGGGGTGCACCGCTTCGTCTTGGCGGAGTTCACCCAGTTCGGCTCCAACCTGATCGGCATCGCCCCGGGCAAGACCAGCACCCTGGGCATGTCCGGGGCCGTGGTCAGCAACGTCCGCCCCCTGGCCCTCGCCGATGCTCAGGCCCTGGCCAAACTGCCTGGGGTGACCGCCGTGGTCCCCATGGTCCAGGGCAATGCTGCGGTGGAGGCGAGCCCCGTGGGCGATGGGGCGGGCGATGGCCAGGGCGGCTCGCGCACCCGGCGCTCCATGGTCCTGGGGGTCGGCAGCCAGGTCCCGTTGGTGTGGCAGATGCGCCCCGCCATCGGGCGCTTCCTGCCTGCGGAGGAGGGGGGGGTGCGGGCCTTCGCCGTCCTTGGGGCCACGCTGCGGCGCGAGCTGTTCGGGACCGCCTCGCCGCTCGGGGCGCGCATCCGCATCGGCGGCGAACCGTATCGGGTCATCGGGGTCATGGAGCCCAAGGGCCAGATGCTGGGCTTCGACCTGGACGATACCGTCTTCATTCCGGTAGAGCGGGCCCTGGCGATGTTCGACCGCACGAGCCTGATGGAGATCGACCTGGTGTACGACGCCGGCCAGCACGGCGACGCGGTGGCAGAGCGGGCCAAGGCCCTGCTCAAGCTGCGCCACGGGGCAGAGGACTTCACCATTACCACCCAGGACCAGATGCTGGACGTGTTGGGCTCCGTGCTGGACGTGCTGACCGCCGCCGTGGGGGCCCTGGGGGGGATCTCGCTCGCGGTGGGCGGGATCGGCATCCTCACTATCATGACTATCGCCGTGCGAGAACGCCGGCGCGAGATCGGGCTGCTGCGAGCCTTGGGGGCGGCGCAGGGTCAGATTCTGCTTCTGTTCCTCGGGGAGGCGGTCCTGCTCGCATCCCTGGGGGGTCTGACGGGGCTGGTGGTCGGAGCCGGCGGGGCCTGGCTCATCGGGGCCGCGGTCCCGGCGCTACCGACCCGGGTAGCCTGGGATTTCGTCTTGCTGGCGGAGGTCACTGCGGCCCTGATCGGGCTCGGGGCCGGGGTCCTGCCGGCCCTGGCCGCCGCGCGGCTGGACCCGGTGGAGGCCCTGCGGGATGAGTGAGGGGGAGTGGAAGCGGGCGGCTTCGGGCCTTTGGCATCCAACCGCCAGCCGTCAGCCGTCGGAAGCTCGTCACTGGCCGTCGCCAAGGTTGAATTGCCCCCCGGGGACCCCCCATGATGAGCCACCCATTTGTTAGTCCCTTTCCAGAGGTCCGCTATGTCGAACTACCGCCGACTGATCGCCGTCAGCCTGATTCTGGGCGCCGGCACCCTTCCGGCCAGCCTGTCCGCCGGTCCCATCGAGGACGCCATCGATTACCGCCAGGGCGTCATGAATGTCTTCTCCTGGAACCTGACCCGCATGGGGTCCATGGTCAAGGGTGAGACACCGTTCGATACGGCCGCCTTCAAGGGCTATGCGACCGACCTGGCGGCTGCCGCCGCCATGGACGTGATGCAGGGCTTCCCGGAGGACTCGGTGAGCGACGAGAGCGACGCCAAGGACGAGATCTGGCTCAACCGGGACGACTTCGATGCCAAGTACAAGACCCTCAAGGAAGCCGCCGCCAAGCTCGCCGAGGTCGCAGCCGGCGCTGACGAAGGGGCCATGCGCGAGCAGTTCAAGGAGGCCGCAGGGGCCTGTAAGGCCTGCCATAAAGAGTACAAGAAGTAGCGATCAGCGATCTGCTGTCAGCGATCAGGGCTCGCTGACTGGTGACAGCGGACCGCTCACCAATGACACCCGATGCAGCCGTCTTCCTCGACCTGGCCACCGTGGCCAGGGAGGACCTGAACCTCACCCGGCTCCAGTCAGCTTGTGCCCGCTGGTCCTTCCACGACTACACCAGGCCGGCGGAGACGGCCGCCCGCCTGAAGGGGGTCCAGGTAGCGGTCGCCAACAAGGTCCTGCTGAACCGCGCCGCCCTGGCCGCCGCCCCGGGCCTGCGGCTGGTCTGCTTGACCGCGACCGGAACCAACAACGTCGATCTCGACGCGGCTCGGGAGCTGGGCATTGCCGTGGCCAACGTCACCGGCTATGCGACCGCAGCGGTGGTGCAGCACGTCTTCGCCCTGATCCTGGTCCATGCCACCCGCCTCCTGGACTACCGTGCGGCGGTGGCCGCCGGGGCCTGGTCCAGCAGCCCTCAGTTCTGCCTGCTCGACTTCCCCATCTTCGAGCTGGCCGGAAAGACCCTCGGCATCGTGGGCTACGGCGAGCTGGGCCGGGCCGTGGCACGGGTGGCCGAGGCGTTCGGCATGGAGGTCCTGATCGCCCAACGGCCCGGCGGTCCTCCCCAGGACGGTCGCCTGCCCCTGGCGGACCTGCTGCCGCGGGTCGACGTCCTCACCTTGCATTGCCCCCTAGCCGACAACACCCGTAACCTCATCGGAGCCCCGGAGCTGGCCCGGATGCGCCCTACAGCCCTGCTGGTCAACACCGCCCGCGGCGGGCTGGTGGACGGCGAGGCCCTGGCCGAAGCCCTGCGTGCTCGGACTATCGGCGGGGCGGCTCTCGACGTCCTCTCGGTGGAGCCGCCACCGCCGGGCCACCCACTGCTGGCGCCAGATATCCCAAACCTGATCCTGACACCCCACACCGCCTGGGCCAGTCGGGAGGCGCGCCAGCGGGTGCTGGACGAGGTGGCCGAGAATATTCATGCCTTCGCCGCCGGGGAACGCCGCAACCGGGTCGTCTGAGCCGGTGCCAAGGTTCCCCCAGGCCGCCGACACAGGGCCCGTTAGTTTCCCCTGCGAACTTCGATCACCCCAGGTAATTGGCCGATCTTGAGCCGAATGTGCTCCAGTTGATCGGCATCGTGCACCTCCACCGTGAAGCGCATGGAGGCCGTGTCGGTGTCGCGGTCCGAGTGCGTGGTGACACCGATCACGTCGATGTCCTCGTTGGTGATCACAGAGGAGACGTCGCGCAGCAGCCCCTTGCGGTCCACCGCCAGAATCTGGATGTCCACGGCGTAGGCGGCGTCGGGGACCGCCCCCGCCCAGCGTACATCGATCAGCCGCTCTCGCTCCTCCGGCGGCAGGGCGCGCAGGTTGGCGCAATCGGAACGATGGACCGTGACCCCCCGCCCGCGGGTGATGTAGCCGACGATGGGGTCGGACGGCACCGGCTTGCAGCAGTGGGCCATGTGGGTCAGCAGGTCATCGACGCCCTCGACAATGACCTCGGCACGCCCTGACCTGGCGGCAGTGGGAGCCTTGACCTTGACCTCCGGACCTCTGGCGGCCTCGGCCTTGGGCTCCCCGACCTGGCGCGCCACCACCCCCACCGCCAGGTCGCCGCGGCCGATGGCGGCGTAGACGTCGTCCCCGCTGGCGAAGTTGAAGCGCGGGGCCAGGGGGTCGAGATTGGGCTTCTCGGCGATCCCCAGCCGGGCCAGCTCGCGCTCGAGCAGTACCCGCCCCTGGGCGGCATGGAGGTCGTGGTCCTGCTGGGCGAACCACTGGCGGACCCGGTTGCGGGCGCGGGCTGTCTTGAGATAGCCCTGGTGAGGGCTGAGCCAATCCCGGCTGGGGGTGGCGTTCTTCTGGGTCAGGATCTCCACGCGCTGGCCGCTTTGCAGCCGCTGGTTGAGGGGCAGGATGCGGCCGTCGACCCGGGCCCCTCGGCAGCGTAGCCCGACTTCGGAGTGGATCGAGAAGGCGAAGTCCAGGGGCGTAGCCCCGACGGGCAGCTCGATGACCTTGGACTGTGGGGTCAGGACATAGATGTGGACCGGCTCGAACTCCTGCTTGAAGCGCTCCACGAAGTCCCCGCCGTCCTCCCCCTCGCTCTTGAGTTCCAGCCAGTTGCGCATCCAGACCAGGCGGCGCTGTAGCTCGGCGTCGTGCTGCTTGTTCTCCTTGTAGCTCCAGTGGGCTGCCACGCCCAGCTCGGCATGGCGGTGCATCTCGTGGGTGCGGATCTGCACCTCAAGGGCCTTTCCGCCGGGGCCGACGACGGCGGTGTGCAGGGAGCGGTAGAGGTTGCCCTTTGGCGTGGCGATGTAGTCGTCGAACTCCTTCGGGATGTGCCGCCAGGTGCCGTGTACGATGCCCAGGGCGGCATAGCAGGCGGAGACATCCTCGACCAGGATGCGCACGGCCCGCAGATCGAAGATCTCGTCGATGTCCACCGCCTTGCGCTGCATCTTCCGCCAGATGCTGAAGATATGCTTGGGGCGCCCGCTGATCTCGGCCTTGATCCCGGCCTCCGCAAACTTGCTGCGCAGCAGGTCGATGACCTCCGCGATGTAGGCCTGGCGCTCGGCCCGGCGACCGTCCAGGAGCTTGGCGATGCGGTTGTATTCCTCCGGATCGAGGTAGCGCAGCGCCAGGTCCTCGAGCTCCCACTTGACCTGCCACACGCCAAGCCGGTTGGCCAAGGGGGCATAGACCCGCTGGGTGTCCTGGGCGATCTTGCGCCGTCGTTCGTCCTCGAGGTCCTTGATGCTGCGCATGAGGTGCAGGCGCTCGGCCAGCACCACCAGAACCACGCGCACGTCCTCCGCGATTCCCAGCAGGAGGCGCCGGAGATTCTCCTCATGCTCGTCCTGGTCCTTGACCGCAATGACCGTGGAGACGTTGGCGATCTTGTCGATGCGCGCCAGGTCCGCGACCATCTGGGCGACCCCGGCGCCGAAGCGGGCGGCCAGACCTTCTTGGGTCGTCCCGGCCTGCCCGAGGCAGCCGTTGAGCAGGGCCGCGGAGAGCGTCGGCTGGTCCATGCGCAGCTGCACCAGGATGTCCGCGGTGGACAAGGCGTGGCGTACCGCGAGCTCACCGGTCTCCAGGCGCTCCCCAGTCCGGCACCTCAGCAGGGACTCGCAGGCGGCAGCGAGCTGTTTGCGGTCGGCTTCGGCGTAGTGGTCGTCCAGCGTCGCCAGCCAGTGGTCGACGGCGGCCAGGCCGTCGTCCCTGTCCTCGGGGAGGTTATAGGTGGGGGTCACCATCGCAGTGAGCGGACTCCTCAGAAAGGCCGGAGCGGTGACGTTGAGATTGGGGCCCGAAGGGGCAAAGACAGCCCCCAAGCCCTGCGGCAATTGTAGTGGGGTCGGGCGGGCTGCTCGGGGTTCGCGGGCGGCGGTCGGTCGGGCTTTCGCCCAGCGCCGGCTCGCAGACCGTCCCCGGCACTGCGGTCGGGTTGGAGCCCGACCCGCAGGCGGACCTAACAGCCCGACTCGCGGTGTCCCTTAGTCCAGGACGTGGCTGACCAACCCATCCGCCAGCTTGGGCTCGAACCAGGTGGACTTCGGCGGCATGACCTCGCCGGCGTCTGCAACCGCCATGAGATCTGGCATGCGGGTGGGGTAGAGGGAGAAGGCAACGCGCATCTCGCCACTGTCGACCCGGCGGGTCAGCCCATCGAGGCCACGGATGCCGCCGACGAAGTCGATGCGCTCGTCGCGCCTGGGATCGACGATGCCCAGGATGGGCTCGATGAGGTTGTCCTGGAGCAGGCTCACGTCCAGGCGGGCGACCGGGTCGTCCCAGGGGATGCGCCCCTCGTCCAGGGTCAGGCGGTACCAGGACCCGTCCAGGTACATGCCGAACTCCGCAAGCCTGGTCGGCGCGACCGGTTCGGCGCTTCGCTCCACCCGGAAGGGGACCGCGACCCGACTGAGGAACTCCTCCGCCTCCAGCCCGTGCAGATCGCGCACCAGCCGGTTGTAGGCCAGGATCTGCATCTGGTTGTGGGGAAAGATGACAGAGAGGAAGTAGTTGTAGGGCTCTTCGCCTGTGTGGCCGGGGTTGGCGGCCCGGCGGGCGGCGGCCACACGGGAAGCGGCGGCGGAGCGGTGGTGGCCGTCGGCGACATAGAGGGCGTCGAGGTCCTCGAACGCGCTGGTCAGCGACGCGATGGTCGCGGCGTCTGTCACCGACCAGACCTCGTGGCGGACCCCATCAACCGCGGTGATGTCGACCTCCGGGGCGCCGGTGGAGACCGCCGCCAGGGTGCCGTCGATGGCCGGGGTGTTGCGGTAAACCAGGAAGGCCGGGCCGGTCTGGGCGTTGAGGGCGTCGATCTGGCGGACGCGGTCGTCCTCCTTCACCGGGCGGGTAAACTCGTGCTTTTTGATGCGGTCCGCGTCGTAGGCGGCCACCGACGCGGCAGCGACCAACCCGGTCTGCACATGCTCGCCCATGGTCAGGCGGTAGACGTAGTAGCGCGCGTCCGGGTCCCGCAGCAGGATGCCCTCGGCGATCATGAGCTCCAGGTTTTCCCGCGCCTTGGCATAGACCTCCGGGGCGTAGGGGTCGGTGCCCTTGGGCAGATCGACCTCCGGGCGGGAGATGTGCAGAAAGCTCCACGGCCGTCCATCCACCATGGCGCGAGCCTCACTGGTGCTGACCACGTCGTAGGGCGGGGCGGCGACGTTCTCGGCGCGGTTGGGGGCCGGGCGCAGCCCGGAGAAGGGCTTGATCAGGGGCATGCTCGCATTCCTCGCTCAGACTGCAAAGGGGCGGAGGTTCCGGGCCGGCACTGTGGGGGGGCCAGGATCGGATGTCTGGGGCGTGTCGGGTCTACCAGGCCGGCGGGGCATAGAGGATGCCGCCGTCGCGCCACAAGGCATTGAGCCCCCGCTTGACCTTGAGCGGGGACTGGTTCCCCAGGTTGCGGTCAAACACCTCGGCATAGTTGCCAACCTGCTTGATGACCCGGTAGCTCCAGCCCGGCTCGACCCCGAGCATGCGCGCCGTCTTCCCGTCCAGGTCGAGCAGCCCGCGAGCCTCGGCGGTCTTGGCCAGCGTGCGGGCCCCCTCGACATTGGTGGAGTCGATCCCGAGCTCCTCGGCGTCGATGAGCAGGAACAGGGTCCAGCGCACAATGTCGAACCAGACCTGGTCGCCCTGCCGCACCGCGGGGCTCAAGGGCTCCTTGGAGACGATCTCCGGGAGGATGCGGTGGGCATGGGGATCGTCCAGCTCGGTGCGCAGGGCGTAGAGCTGGGAATGGTCGCTGGTGATGGCGTCGCACTTCCCGGCCGCATAGGCGGCCTTGGCGGCGTCGATGTCCTTGACCAGGACCAGCTCAAGCTGCATGCGGTTGCGGGTGAAAAAGGCCTGGGCATTGGCCGGGCTGGTGCTGTCCTCGATGGCGCAGATGCGCTTTCGGCTGAGCTCCATGACGCTCAAGGCGTTGCTCGCGCGCGAGACCATGAAGCCCTGGCCGTCGTGGTAGAGGATGCCGACGAAGGCCATGCCCAGATCGAGGTCGCGGGACAGGGTCCAGGTGGTGTTGCGCGATAGGAGGTCCACCTCCCCCTCGCGCAGGGCATCGAACCGGTCCGAGTTGTTGAGTGGGACGAACTCTACCTTATTGGGATCGCCCAGGGCCGCGGCGGCCACGGCCCGACAGAAGTCCACGTCAAGCCCGCTCCAGACCCCCTTGGCGTCCTTGTACGAGAGGCCGGGCAGTTCACCGTTCACGCCGCAGCGCAGGGTGCCACGGGCCTTCACGTCATCCAGTGTGGCGGCCCCTGCCGGAGACAGGGTCAGATTCAGGGCGCTGATGAGGAGGAGTCCGGCAAGCCATGGGGTTGGGTGTCTCATCGACAATCTCCTGAACCGATTCCGAGGGGGCAAGGGGATGAGCGCCGGCGCGCTTTACCAGCTCAGCAGAGCCCATTGGGGGATGTTGGTCTCTAACTCGCTGGCGCCGCGGTGCCAGGCCATGTCGCCGGAGCCGTCCTCGTCTACCAGATAATAGGGGGCCCCGACGCTGGGGGTGATCTTGACCTGATAGAGGCGGTTGTTGACGCGATATTCCTGCACCGTAGCGCCTTCCCGCTCGCGCAGGGTGATGCTGGGCTCCAGATCCGCGTCCATCACCCCAAGGTCGAGGTCCGCACCCCTCAGGCCGGAGGCGGGCCCGAGGCCGATCAGCAAGGCCAGGG
Source organism: Chromatiaceae bacterium (assembly GCA_041307765.1). Taxonomy (GTDB): domain Bacteria; phylum Pseudomonadota; class Gammaproteobacteria; order Chromatiales; family Chromatiaceae; genus DYRB01. The sequence goes on from JBFZCW010000291.1 coordinate 18,493, forward strand.
CGAGGTGCGGCAGGCGTGGTGGCGTGGGTATGGACATCGGACGGCCAGTGCGGGTGGGCTGCGAGAGCGCGGCTATGGTAGCAGGAAGGCCCTAGGCCGGCGACGGCAGCCGCCCGGCCCCTGGTGCCCGGGCAGTGCGGTGGATGCGGTCTGTGCGAGCGGCGGCGGCGCTCAGTCACCGCTGGGGTGAGGCGGCTGCCCCCAGAGGGGGTCAAGGGCCGCGATCAGCTTCGCGATCCTCTCCTTGGCGACGTCGTTCGGGTGGACGAACCGCCCGCCTGCGATCAGGCTCCCGGTGTCGGCGTCCAGTCGCGTATGCAGTACCTCGATGGCGCATTCGGCCATTGGCTTGCCGTTCAGCAGCAGCACGCATTCGTCGAACGCATCTCCCGCCCGCACGCTCTGCTCCGACCCTTCCGGGAGAGAAATCCCGATGCCGGCACTCGAGATGTCGTGCAGCCTGGCTTTCAGGGCCTCGGTTGCCGGCTTGTCTTTGGGGCGCAGAATAACGCCCGCCAGTCCGAAGCATGAACCCCTCGGGTGCTCGCGCCGGTGCCACAGGCGAAGCCTGGGGGGCAGGTCGAGATCGTACGTGTTGTCTGGGCCGGCGACGGCATGCAACCTGGCGATTGCGAACACCAGATCTGCGTTGCGAATCGGGACAAAGACATCGAAGGTGTTGTCGACACCGATCCCGGTACCACCCTCCCCGGAGGCCAAAGCGATCCGAAGGGTGCGGCGCCCTGCATCGAGCCCGACCGCATTGGCAATGAAAGACAGGTTGGTCCTGCTCCCACTGAAAAAAAGCAGCCCCCTACGCTCTGCAAGCTGGCCAAGGACCCCGGCTATCTCAGTGGGATCGCTGACCTCCCTGG
>JBFZCW010000292.1:0-4765 GCA_041307765.1 Chromatiaceae bacterium
TCCCCCGCTACCGGCGGACCATCCACTTCATCCAGTCGGCCCTGGAAGAGGAGGAGCGCAACACTCTGTTCCAGGTGAAGCTCCTGCGGGAGCGGGCCACGGGCGCCCCCTGACAGTCCCGACGGACATCCGAGGCAACCTCATCCCGTGCTTCAACGCGTCCGCAGCCAACGGCCAAGCCGCCTTTGCCCCTCCTCCAGGCGCGCGAGGTCCGTCGTGTAGGCGAAGCGCAGATACCGCTCGGCACCCGCCAGACCGAAGTCCAGTCCTGGGGTCGAGGCAACGCCGGCCTGTTCCAACAGGTCAGCCGCCAAGGCCGCACTGGATGGTCCGAACACCGATGCATCGGCGTAAAGATAGAAGGCGCCTTGGGGCCGCCCCGCCAAACGGAAGCCCAGCCGCTCCAGGGCGTCGATGAGAAAATCCCTGCGCTGACGGTACGCGACCCGCCGCGACTCGGTGAGCGCTCTTGTCTCAGGCCCGAATGCCGCGAGGCCGGCATGCTGCGCTAGGGTGGGGGCCGCGAGGTATAGATTCTGCGCAATGCGGTCCAACACCTGTTCGAAGCCATCCGGGCACACGGCCCAGCCGAGGCGCCAACCGGTCATGCCGAAGTACTTCGAGAAGCTGTTGACGACGAACAGCCCCTCCGACCCTGCGGCCAGGGCCGTGTGGTCGGCTACATCGTAAACCAGGCCCTGATAGATCTCATCGATAACCAAAGCGGCGCCGCGGGCCTGCGCGAGATGGTACAGGGCCCCCAGCTCTGCCGGCTCCAGCACGCTCCCCGTCGGATTCGACGGGCTCGCCACCAGCACGACGCGAACCCCGGGGGACCAGGCGGCGGCGGCCCGCTCGGCCGTCAGTTTGAAGCCACTGTCCGGCCCCAACGGAACCAGCCTTGGCCGCCCGCCCATTAGCCCGACGAGATGCCGGTAACAGGGATAACCGGGATCGCTCAGCAGGACCTCGTCGCCTGGGTCCAGGAGCCCCGCCAGCACCAGATTGAGGGCCCCAGACGCCCCCGGGGTGACCAGCACGCGGCTCGGGGTCACCGGCACCGCGTACCGCTCCCAGTAGTAATGCGCGATGGCCTCACGCAACGCCGGGAGCCCGGTGGCCGGGGTGTAACGGGTCGAGCCGTCGGCGAGGGCGCGTTTCGCGGCCTCGACGATGGGACCCGGCGTGACGAAGTCCGGCTCGCCGACCTCCATATGAACGATGTCCCGGCCCTGCGCCTCCAGTTCCTTCGCGCGGGCGAGGACCCGCATGGCATGGAAGGGCTGGACCGCCAGGGCCCTAGCCGCAGGCCGGATGATCGGCGGGCTCACGACCTGGCGTCGCCTCGGGCAAGCATTGCAATCCGATCCAGGGCGGCCAGATCGACGTACTCGATGCCTCCCGCATCCCCCGCCAGCACCCTGCAGGGTCGCCCGGGGTCACCCAACTGGTCGAGCACGAGACAGGCGCCCGTGAAGTCCTGACCCGCGGTATAGGCGCTCTCGGTCACCACGACGGCGCCCACGCCGGCCCCTCGGGCGGAGCGGACCCCATGGTCGGAGTCCTCGAAGGCGATACAAGCCCCCGCCGGCAGCCCGAGCCGATCCAGAGCCCAGAGGTAGATATCGGGGGCCGGCTTCTTACTCGGAACCACGTCGCCAGCGGCGATGACCTCGAACCAATCGGTCACCCCTGGCTCACCGCAGGTCTCCAGCAGGACGGAGACATTCTCCGGCGTCGTGGTCGTGGCAATGCCCAGACGCACCCCAGCCGCGCGGGCCTCGCGCAGGAGCCGCAGCACACCCGGGCGCAGGGGGATGCGCCCCTCGCGCAGCAAGGCGACGAAGTGCCGGGTCTTGCTTCGGTGCAGATCCGCAATAAAGGAGGTAAGGTCGGCGGGCCCCTGCCAGTCGGGGCGCCAGCGATCCAGGTAGTAGCGGATGCGCTCCTTGCCGCCAGTGACGGCCAGGAGCTCCCCATACAGCGCGACGTCCCATTCCCAGTCCAGCCCTGCCTCGGCGAACGCCGCGTTGAAGGCTGGACGATGACCGTCGCGCTCGGTGTCCGCGAGGGTCCCATCGACATCGAACAACAGTGCCTCGAAGCCGTACATCGGTTCACCCCTATTGCGTTTTCGTGTGGACTGCTCTAAAAAGCGCGGTCCGCCGTGCCGTCGCCCTAAGTATCCGGCCGCGGCGGGGCGGCGATTCCCTCGTATAGGTCGCCCCAGGGAGAAGGATCGCTCTCACCCTTAGTCGTCGCAGGGGTTGCCCGTCCTGGCGGCATTTGCTATTAAGGTTCGCTTTCCAGTTCGCCGGCCTGCCGTGACGGGTCGAGTGAGGCCCCGCGCGCCGGTCGACAACACCACGGCGAGGCGGCAACCCAAGCTAACGGGAGTTAGAGAAATGGTCGAAGCCCACAAGCAAGATGCCTCGGCACTCGGGGTCGAGCCCTACCGGGTCGTCGGCGACGAAGAGTACATGAATACCCGTCAGGAGGACCACTTCCGAGAGCTCCTGTTGGCCTGGAAGCGCAGCCTGATGGAAGAGGTGGACCGGACCGTTCACCACATGCAGGATGAGGCCACCAACTTCCCGGACCCCAACGACCGTGCCACCCAGGAGTCGGAGTTCAGCCTGGAACTGCGTACCCGCGACCGCGAGCGCAAGCTGATCAAGAAGATCGACGAGGCGCTCGCCCGACTCGACGAGCACGAGTACGGCTACTGCGAGGCCTGCGGCGTGGAGATCGGCATCCGCCGCCTGGAGGCCCGACCCACCGCCACCCTGTGCATCGACTGTAAGACGCTGGACGAGATCCGGGAGCGCCAGCGCGGTTAGACCCGCCGCACCCATGCCCCAGGATGCGAGCCCGGCACCGGGCCCGCTCCGCTATCGGGGGCGTTTCGCCCCCTCCCCCACAGGCCCGCTCCACTTCGGCTCTCTGGTCGCGGCCGTCGGCAGCTTCCTCGACGCCCGGCACCACATCGGCTCCTGGCTCGTCCGCATGGAAGACCTCGACCGCGCCCGGGAGGTCCCCGGCGCCGCCGACGCCATCCTGCGCACCCTGGAGGCCTTCGGCCTGCACTGGGACGAATCCGTGATGTTCCAGAGCGCCCACACCGGCGCCTACGCCGAGGCCCTCGATCACCTCCGGAGCCTTGGCCTGATCTACCCCTGTAGGTGCAGCCGCAGCCAGATCGCCGCGTTGGGGCGCACTGGAGCCGAAGGGCCAATCTACCCCGGGACCTGTCGTGCCGGTTTGGCGCCCGGACGCTCGGCCCGCTCTCTGCGCCTGCTGGTCCCGCCTGGGCTGGTCACGTTCGTGGACCGCATCCAAGGGCGCCTGGAGCAGGACATCGCGGCCGAGGTCGGCGACTTCGTCCTGCGCCGCGCCGACCGCGTCCACGCCTATCAGCTCACCGTAGTGGTCGACGACGCCTGGCAGGGCATCACCAACGTGGTGCGCGGCGCCGACCTGACCGCCTCCACCCCGCGGCAGATCCTGCTGCAGCGTGCCCTGGGTATAGCCACCCCCGCCTACGCCCACCTGCCCCTGGTACTCGACGTCCGCGGGCGCAAGCTCAGCAAGTCCGACACGGCCGCCCCGGTGGACCCCGCCGACCCGCTCCCCGCAGCGCTTCTGGCCCTGCGCCACCTGGGTCAGCCGGTTCCGCCCGAGCCAGCTGCCGATGTTGCCGAGCTCTGGCGCTGGGCGATCCCGGCCTGGGATATCCGTCGGGTTCCACAGTGTGCATCCCAGGCGTTGGGAGGGACGCCAAGCTCCGCCGACGCGGGCCGCTGAGGCCGGTCCCGTGGGCAACGCCCCCTGCGGCTCGTGCTATCCTCCTCGAAGCCGCTGTCACGCACCCTTAATCCCGTCCCCGTAGCATACTGGCACCCGACGCACAGCCACCGGAGGAGATTGGCATGTCCGCCACGGAGCCCGCCGCTGCCCGCACTCTGCCGATCGGATCGCCGCCGCCGACGCCTACTGGCGTGCGTGGAAGCCCGAGTACGGCGAGCGGGCCTGGCCGCTGCAGTTCGGTATCGGTCACACTGCCGTCCGACCTGGCCCCGGTCGGGCATAACGAGGGCCCACGGACTGGCTTAGGCCCTGGCTCCAGGCAATGGGCGTTGGACTGCGGACCGAACACCGCTAACCCGAGGAGAGCATGAGCAAAGAGATCCCGCCCAAGACCCAGACCCCGGAGCGCGAGCACACCCGCACCGGGCTGTCGAAGGAGTCCCTCAGGGACGCCTATAGCGACAACCTCTTCTATGTCCAGGGCCGCTTCCACGCCGCGGCTACCCCCAACGACTTCTACATGGCCGCCGCCTACACCGTCCGCGACCGTCTGCTGGCACGCTGGCTCAAGACGGCCCAGGCATACAAGGCGACCGGGGCGCGCACCGTCTGCTACCTCTCGGCGGAGTTCCTGCTCGGCCCCCACCTGGTCAACAACCTGGTCAACCTGGGGATCGTGGAGCGGGCCCAGGAAGCCGGGGCTGAGTTGGGGCTCGACTTCGAGGGAATAGTCGAGGCGGAGGAGGAGCCGGGCCTGGGTAACGGCGGGCTCGGGCGCCTGGCGGCCTGTTACATGGACTCGCTCGCGACGCTCCAGATCCCGACCATCGGCTACGGCATCCGCTACGAGTTCGGCATCTTCGACCAGATCATCGAAGATGGCTGGCAGATCGAGCGCAGCGACACCTGGCTGCGCAACGGCAACCCCTGGGAGCTGCCGCGGCCCAAGCTGCGCTTC
>JBFZCW010000293.1:0-7844 GCA_041307765.1 Chromatiaceae bacterium
CCGGGCAAGGGCGAGGTCCTCACCCGGGTCGCCAACTTCTGGTTCGCCCGCACCCAACAGATCGTCCCCAACCACCTCTGCGGGGTTCCCGTCGCCGACGTCGTGACCGACCCGGCGGAGCGGGCAAGCCTGGGCGAGCGGGCTACCGTGGTCCTCCGCCTCAAGGCCCTGCCGGTGGAGGCCATCGTCCGCGGCTACCTGATCGGCTCCGGCTGGAAGGATTATCAAACGAACGGCGCCGTCTGCGGCATTGCCCTTCCGAAAGGACTGCGCCAGGCCGACCGCCTGCCGGAGGCCATCTACACACCCTCCACCAAGGCCGCGGTCGGCGCCCACGACGAGAACGTGGATTTCGACCACACGGTCGGCCTGCTCGGGCGCGAGCTCGCGGAGCAGGTGCGCGAGGCCACCCTGCGCGTCTACACCGAGTGCGCCGCCTACGCCCTGACCCGCGGGATCATAATCGCCGACACCAAGTTCGAGTTCGGACTGGACGAGGACGGGCGCCTGCACCTCATCGACGAGGTCCTGACCCCAGATTCGTCCCGCTTCTGGCCCGCGGACCAGTATCGGCCCGGCACCAGCCCGCCCAGTTTCGACAAGCAATTCGTGCGCGACTACCTAGAGACCCTGGACTGGGACAAGACCCCGCCCGGGCCAGAGCTGCCCCAGGAGATCATCGACAAGACCGCCGAGAAATACCGCGAGGCGGAGCGGCGACTGACCGGGACCCTGTGATCCAAGCCCGGCTGCGGGTGCACCGGAGGTCTGGGGAATAGTCACGCCTCCGGCAGGGTCAGAATCTCCAGGTAGCCCCCGTCACGCAGGCGGCGGGCCTCGGCCCGCAGCGCCTCGACGCGGTGAGCACCGCAGATCGAGGCCGCCGCGTCCCCTTTAGCCCCTGCCGCCTCCGCATCGAGGAGACGCAGCGCACTGGTCCACTGCCCCCGCAGGCCACCGACGGTCCTCAGGGTCAAGGCGCCTTCACGCACCCGCAGGCGCTGGACGACCTGCAGGTACCGTTTGGCCTGCTCGACCTGGCCGCGCAGGGGTCGGGACAGGTCGAAGACCAGGGCCACCACGGCCGGATCGGAGTCCAAGCCGGCCCCCTGCCCTGCCAGGTCCCCCTGACCAAGCTCCCGGACGGCGTCCGACGGAGTCTCGCGCCAGGTCAATCGCCCGGCGCCGACGGGGTCCTCATCCGCTGGGTCCGGCGGGAACTTGTGGAAGCCGAAGCGCGCCCCCAAGGCGCACTCGATGAGTATCCTGTCCTGGTCTACCTGGCATTCTCCCTCCGGGCACTCCGAGCCCCGGACCCAGGCCCGCGGGTCCTGCCTCCAGGCGGGAAAGTCGCGGTTTGGCGGGCTGCCGTAGGCCGCCTCCAGGTCCTGCCAGGTGGCGGAGAAGGCGGCCCACTCCCGCCGGTAGTCCGGGTTGCGGCGCAGAAACTCCCAGGCCCACTGGTCGCGGGTCAGGTCCGCTGTGAAGGCATAGTCTTCTGCGTGGCGCCAGTCGGGCATGGGCTTCGATCGCATCGGTGGGGCCCATTGGGCCATCAGTCGACAAAGGATGCCACGAAAGGCGTCACCCGATGTTGGAGTCCGCACGACGACACCGGCCCTGCCGCCTTCCGCGGCCCGAGGCGGCCGGGTACCATGTGCGCGCCCTTCGGCACCTCACCCAACAGATCGGCACCCTATGCACCCGCTGCGCGAGACACCCTCAGCCGCCCAATTCCCAATCCTGTTCGCCTTGGTCCTGTGGGCCCTGACGGCCGGCGGCGCCTTGGCCGCAGAGCCGGTCCAGCACGAGGTCCGGTCCGCAGAGCCGGCCACGCTGACCTTCTGGAACCGCCCCATCGTTACCCTGCATGCCGAGATTGACGACATCAGGCCCAGGGACCGGGTACAGCGCATCGAGCGGAAGATCGCGGACATCCTGAAGACCGCCCGTGGGGAGAAGGCGAGCGCCGTACCTGGGACACTGGCGAACCTCTCCGGCTACTGGGTCCGGATTGACGGGAGAGAAGTCTTTGGCCTGCTGCCGGAGGATGTCGACAGCGTCACGGGGCAGAACCTCGACGAGGTCGTTGGGAAGGCGGTCGAGGCCCTGCAGGGGGCTCTGGATGCACGCCGCGAGCAGCAGAGGCTGCCGCAACTGCTGCGGGGCATCGGCCTGGCCTTGGTCGCCACCGTCGCCCTGGGGGTGTCCCTCTGGGTCGTCCTCCGGTTCCATCGCCGGGCGCTGCGCAGCGTGCAGGAGCTGACCAAGGTCGAGGTCAAGGTCGGCGGCGTCGACCTGCACCCCTTCCTTCATGCCCTGGAGCAGGCGGCCGTCAAGCTGACCTCCCTGGGCCTGATCATCATCGCGGTCTACCTCTGGCTCACCTTCGTCCTCGGGCGCTTTCCCCTGACGCGCCCCTTGGGCGTTGGCCTGGCGGACTTCCTGATCGATCTGCTGACGACGCTGGCGACAGGCGCCCTGGGCGCCCTGCCGGGGCTCTTCACGGTGTTGGTGATCTTCGTCCTCACCCGCGTGCTGGTGCGCACGGTGGACGGCTTCTTCGGTGCCGTCGAGCGCAGCGCCCTGTCGGTGTCATGGCTGGCCCCCGACACCGCGAAGGCGAGCCGGCGGCTCACCAACGTCCTGATCTGGGTCTTCGCCCTGACCGTGGCCTACCCCTACATTCCGGGATCGGACTCCGACGCCTTCAAGGGCATCAGCGTCTTCGTCGGCCTGATGGTCTCCCTGGGCTCGGCGGGGCTGATCAATCAGGTGATGAGCGGCCTGGTGGTGGCCTACAGCCGCGCCCTCAAGGCCGGCGAGTATGTGAAGGTCGGCGAGACCGAGGGGACGGTGAGCGAGGTCGGGATGCTCTCCACCAAGGTCGTCACCCCCAAGCGGGAGGCGATCACGGTGCCCAACGCCGTGCTGGTCGGCTCGCCCATCACCAACTACTCGCGGCTTTCAGAAGACCAGGGGGCCATCGTGGGCACCACCGTAACCATCGGATACGACGCGCCCTGGCGCCAGGTGCACGCCATGCTGGCCCTGGCGGCGGAGCGGACGGCAGGGGTGCGTAAGGCACCGCAGCCCTTCGTCCTCCAGCGCTCCCTGTCGGACTTCTACCCCGAGTACCACCTGGTGGTGCACCTGGACCACCCGGAGACGCGCATCCGCATCCTGTCCGACCTGCATGCCAACATCCAGGACGTGTTCAACGAATTCGGCGTGCAGATCATGTCCCCGCATTTCAGGGATCAGCCGGCCGGGAAAGTCTGGGTGCCCAAGGAGCAGTGGCATGCAGCACCCGCGAGGGACGACGGAGCCTAGCGATCGCTATCCCTCGAACCGAACCTTCGCCGCCAGCTTGTAGCCGACCCCGCGCACCGTGTCGATGAGGCGCGGGGCCTGTGGGTCCCGCTCGATCTTCTTGCGCAGCTTGCCGACGAGTACGTCGACGCTGCGGTCATCCGGCGACCAATTCCGCCCGGCCACCAACTCCAGGATGGCTTCCCTGGTCAGGACGCGCTGGCCGTACCGAACCAGGGCGCAGAGCAGTTGGAACTCGTGCGGCGTCAGCGCCACCGCCTCCCCCTCTGGCGACCTGAGCTCGTAAGAGCCCAGATCGAGACGCCAGCCGGCAAAGGACGCGACGTCGCCGGTCGAGTCCGGCCGCCCCCCCGCCCGGTGCGACGTGCGCCGAAGCACGCTCCGCACCCTCGCCAGCAACTCGCGGTCGTTGAACGGCTTGGTGACGTAGTCGTCGGCCCCGAGCTCCAGGCCGACCACCTTGTCCGTTGCATCGGCCTTGCCGGTGAGGATCACGATGGCGACGTCGGAGGTCGCTCGCAGCTCGCGGGCCAGACTGAACCCATCCTCGTCCGGCAGCGTCAGGTCGAGGATGACCAGATGCGGGGTTTCGCCAGCCAGCCGCTCCCGCATCTCTTTCCCGCTGGTGGCGGTGCGCACATCGTACCCCTCCTGCCTGAAGTAACGGGCGAGGGCTCGGCATAGCCTCGGATCATCGTCCACGATCAGGATGCTGGTTGAGCCTGGCACGTTGGCAGCTTTCCTTTACCGACGGGGCGCGAATCGTCTGACGGTCACGCTGGATTCAGAGTATACCTGCCTCAACGAGGCACAGTAGCCTAGGGGGCGGCGGCCGGCTATCCTCGATCTGGCGGCGCCCGGCCGATACCCTTCCGCCCCTGTGACGGCCGCCTCCCCAGGGATCGGGCGTCTCCCTCAGCCGCAAGGCAACAGGCGCGCGCAAAGGCATCAATGACTGAACATACACGAATTGTCTGGCTGATTGTCGTCATGATGGTTGCGGTGACGGTGAGTACCGCCGTGGCGATCACGGTGCTCTATCGCACCGCGTTCGAACAGGTGAGGGCTCACCTGATCCAGACGGCTGAGGACCAGGCCCATCTCATCGATGCGGTGGCGCGGTTCGATCAGCAGCACCAGGGTGGGAGCGCGGGCGCCTCCGGGGCGGCCACGCTGTCGCAGATCCAGACCGCCTTTCACCATTACCCGAGCAAAGGCCAGATCGGCGAGATTGCTGTCGCACAAAAGCAGGGGGACAAGATCGTCTATTTGGTCACCCACGGCCAAGTCTCAACCGAAGGCGTCGAGCCGATCCCCTTTGACTCCATTTTCGCCGAGCCGATGCGTCAGGCCCTCTCTGGCCACTCGGGGACCATGATCGGGCTCGACTACCGCGGGGTGACGGTGCTTGCCGCCTACCAACCCATACCCCACCTCAATGCCGGTGTCGTCGCCAAGGTGGACCTTGCCAACATCCGCGCGCCCTTCGTTCGGGGTGCAACCATGGTCATCGGGCTAGCCACGCTGCTGGTCACCGCTGGGACGGTCCTGTTTGTGCGCCTCACCAGCCCCATCGTCAGGCACCTGAACGAAACCGAGCAGCGTTATCAGCGCATCTTCCAGGGCGCTCCGGTACCGATCTGGGAGCAAGACATATCCGGGGTCAGCGGAGCCTTGCAAGACCTCCGGAGAGCCGGGGTGACGCAGCTCGGGCGGCATCTCTCCCGCCACCCCGAGCTGCTGCGGCAGTTGGTCGGCAAGGTCCGGATCAAGGAGGCAAACGCGGCGGCGCTGGAGCTCTTCGGAGCGCGCTCGGGCAGACAATTCATGGCGTGGTTCGAAAGGACCTTTGTGCCTGCCACCCTCGATCTGTACACCGATACCCTCCATGCCCTTTGGGATGGCCGTGAGGCACTGCTGAACCAAACCGTCACCGTCAAGGCCTTGGACGGCAGGGACCTCACAGTAAGCCTTTCGATGATCATCCCTGGCGCAAACGCTGAGTATCGCAGCGTTCCGGCGTCGGCGCTCGACGTCTCGGCCGACGTCAGACTGCGCCGGCACGAGCAAGAGCTTGGCCTGATCCTGGCATCGACGGGTGAAGGCATCTTCGGCATGGACATGAAGGGCAAGTGCACCTTCGTCAATCGCGCGGCACTGCGGATGCTCGGCTACCGGGACGAGCACGAGCTCCTCGGACGGGCCATGCACCCCCTCATTCACCATAGTTGCCGTGACGGCACCCCCCTCGCCCCGGAGAACTGTCCAATTCTTGCGGCCCGCGGCCAAGACAGGCCCGTGTGCCTGGAAGACGAGCTGCTTTGGCGCCGGGACGGCACCAGTTTTACCGCAGAGTACCGCTCCTATCCGATGCGGAAGGAGGGGGCCGTCCTGGGTACCGTCGTCACCTTTAACGACATCACGCAGCGCAAGGAGAGGGAGGCCCAGCTCGTGCAGGCGCGCAAGATGGAGGTGGTCGGGCAGCTCACCGGGGCAATAGCCCACGATTTCAACAACCTATTGACCATCATCTTGACCAATCTCCAGGTCCTGAAGGGGAAGCTGGGCGAGGTGTCCGACACGGACACCGGCGAGCTGATCGAGGATGCCGAATCCGCGGCGAAGGATGGGGCCAGCTTGACCCACCGCCTGCTGGCGTTCTCCCGCAGGCGGCCTCTGGAGCCGAAGTGGACGGACCTCGATGGCTTCCTGCAACACAGGTCGGGCTTCCTGCGCCGCATGACCGGCGGGAACATCGAGCTGATCCTGAAACCAAGCGGCGAGCCCCTGCCGATGCGCGTCGACCGGCAACAGTTCGAGAACGCCCTCCTCAACCTGACCATCAACGCGCGGGACGCCATGCCGGGCGGCGGCACCCTGACGATCGAGGTACGGCGCCAGTGCATCCTTACCGACGAGGCATCATCGCACCGTGGCTTGTTACCGGGCGACTATGTCGTCGTCAGCATCTCCGACACCGGCATCGGGATGTCGCCAGAGGTCTTACGGCACGCCGTCGAGCCGTTCTATACGACCAAGGCGGTGGGCAAGGGCAGCGGGCTGGGCCTGAGCTCGGCGCTGGCGTTCGCCCAGCAGTCCGGCGGAGATCTCAGCATCACCAGTGCGCCTGGCCAAGGCAGCACCGTCTCCATTTTTCTGCCGGAACCCGCGCCGGGTGCGGACGACGCTTATCCGAATGGCATGCCCCCCGATGCCTTGCAGGACTCAGAGTCGATGCCGATGGGTTAGGAGGAGGGGCACAGGCGCCGGGCCGGGGACCTGCCGGGAGGCCATCTAGCCCGCTCCCGGGAGAAACCCCTGACGCGGACCAGCACCGCTCGCTGCCCCGGTCGTGGCGTGGATCTCGCGGTCCTCGCCAAACAAAACCCCCCGGCAGGGCCGGGGGGAAACTGAGCACGTCTTATCGCCGCTCCCTTCCGCGGCGAGTCCGGCCGCGCGGCTATTCGCCCGTTGTTATGGCCATCACCTCGGTCACGCCGGTGACGGTATTGTTCTGAGGGTACACGTCATAGTCGGCCGTCACGGTCGCCGTCCAGTTGATGGTGCCCGCTGTCGTAGCCACAATCGGGAACGCCCAACCCTGGGTGGCGCCGGCCGCCAGGTCGGTAAAGTCAAACGTCACGTTGACGTCGGCCGCTCCTGTCCCTACCACGGTAACAGAGCCTGTCGCTTCATCCGGACCCGAGTTCGCTACGGTGACGGTTCCTTCGCGTCCGTCTTCATTGGCCACCATGTTCACCGGCACGGCGAGCCCGGAAGTCGCGTCGATGGAGACATCGTAGGCGATCTCGTGCGCATTGGTGCAGGCTAGCGGCGGTGTCTCCCAACCGGCCGGGATCGGGTTGTCGTGCATGAACAGAATGACCGCGCGGGCATCGTCGGCCGCCTGGGCAATCCCGCCGACGTTGCCGCCGGTGAAGCCGAGGAGGAAGTCAGTCCTATCGTCCGTCGAGGTATCCGGGAAGACAGCAGGCCGGATTTGACGGTTGACGATCTCGAACAGCGGATCACCGTCCGGCTGGGTCTTCGCGTAAAGGCCGAGGTACTCGAACACACCCGCGATCGGGTCCTCCACGGGAAGGTAGGCCGGATAAGGGAGCGATCTGTAGGTCCTCGCGCGCGTGTACTGGTAGCTGCTGTAGTTCAGGAAGCACTTGTGGACCAGCACCATTTCGCCCTGGACTTCGTCCCTGTAATCGATACAGATCTTTGGATCCAGCACGGTCGCCGTTGCCTCATCCGCGAGGCCCATGATCTGGTTCAGGTAGACCACCAGGTCGACGTTGACCGCCCCCTCCTTGGACGCGGCTGCGCCGAGCCCTTTGGCTGCCGTGTCGAGAAAGCCGTAGGCTGGCCATGGTTCTGGCAGCACGATTTCCGGCTCGCCCAACTGGCCCTTGAGGATCATCTCCTTGTAGATGGCCAGGTTCTGCAGCGGCGAGTCGACGTCGCTCCAAAGGTACTCATCGGTGATTCCGTCGAGGTCGCTA
>JBFZCW010000294.1:0-3725 GCA_041307765.1 Chromatiaceae bacterium
TGTTGGAGAAGGCCCTGGGCGCTCTGCGCCGAGAGCTGAGCGCTCAGGGCGCGCAGGAGGCGGGTCAAGTTCCCGCTGAGTTGCACAGCCTGTCCGGCGTTTACCAGTTGCTTCTGGACGATCCGGTGCTCTGGGAGGAGGTGACCCGACGTATCACCGACGGCCTTTGGGCACCGGCGGCCCTGCGGGACGCGGTCCACAGCATCTCTGCCCAGTTTTGAGGCGATGGAGAGCGCCTATCTGCGCGCCCGGGCCGAGGACATCCGTGCCGTTGGCCGACGGTTGCTTCGCCACCTGACGGACTGTGACGACAAGGGGTGGCAGCCTCCCGGACATGCCCTGCTGATGGGCGAAGGACTGGGGGGTTGCCTGCATCATGGCGATTCCACGCGAGCGACTGGCGGGTCTGATTTGCACCGGTGGGTCGCCGCTGTCCCACGGCGTGATCATCGCGAAGGCCTTGGGTATCCCAGCCGTGGCAGGCACAGGGGCTTTGGGAGCAGGCCCTGGCGCTTGACAGTGCGGAGGCGGTTCGTGCACTCGTTGGCCGAGCAATCGCCGACAAGGTCGGACCGATGGCGCCAATCGCCCCGTCGTATTCGTAGCGGACTGCGGGAATCCCAGCGGAGATCTTTGCGGACGGAATGCCGTGCCCCGAGATGAGATGGGCTGGGCGTTCGCCGAGCAGGGGGGCCGCGGGGCCTGGACCCCGCGGTTTTTTCTCGACAGCCCGTTACGTGGTTACAGGGCCTTCTTGCAGAAGTACCAGTCGGTGCACTCGTAGCCCTCGTCCATGCGGGCCGCGGCCGCCTCCGCGGTGGCCGGCGGCGGGACTATCACCTTGTCCCCGGGCTGCCAGGCCTCCGGTGTCGCCACCTTGTACTGGTCAGAGGTCTGCATGGCCTTCACCAGGCGCACGAATTCGTCGATGGAGCGGCCGTTGCTCATGGGATAATAGACCATGGCGCGCAGGATGCCTTCCGGATCGATGATGAATGTGGCACGCACGGCGGAGGTATCGCTCGCCCCCGGCTGGATCATTCCGTAGGCCTTTGCCACCTGCATCGACAGGTCGGCGATAATCGGGAAACCGATCTCGACGCCGAATTTCTCCTTGATATTGCGCTCCCAGGCGATGTGCGAGTAGTGGCTGTCGATGGAGAGCCCCAGCAGCTCGCAATTGATCGCCTGGAAATCCGCGTGGCGCTTGGCGAAGGCAATGAATTCCGTGGTGCACACGGGCGTGAAATCAGCTGGGTGCGAGAACAGCACTAGCCATCTGCCACGATAGTCCTCGAGCGTCTTCCGGCCGTGGGTGGTCGGGGCATCGAAGGCGGGGGCCGGCTCGTTGAGACGCGGCAGGACGGGAGCGTTGTGAGCAGTCGTTTCCATGATCAATCTCCGAAATGGTCTTGGTATTTCACTTCCGGGCACGCGGCCCGGCGTTGAGGAAGATGGTAGAGAACGCCGGTGTATCTGGCTAATCGTTCTTCCGGACTAGGTGCATCGGTCATCTCTATTGCGAATTCGCAATCCGATAGCGGCTCACTGCCATGGCTGGTCTTTCGTTACACTGCGCAGATTCTGCCATTGCGAATTCGCAATCCGTCCATGGCCCAATACCATCCCACCTCCAAAGAAATCATCGTCAGTCGAATCGTCAGCGACGGGCGGGGATCACCTCGGGTTCGGCGCGGCGCCCGGGCGGGCTTTATTGGATCGTAATCCCCCGAGCCGCATACCAGTCCCGGTCGAGCACCCAGCGAACGGCCTTCACCTCCGGCTGCCGTTCGACAATCTCCTGGGCACGCTTCTGCTGGTGAGCCAGGGCGGCCTGTGC
This sequence comes from Chromatiaceae bacterium, assembly GCA_041307765.1. Taxonomy (GTDB): domain Bacteria; phylum Pseudomonadota; class Gammaproteobacteria; order Chromatiales; family Chromatiaceae; genus DYRB01. The sequence goes on from JBFZCW010000294.1 coordinate 1,841, forward strand.
CGCCATCACGTCAGGATGGTCCGCATCCTTACCCGCCAGCCGCGGCTTGATGACCGACAGGAAACGGATCACGGGGACTTCGAATGAGCGGGGACTTTTTAGGGTCGCCACGCCGTCGTTGAGCGACTCCACCCGAAACTGATAGGGGTACGCGGCGAGCTCAGCGTCGCTCGCCAAGAGCGCGTTCAGTTTCGAGGCGCCTGGATCCCAGCTCGTGAGGATCCAGACCCCGACCAGGACCGCGAGAACGAACCCGAGGCCGATTGCATAGTTGCGTGTGAAGCGATCCACCATGCCCTCCCACCGCGAAATGGCCAAGGGGCGCATCCGCGCCCCTGGGAGACGGCTGCACCGCAGATTGCCGCGGCAACTCGGTCTCGGCTCAGCCTTTCCGCAAGGCCTCGACCCAACCCGCGATGACCTGATTCGGCCCCTCCACCGGGGCCTCGAGCCAGGAGATGACAAAGCGGTCGTCAGTCTCTACCACCGAAACGGCCCGCGGACGCACCGCGGCGATCAAGGCGTTGGGAATGGCGTTGCTCAGGCAGAAGATCAGGTGCTTGCTTCCGCGAATGCCGTCGGCCACCTTGCAGTCGGGTTGGCCCTTCACATGGGCGAGAGGGTCAAACACGGCGATCTCAGATGCGCCAGGATAGGTCTGAACCCGGTGGCGCAGACGGGCGACGATGTCGTCGACGCTCGCGCAGTCAGTATCGGCCTTGGCAATCTCTTCCACGACGACGGGATACTTGTCGAGGAGTTGGATCTTGTGCACTGGGTGCTCCTGAGTGCGAAAAACGGTGGGGATTTCAGGCGGATTTTGCCGTACTGACTTTCAAGGGGACGTACATTGGGCACCAGCCCACCAGACCGGTGAGCAAGGGTACGAGGCCGACGGCCCCCCACCAGCTCTGCGTGTAGATGCCCATGGCGACCAGCGCTAGGCCGAGGAGGATCCGGACGATGCGGTCGATGCCGCCCACGTTCTTGGTCATTGCTCGATGCTCCGATTTTGAGGTTACATCAAAGGCCGCCGACGGCCCTGTAGGCAGACGAAGGCCGGTTAGATGTCATTGAAGCCGGATCCTCCGGCCCCCGCACTGACAATTGTCAGAGTGCGGCACTGGGTGGTGCGGATGGCAAACCGTCTGGGATGACGCAGACGGGTAGCGCGCGGGTTTGCACGCGTTGTCCAGCGGACGCCGATACGGGTCGCGAGGGTTGGCCCCGATTCGGTGGGCTGCGTCCTCGCCAGCCGGGCACCGCTCCCAGCCGCCTGTCTTCCCTGAGCACCGATACGCGCCGCAGGAAACGACGCCGCTGTGGCGGGTCGGCCAGTTGCTGCTACTCTGACGGGTGTCCAGCGGACCGCCTTACCCCCGGGTCGGGCGGCAATCACGAACTGTTCGCAAGAAGTGACGGAGAAAGCCATGACCAATATCGCCGCATTGCTGGGAGAAGAGGCCGAGGGGCTCCTGGGACACCAATGCAAGGGTATCCCCAGCTCCATGCTGCATTTACCGGGGCCCGACTTCGTGGACCGGGTGATGATGGACTCAGACCGTCGGCCGGGGGTACTGAGGGCCCTACAGACCCTCATCGACCATGGCCGCCTGGGGGGCACCGGCTATCTGTCCATCCTGCCGGTGGACCAGGGGGTTGAGCACTCGGGGGGAGCCTCCTTCGCCCCCAACCCCATCTATTTCGATCCCGAGAACATCGTGCGCCTGGCGATGGAAGGGGGCTGCAACGCGGTGGCCTCCTCCCTCGGGGTGCTGGGCTCGGTGGGGCGGCGCTATGCCCACAAGATCCCCTTCCTGGTGAAGCTCAACCATAACGAGATGCTCGCCTACCCGACCATCTACGACCAAACGATCTGGGCCTC
>JBFZCW010000295.1:0-4081 GCA_041307765.1 Chromatiaceae bacterium
GGTGGCAACGTCATTGCCTCGGAAGGTGGCAATGTGGCCGCGCAGCTTTTCGACAACGTGTACGACTACGATGTCACGACTTGGGGTGTCGGCGTCGACTACAACTTCAGCAAGCGCACCAAGGCCTATGTACTGTACACGGACGTCGACAGCGACCAGTCGGACGTCGTGTCCTCGACCGATTGGAACGGCTTCTCCCTTGGCATGATGCACAGCTTCTAAGCCTCGCTTAGATTCTGGGAGTAACCAAACGGGGCCTTCGGGCCCCGTTTTTATTGGTTTGTCCGCATCAGGTGTCGGCAGCGGATAACCGATGGACCCCATGAGCCGTTTTCCCCTTGGGAGCGGCGCCGCGCCGGGGACTGCCCCCAGCATGTCTGCCTTGCCTGGCGGCCAGAGATCCCGCTGGAAGACGCTGCTTCGCGCCGAAGCGGCGCTCCCACAGGTGTCGGCGATTCATTTGCGTCGGCGCGGGCTCGCCTGCGCCGCGCTATCGGAAGGATGACAGCGCCGGCAAGCCGGCGCCTACGGCGAGGGGTCTTCGTGCAGTCTGCGATCCCGGCCTCCCGAACCGGGCCACTCGCGTCACCCGGCAGTCAGGGTCCGGGCCCCCTCGGGTGTCCCGAGGATCAGCACATCCGCGGGCCGCAGGGCAAAGATCCCAACTGTCACGACGCCGGGGAGGTTATTTAGGCGCTGTTCCAGCTCCCTGGGGTTGACGATCTCCAGGTGGTGCACGTCCAGTATGACGTTGCCGTTGTCGGTCACGAAGCCCTCGCGCCAGACCGGAGTCCCGCCGAGCTTGACCAGCTCGCGGGCGATGAGGCTCCGGGCCATGGGGATGACCTCCACCGGGAGCGGGAACTTGCCGAGCACATCCACCAGCTTGGCCTGGTCGGCGATGCAGACGAATCGCTTGCTGGCTGCAGCGACGATCTTCTCCCGGGTCAGGGCCCCGCCGCCGCCCTTGATCAGCTCCAGACGATGGTTGGACTCGTCCGCCCCATCCACGTAGAGGGCCAGGTCGCCGACGGCGTTGAGGTCGAAGACCGGGATGCCGTGGGCCTTCATGCGCGTCGTGGACACTTCGGAGCTGGAAACGGCCCCCTCGATGCGGCGTTTGATATCGGCGAGGCAGTCGATGAAGTGGTTGACGGTGGAGCCGGTACCGACCCCGATGATGCCGCCGTCCACGTAGTCCAGGGCGGCCTGGGCCGCCAGCCTTTTCATTTCGTCCTGGGTCACGGGTGTCCTCCGCAGGGTTGTGGGATCGCGGGCCATGATCCCAAATTGAGCCGCCAGCCGCCAGCCGCCAGCCGCCAGCCGCCAGCCGCCAGCCCTGTCTCGGACGATTGCGGCGGGCCACTGTGCTGTAACATTCGACATCCTTGCTGGTCCTGGCCGCAGCCTGGCGCCTGCGTGTCCTCCGAGATCCTGAATGCCGGAAACCTACATCGAACGTATCCTGCGCGCCCGCGTCTACGACGTGGCCATCGAGTCCCCGCTGACCCGTGCCAACCGATTGTCCCGCCGTCTGGGCAATCAGGTTTTCCTCAAACGCGAAGACCTGCAGCCGGTTTTTTCGTTCAAGCTGCGCGGGGCCTACAACAAGCTGGTCCATCTGGACGAGGAAACACGCGGGCGCGGGGTGATCACCGCCTCCGCCGGCAACCACGCTCAGGGGGTCGCCCTGGGGGCCGAACGCCTGCGGATCGAGGCGACCATCGTCATGCCGCGGACCACCCCGACCATCAAGGTCCAGGCGGTGCGCAGCCTCGGCGGCAAGGCGGTGCTGTACGGCGACTCCTATGACGAGGCGTACGCGCACGCCCTGGACCTGGCCGCCGAGCGCGGCCTGGCCTTCATCCATCCCTTCGACGACCCGGACGTCATTGCCGGCCAGGGCACCATCGGCATGGAGATCTTGCGCCAGCATCCCGCCCCGCCCCATGCCATCTTCGTTCCTGTGGGCGGCGGGGGGCTGATTGCCGGAGTCGCGGCCTATGTGAAGTATGTCAGGCCCGAGGTCCGGATCATCGGCGTCGAGCCGGAGGAGGCCCCCACCCTGGAAAGGGCCCTGGCGGCAGGGAAGCGGGTGGAGCTGGAGCAGGTCGGGCTCTTCGCCGACGGCGTGGCGGTGCGCCTGATCGGGGAGGAGACCTTCCGGGTCGCCCAGGGACTGGTGGACGAGGTCGTGCTGGTGAGCACCGACGAGATCTGCGCCGCCATCAAGGACATCTTCGACGACACCCGCGGCATCGCCGAGCCGGCCGGGGCCTTGGCCGTGGCCGGGCTCAAGCGCTATGTGGCGCGCGAGGGCATCACCGGGGCCGACCTGATCGCCATCGAGAGCGGGGCCAACATCAACTTCGACCGCCTGCGGCACGTGGCGGAACGGGCCGAGCTGGGCGAGCGCCGCGAGGCGCTGCTGGCGGTCCAGATCCCGGAACGCCCGGGGAGCTTCCTAAGCTTTTGTCGGACCGTCGGCAAACGCCAGATTACCGAGTTCAACTACCGCTATGCGGATACGCAGCAGGCCCAGGTCTTCGCCGGCGTGGAGCTGACGCGTGGCGAGGAAGAGCGGCGCGAGCTGATCGCCCGGCTGGAGGAAAAGGGCTTCGCTGTGGTCGATATGACCGACAATGAGACAGCCAAGCTCCACATCCGCTTCATGGTCGGCGGCCATACCCGGGGGGTCGCGGACGAGAACCTGATCCGGTTCGAGTTCCCCGAACGCCCGGGTGCGTTGCTCGGGTTTCTCAGTGGCATCGGGCGGCGCTGGAACATCAGCCTCTTCCACTACCGCAACCACGGCGCCGCCTATGGCCGGGTCCTCTTGGGCATTCAGGTCCCGGCATCGGAGCGCGTCGAGCTCTTCGGACTGCTCGATAACCTGGGATACCAGTACTGGGAAGAGACCGACAACCCCGCCTATCGGATCTTTGCGGGAGCTGTCCAGACCTAGCGGCACGCAAGGACCTGTGGGAGCGGCCCCCTGGCCGCGACTGGGCGTCTTCCAGAGCGCCAGGTCGGGCCCACACCCCAGACACGGCCTGCAAAGTCGGTATCTTGCCGAAGCGGCATCGCTCCCTGCGTCGCGGCCAGGGGTGAGCTCCCACTCCTGCCCTGAACGGTCTGCCGTCAATCCTCCGCGTCGTCTTCCGCCTCCCCCGTGACCTGGCCGGCGGCCCGGGCCCATGCCTCCGCCAGGGCCCTGACCTTGACGTAATCCACCTTGCCGGTACCCAGCACCGGGACCTCCGCGACCGGGACCAGGGTGCGCGGGACAGAGATCTCGGCGATCCCTTCGCGGCGGGCGAAGGCGATGATCTCCTCTCGACGGGGCTCCGGGTGAGCGGTTACGAGCACGAGCTGTTCCCCCTTCTTGGGGTCCGGGAGTGTGGTCACGGCATGGGCCGCGGCGGGCCAGAGCCGGCCGACCCATGCCTCCACAGCGGCCAGGGAGATCATCTCGCCGCCCACCTTGGCGAACCGCTTGACCCGTCCCTGGATGGTGACAAAGCCGTCTTCGTCCAGGGTGACGATATCGCCGGTGTCGTACCAGCCTCCCTCCGGCGGCTGCAGCTCCCCCGGCCGGTCGGCCTTGAGATAGCCGGCCATGATGTTTGGGCCGCTGACCACCAGGCGCCCGCCCTCCGCGATCCCAGGTACCGGCTCCAGGCGCCACGCGATCCCCGGCATGAGACGCCCCACCGTACCTGCCTTGAACTGCATGGGGGTGTTCATGGCCAGCACGGGGGCGGTCTCCGTGGCCCCGTAGCCCTCCATCAGGCGCACCCCGAAGCGCTCGCTGTAGAGGCGCCGGGTCTCGTCCTTGATCCGCTCGGCCCCCGTGCAGACGAAGCGCACGCTGTAGAAGTCGTAGGGGTGGGCGAAGCGGGCATAGCCGGCGAGGAAGGTGTCGGTACCGAACAGGATGGTGGCGTTGGTCCCGTAGACCATCTCCGGGACTATGCGGTAGTGCAGGGGTGAGGGATACAGGTAGAACTTGAGCCCGAAAAGGATGGGCAGTAGGGTCCCGGTGGACAGGCCGAAGGAGTGGAACAGGGGCAGGGCATTG
>JBFZCW010000296.1:0-3318 GCA_041307765.1 Chromatiaceae bacterium
GGCGGCGTGCATGTCGGGCGCACGTTCGGCAAGCAGTGGCACAAGACCCGCTTCCACACGCCCTACTTGCGGAATACGCTATGGGAAATGGGATACGCCGTCGATACCCTTGAAACGGCGCTTGGCTGGGCAGACCTGCCGGCGTTGATCGACGACGTGGAGGCGGCGTTACACAGCGGCCTGGAGCCCGCCGGTGAGCGCGTGCACGTCTTCACCCACCTGTCACACCTCTATCCCTACGGTTCGAGCATCTATACGACCTACCTCTTCCGCCTGGCGGCGACGGGGGACCGCGGGGAGGACGCGCGGGAGAACCTGCGCCGCTGGCAGGTGCTCAAAGGGGCGGTCAGCGAGGCCATCCTGGCCCGTGGCGGCACCATCACCCACCAGCACGGCGTCGGCACCGATCACCTGCCCTACATGGCGCGCGAAAAGGGAGCCCTCGGCTCCCGGATCATTGCCGGCCTGTGCCAACGGTTCGACCCGGATGGGATCATGAATCCCGGAAAGCTGATCGAAGGGGGGAACGATGTGGGCTAAGGACTGGCGCGAGGCGGCCTGGGCCGCGCTGGAAGAACCCTGGGACCTGATCGTCGTCGGTGGAGGCATCACCGGCGCCGGGGTGCTGCGTGAGGCAGTGCGCCTGGGCCTGCGCACTCTGCTCGTGGAAAAGCACGACTTTTCCTGGGGCACCTCCAGCCGTTCGTCCAAGCTGGTGCACGGTGGGCTGCGTTACCTGAAAGAGGGCAGGCTGCGGCTGACGCGCGCTTCGGTCCACGAGAGGCAGCGGCTGCTGGAGGAGGGGACAGGGCTCATCGATCCCCTCGGTTTTCTCCTGGCCACCTACAAGGGGGATCATCCAGGCCGATGGACCTACAGCGCCGGGCTGTCCATCTATGACCTCCTGGCCCTGCAGTGGACCCACCGCCACTACAGCTCCCAGGACTTTCAGATGCTGGCACCCCACATCAGCCTCGAAGGGTTGAAAGGCGGCTTTCGCTACGGTGACGCGCAGACAGACGACGCCCGCCTGGTGCTGAGGGTCATCCGCGAGGCGGTGTCGAGCGGTCCGGGCACCCTGGCCCTGAACTACGTGGCCGTCGAAGGGTTGCTCTGCGACGAGGGCGGGCCCGAAAAAATCGTGAACGGAGTGCACCTGCGGGACCAGGTGACAGGACGCAGCGCGGATGCCCGCGCCCGCGTGGTCGTCAATGCCACCGGCGCCTGGTCCGACACCCTGCGCGAACAGGTAGGCGCCCCGGCGCGCCTTCGACCGCTGCGGGGCAGCCATCTGATCTTTCCCGCCTGGAGGCTGCCCGTCGCCCAGGCCGTCGGCTTCTTGCATCCCGTCGATGGGCGGCCGGTGTTCATCTTTCCCTGGGAGGGTATCACCCTGGTGGGCACCACCGACGTCGACCACGACCAGGATCTGGAAGGCGAGCCAAGCATCAGCGCGGGTGAGGTGGCCTATCTGATGGCCGCTGTCGAATCCCAGTTCCCCTCCCTGGGGTTGTCGTTGGACGACATCCTCTCGACCTTTGCCGGCGTGCGGCCCGTTATCGCCACCGGCAAAATCGATCCCTCGAAAGAATCCCGCGACCACGTCGTCTGGGAGGAAGGCGGGCTGCTGACCGTAACCGGAGGCAAACTGACGACGTTTCGACTCCTGGCCCTCGACGCTCTCAAGGCCGTGGGGCATCGCCTGCCCCATATGCCGGCTGTGAATGAGCGGGCCAGTGTGTTGGATCCCGTCGAGGTGGAGCTTCCAGGCGCCGAGCACCTGGACGTCGGCTCCCGGCGCCGGCTGCTGGGTCGCTATGGCGCCGAGGCGCCCGCCCTGGTGGCCGGTGCCCGGCCTGGAGAGCTGGACGCCGTCCCCGGCACCCAGGCCCTCTGGGCGGAGCTGCGCTGGGCGGCCCGAGCCGAGGGCGTCGTTCACCTTGACGACCTCCTCTTGCGGCGCGTCCGGCTCGGCCACCTTCTCCCCGAGGGAGGCAAGGGGCTCATGGGCCGCGTGCGCGCCATTTGCCAGGTCGAGCTCGGCTGGGACGACGAGCGCTGGGAGGCGGAAGAGGCGGCTTACCTGGCGCTCTGGCAGAGCTGCTACAGCCTGCCGCTGCGCGGCAGCATCCCCGACTGGAAGGCCACGCTGGCCGAGGCGCGCGAGAAACGGGCGGCGGCCCAACCCAGCCGCCGTCGTAAGGTGATCAAGCGCTCTACCCTGGCTGCCGGTTTTTTGGGGCTGGCGGCCGCCGTCGCCTGGCTCTATGCTCGTTCCAGGAGGCGCTAAGGGCTGCCCAGGGCACGGTCAAAGTCATGATTGCGCATCTGCTGGCCAGTACCCCCGGGCACATAGGCACATAAATAACACAATACCATAACACTCCCAGACCAGCCCCGCGGCTACCCCTTGGCTGCTCTCGCTCGCGCCGAGAGCAACAGGAGGAGCCGTCGACTTGTACGGAGCCCTAAAGGGCCGCCCCTCCCGCGTTGACAATGCCTGGCTGGCGTGCTATAATCCCTCCTGCCCATAACTGCTTGCAGCGGACCGCCGCCCGGTGCAAGTGCTTTGCGGCGGACAGCAACGGGGCGGGCGGCCGTGCCCGAACTCCTCGACGACGAAAACTGGAGGCAGGGGATGGTGGGCGATTATATCCTGGCGATCGACAACGGCACGCAGAGCGTGCGCGCTCTCCTCTTTGATTTGCGCGGCCAGTTGATGGCCGGCTCCAAGCTCGAGATCGAGCCCTACGTTTCCCCACATCCCGGCTGGGCCGAACAGGATCCCGAGCTCTACTGGGAGACGCTTTGCAAGGCCTGCCACGAGCTGTGGCAGACGACAAACTTGAGCCGGGAGGCCATTGCCGGGGTGGCGCTGACTACTCAGCGCGCCACGATGGTCAACGTCGACCGGGAAGGCCGGCCCCTGCGCCCGGCCATGCTCTGGCTCGATCAGCGGCGTACCGAAGGGCTGAAGCCCGTGGGTGGGCTGTGGGGACTGGCGTTCAGGTTGGTGGGCATGACCGAGACGGTGGCCTATCTGCAAGCCGAGGCGGAGGCCAACTGGATCCGCACCCACCAACCTGAAGTATGGCAGAAAACCCACAAATACTTGTTTCTGTCCGGCTATCTAACCCACCGCCTGACAGGGCGCTATGTCGATTCCGTGGGCTGCCAGGTGGGCTATCTGCCCTTTGATTACAAGGCCCTACACTGGGCCTCACCTCGCGACTGGAAGTGGCAGGCCGTCCCCATGGATCCCGCGCTGCTGTCGGATCTGGTGCCGCCCGCGGGCCACCTGGGGGAGATCACGGCCGC
>JBFZCW010000297.1:0-5603 GCA_041307765.1 Chromatiaceae bacterium
GTCCGGGATGCTCGCTGGGAACTGCTCCTGCGTTCCCAGCATGTCCGCCATCCGTGGTGGCCAGGAGCGATCCGGGACGAGCCGGGGCTTCCACGTCCCTGCGGGTCGAAATCCAGGGCGACGCCATCCGCGGATTCCGCTATCGCTGCATCCGGGCTACGGGGCTCGGCCTGGGCCGGGCTGCCCAGGTCATAAATCGCCACGGCCTCGGCGGCATGGTTCGCCGCTGGGTTGTTGCGGCGGTGCTGGGCCACGGCGAAATCGGCGGCATTGTCGTCTGGCTTGTAGGCGGCGTGCAGGCGGCGGTGCTGCTCGGCGCGTGCCAGGTCCCTAAGGGCCTGATAGACCTGAGCCAGGTTGTGGTGGGCGACCAGGTCCTCCGGGTCCAGGGCGAGAGTCTGCTCGAAGCGTTCGGCCGCTGCGCGCAGGAGCCGCTCGCGCTCGCCTCTATGGGTCTCGCCGCGCTCCTGGCGGGCCCGCTCGTAGAGGGTCTCCCCTAAGGCGTCCAGGACCCGGTAGTCCTGGGAGAAATCGAAGCCGCGCCGGCGGGCCTCGGCGAAGCGGGTGTCAAGGATGGTCTCGAAGCCGGCGATGGCCCGGTCCAGGTAGCCGTTCTGTCGGTCCACCAGTGCCCCAATCCAGGTCGCGGTCCAGGGCGGGGCGGGGTGCTCCCCCTGGCTCGCCCGCTCCAGGGCCACGGCGGCCTCGTGCAGGCGCCCGTCGGCGAGGTAGACCCGCGCCAGATTCAGGGCCCCGTCCCCACGCCCGAGGGCCTCAACGCGCGAGAAGGCCTCCTCGGCTTGGCGCAACTGGCTGTTGCGCGGCTTGCGCAGCAGCCCGATGCCGTAGTCGTTCCAGCGCTGCCACGCTGGGAAACCATCCGCCGGCTGCTCCGGCTTCGGTGCCACCGTCGGGCCGCCGACCACGGGCAGGGTCACCCGATCGTCCGCCAGGGTCAGGATGGGCAGGTCGTTGTGGACGAACCGATCCCCCTGGATGTGGCGCACGTAGGCGGTGTCGAGCTTGCGGTAGTTGAGCCTGGCCGTCAGCGTGATGGGACCCCTCTCGCCCTCCGGGACCCGCAGCCGGTAGTGGACAACATCCGCCGCCCCGGGCGGGATCTGATGGTCGTAGAGGGGGACGAACACATCCTCCACGTTGCGTCGATCGATGCGGTTGCCCTTGCGGTCCAGGACATAGGCATTGCAGCGATGAGCCCAGGGGTCCAGGGTCCCGTCGGCCGGGTCCAGTGCCCCGCTGCGGCCGATGACCTCGTCGCCGCTGCTGGCGGTCAGCTCCACCCAGACCTCGTTGGAATCGGCGGTCCCCTGGGTGAAGGTGTGGCCGATCTTCCGGGTTCTCACCACGGTCTCGATCAGGTACTCGCGGCCCGGCTCCAGGGCCGGCAGCTCCGGGCGCAGAGGGGCGATCAGCTCCCCGTCGATCTCCCCCCCGGCGCGCAAGGCGAAGAGGTCGATCCGCATCACTCCATTGTTGAAGTCCCGGTGCCTGTCCGTCACCCAGTCCGGTAGCCCGGCCAGCCTGGGGACCGCCGTATTGGCGGACGGGAACAGGTGGTCGTGCACCGACAGCGCCCCGCCCTCTGCGTAGCGCTTGGCCCCGAAGTCCTCCGAGGCGAGCAGCGGCATGTGGCAGCCGTTGCAGTTGGCCTCGGCCTTGTCCGGGTAGTAGAAACTCGCCACCCCGTGCCCCGAGACACCGGACAGGAGATAGGTGTCGTAGTGGTTCTGGCCGCGCAGCCACTTGTAGGCGTTCAGCTCCTTGGGGATGTGGACCTTGTGGCAGGTGCCGCAGAACTCGGCCTCCCGATGCAGGGGTTTCAGGAAGGTCTTCTTGTGGAAGGCCGGCTTGGCCTTGACCAGTTGACGGTTGACCCACTGGAGGAACGGGTCCTCGCTGAAGGTGAAGGGGTAGTGCAGCGGTTCCTCGATGGTGTAGTCAGCATTGCCCCTGGGGCTGTTGACATGGGTGATGGCGTGGCACGAGGTGCAGGTGAGCCCGGCCTGGGCGGTGGGGTGGTTGACGTCGTCGAAGTTCGGATCGTCGAAGGCCCCGCTGAAGAAGGGGGCCGGGTCGTGGCAGCCGGCGCAGAAGCGCGCCGCCTGCACGTTGCCGTCGCGCTCCAGGGCGACCTTGCGGGTATTGCGCACAGAGAACAGATAGGCCGGATTGTTGAAGGAGGACAGGCGGTGGACGCTGTTGGACCATTGGTCGTGGATGTCCTGGTGACACTCCGCACAGTAGTCGTCCATCATCAGCGTCTTGGCCGGGATGAAGCCGCCGCTCGCCGTGCGGGCCAGGGACGGGTAGAAGTAGCGCTCACCCGAGGCCGGCCCCGCCAGGTTCCAGGCCCGCGGGTCCTGGGCCTGGACCAGGACCATGGCCGCCACGGCGACGCCCGACAGGCCGGCAATGGCAAGCCCCGCCCGCCAGCGGATGGCCCTGCCCGCCAGGCGGTGCAGGACGAAGAGCCAGGCGCACGCCAGGGGTGCCACCACATGGGCCCAGTAGGAGACGCCCCGCACCGCCGGGTCGCGCACCTCAAAGACGCCCAGGCGCAGCAGAAGGATTCCGCTCACCAGCACCACCAGCCCGGCGCCGAACAGGGCCAGCCCCGCCTTGACCGCCCGCCGATTGGGTCGGAGCCAGGCGCGCTTGAGGTGAATGGTCCCGAAGACCAGGAAGGGGACCACCAACAGGAGCCCCAAACCCAGGTGGGCCAGGAACATGATCTGGTAGAACCAGCCCTGGTAGGTCGCGCCGAGGTGCCACTCCAGCAGGGTCACCCCGCCCAGGTAGGCGGAGTTGGCGGCCAGGAGTGAGAACAGGACCAGGACCGCGAGCAGGAGCGGCCGGAGTCTGGGGCTGACTACTTGAACGAAGGGGCGGCGGGGCTTAGGCGACGCGGGGCCCGCGGCTTCCATGTTGGGCCGGGGGCTTGTTTTGGGGCCTGTCGGGGGGCTGGGGACCTTCATGTGGGGGCACCTGTGCCACCAGGGTTCGCCCCTTACTTTACCAGCATATTGCGGACGGGGGCGCGGCCCGGACAGGCGCCGGGCCGGCTGACGGGATGGTCAGCTCCTGCCAGCTTGTTCCTCAGGACATGAGTTTGACCAGCGAGACCACCCCCAGGATCAGGGTCAGGATCCCGACCCCAGCGCGCAGCCAGGTCTCGGGCAGGCGGCGCACAGTCACCGTGGCCCAAGGCACCGAGAGCAGTGCCCCGGCGGCGAGCGGCAGGGTCAGGCCCCAATCCGGGGCGCCCTTCACCGCCAGGTAGGCGCAGAACCCGACCAGGCAGGTCAGGGCCTCCGCCATGGAGGTGATGGCCACCGCATGGCGCGCCGGAACCCCGGAGACCACCTGTCCGGCGGTGACCAGTGGCCCGTAGCCGCCGCCGCTCAGGCCCTTGTTGAAGGCCGCGACCAGGCCCACGGCGACGATGCCCCCAGCGCGGTAGCGGACGCGCCGCCGGGCCGTGACCAGGGTCAGCGCGCCCATGGCGAGAACGATGACGACGATGGCGTAGCCAAACCAGGGGCCGCTGAGCCGCACCGCGAGCAGGACCGCAGCCAGGGCTCCGACCCCGCTGAGCAGACTCAACAGGCCGAGGGTACGGCGGGCGCGGTGGTCCCCCAGCAGGTCGATGTTGCCGTCTCGGTGGTGCAGCAGCCCCGCGGCCAGACCCGTCAGCAACTCCGAGAACAGGACGGCCGGGACGATGCTCAGCGGGCTGAAGCCTGCAATCAACAGGACAGGGGTCAGGGTGGTTCCGTAACCCATGCCTAGGCTGGAGTCCAGGTACTCGCAGACGAACGCCGCGAGCAGGATCGCCACCAGGGTCGAGGGGGAGAGCACGGCCGAGACGCCGCCCGTCCCGCCGAAGGACCCGGACCACCACAAGCCCTGGCTGAGCACCACGGCGACGGCCAAGGTCAGGAAAAACAGCCACAGGTGCAGGCGGCGGCGGTGCCAGGCATAAAAAGTGGAGGCGGCGAGGGCGGCGGAGCGGACCATTGGGCGATTCCTCGGGATGGAGTGAGCGGAGCCGGGTTGTGGCTGCTCCTTTACACACAGATCCCGTGCCAACTCAGTAAGTCTCTGTTTTTAAAGCGTCTATCTGGTCCTAGTCCCTGACGCGAGGAAATCCGTTAGATATGACGGAATAGCCGTTGTATGGGGCGGAAATTCTGTATTATTTCATGGCTATGGAACGTTTCCTCCCCCTCCTGCTCGATGTCTGGCGCCAAGTCTGCCGCGAGCCCCGTATCGACCTGTCCGCTGGCGCTATTGTCGAAATCGTGCGTCGCCGCCTGCCCTGTGATCGGCTCCTGATCCGCCACCTGTACCCCGCCTTGGAACGTATCGAGACCCTGGCCGTAGTTGGCACTGAGACTGCTGGGGCCATCGGACCGGCGCCCGCGCCCCGGGAGTTCGGGCCCTGGTGCCTGAGTGGTGCGGTGCTGCGCGGCCCGGCAGCGGCGATCCGGGGACGCCTTGCCGGGGTGTTGCCCGACGCCTGGACTGGCGCCGTTCTGTGCGGCGGGCTCGCCTTCGATGGCCAGGCCCTCGGCGTCCTGGCCATCGGCACAGACCAGATCGACGCCTACCGGGCCGAGCACGAGCCAATCCTCGCCGCGCTGTGCGAGCCCATCGCCGTGGCCCTGCGCAATGACCATCAGCTGCGCGAGCTCAAGGCCCTGCGCGAGGCGGCGGAGGCGGACCGCCGGTCTCTGCTCGCCCGCCTCGACCGCCAGGATATCGCCGACACCATCGTTGGCGAGCGCTCCGGGCTCGATGGGGTCATGCGGGAGGTGGACCTGGTCGCGCGTTCCGATGCCCCGGTCCTGATCCTGGGGGAGACCGGCACCGGCAAAGAGGTAGTCGCGCGGGCGGTCCACGGGCGCTCGGGGCGGGCCGCCGGGCCCTTCCTGCGGGTCAATTGCGGGGCCATACCGCCCGAGCTGGCAGACTCGGAGCTGTTCGGCCACGAGCGCGGCAGCTTCACCGGCGCTACGGCGCGGCGCCAGGGGTGGTTCGAGCGGGCCGACGGCGGGACCCTGTTCCTCGACGAGATTGGCGAGCTGACCCCGGCGGTGCAGGTGCGCCTGCTGCGCATCCTGCAGGATGGTAGCTTCGAGCGCGTGGGCGGCCACCAGCCCCTGCACGCGGATGTGCGCCTGGTCGCCGCCACCCACCAGGACCTCCAGGCCATGGTGGCGGCTGGGCGCTTCCGGGCCGACCTCTGGTACCGCATCCACGTCTTCCCCATCCGGCTCCCGCCCCTGCGCGAGCGGCCGGAGGACATTCCAGCCCTCGCCCGGCACTTCGCACTCCGGGCCGCCCAGCGCCTGGGCCTGATGCCCCAGTCCCCAGAGCCCGCGGACATTACCCTGTTGCTGGCCTATCCCTGGCCCGGCAATGTCCGCGAGCTGGCGGCTGTGATGGAACGGGCCGCGATCCTCGGGGACGGGCGGCGCCTCGTCGTGGCCGGGGCCCTGGGGGGTGGGGTGGTGCCGGCGGCGCCGCTGGCCGTGGCTCAGGCCGATACCGCGGAGCAGCCGGCGACGGGTCAGGCCCTC
>JBFZCW010000298.1:0-2893 GCA_041307765.1 Chromatiaceae bacterium
TGCGTACTGTAACTTACTGTTTTTCAGTGTATCCATCCTTAAGTCAGTGCCATTCATGACCGACGCGGGAATAGACGCTATTGAACCGCTGGGTGTAGACGCCGTTGAGTTCGCGCATCCCTTTGCTCAGGTTCGCGTCCGGCGTTTCCACCAGCAGGTGGTAGTGATTGGTCATCAGGCAGTAGGCGTGCACCGTCCAGTTGCAG
Source organism: Chromatiaceae bacterium (assembly GCA_041307765.1). Lineage (GTDB taxonomy): Bacteria > Pseudomonadota > Gammaproteobacteria > Chromatiales > Chromatiaceae > DYRB01. Next base: position 207 of record JBFZCW010000298.1, read on the forward strand.
CGACCGTAGACGCCCCCGAGGACATCGAGGAACAGCCGCCGGTCGCCGTCTGCGCGATAGATGTCCTCGCGCCCGTCACCGCGAGCCGTGACGTGATACAGCGCGCCAGCGAACTCCAGTCGAAGGGGTCTTGCCATGGCGGAGAGTGTAGCTGGGAGAAGGCAAAAAGCAAGACCTGACCCCGGCCCCCCGCGATGTCGACCTGACGGCAAGACTGCGAGTTCGCGCCGCCTTGCCTACCGTGGACTGGGTGGTCTGCGCCAGCATCCCGGCGGGACGCCGGGGAACCCAGGGCCGGCGAGACGCCGGCGGTCCAACGCCAGCCCCGGGGCGGCGGCGCTCCGGCTGGCTATCCGGTCAGCGCAGCAAAGACCGCCGGTAACCGCTCCGGCAGTTTCTCGACGTGATCGACGATGGAGTAGTTGTTCTCCCCGAAGATGCGCGCGACATAGCGGTCGGCCTGGGGGTCCAGGGTCAGGCAGTAGGTGTGGACGCCCTGCATGCGCAGGTCCTCGACCGCCTTCTTGGCGTCGTGGCGCAGGTACTGCGGATCGCGCTCGTCGATGTCCGCGGGTTCTCCGTCGGTGATCAGCAGCACCAGGCGCTTGGTCGCGCTCTGCTGGGTCAGGTGCCAGCCGGCGTGGCGTAGCGCCGCGCCCATGCGGGTGGATAACCCCCCCTGCATCCCCGCCAGCCGGGCCTTGGGTTCGTCGTCATAGGGCTGTTGAAAGTCCTTGAAGCGGTAGTACTGGACGTCGTGGCGCCCGTCGGAGGCGAAGCCGTGGACGGCAAAGGCGTCGCCGATGCTGTCGATGGCCCAGGCCAGGAGCCCGGTGGCCTCCAGAGTGAGCTGGATGACCGTGGGGCTGTCCGGGTCGCCCTTGTCGATGTGCTCCTTGGTGGACTCGGACAGGTCCATCAGCACCACCAGGGCCAGGTCGCGGAGATGCCGGGTGATGCGGATGTTGATGCGCGGGTCGGGCATGACGCCGCGGCGGATGTCGATCATGGCGCGCACCGCGGCGTTGAGGTCCAGCTCCTCACCCTCCTCGTAGCCGCGCCGCCGGACGATCCCCTGGGGCTGCAGGGCGTCGATGAGGTGTCGGATCCGGCTGGCGATGGGCTTGTGCTTGGTAAGGATCTCGTCCATGGCCTCGGGGTCGCCCTTGGGCTGACGCCGCTCGATCACCGTCGCCCAGTCCGGGCGGTAGAGCTGGGCCTGGTAGTCCCACTCCTGGTAGTGGTAGGGGTCGGACACGGGCTCCTTGCCCCACATCTCGTTGAAGGAGACCCCCATGTCCTCGTAGGGGAAGAGCTCGGTGGCGCAGATCCAGACCTCTTGGGCGTCGTCGCCGGCCAGCTCGCAGTCCACCTCGTTGGCCATCTCCATGACGGAGACATATTTGCGCACCTGCTGGCGGGACGCGGGAAGGTAGTCGATGCCGCGCTCCAGGAAGAGGTTTTCGGAGAATTCCCAGACGTAGCGGTTATCGTCGCGATAGGGGATGGGCCAGTTCTCCATGACCCGCAGGTTGGGCAGGGCGACGCTACGCACACAGGCGTTGTAGAAGGTGACCCCAGCGTCCCAACTGATCCGATTGTCCTCCGGGCGCTCGGCGAAGGCGCGGCGGAAATCCGCCGCCGTGTCGTTGATCAGCGCCAACTCATCGCGGTAGTTCGGGTCCAGCAGGGCCTGGGCCATGCGCAGCATGAGGTCCATCATCGGGTGCAGCTCCCGGGCCTCGTCGTCCGGGGTCATGGGGGCCGTGAAGAACTGGAGCCAGAGCTTGCGCAGCCCGGGGAAGTCGCGGATCGCCAGCCCTTCGATGCGGGCGTCCTCGAACAGCTCGATGAGCTTCATCTGGGCTGGCGAGAGCTGCTCCGCGCTGATGGGGCGGGTGGTGTAGACGAGATGCGCGGCGCAATGGGCCGCCGCGGCCCTAAAGGTCTCCAGCCCGGAGATGCCGCGGAAGGCGTCGAAGGCGTCTGGCAGGTGGAGCAGGAAGTCTTCGATGTAGGGTTTGATCCCCTGGCGGGTCTCGTAGTCGCCAGACGTCGGGCGCATGAAAAACGCGCGCGCCCACAGCGCTCGCAGATAGAAGTTCAGCTTGCGCTGGTTGTCCACGAACAGGGTCCCGCGGCGCTCCTTCTGCAGCACGGCCCGGGACGACTCGGTCTTCAACCCGAAGTAGGCCATTTGTCCGTCCAGGTCCCGCGCATGGGCCTGGGCACCCCACAGGGCCCATCGGCGCAGTCCGCCCAGGGTGAGCTTGGCCAGGAGCTCGTCCATGTTCTCCATCATGGGGCGCAAACCCCTCGGGGCCTTGCCGGCGAGCTGATGGAGCAGATTGAGATAGCCGCGCATCACCTCCGCGTCACCCAGACGGCTGGCCGCCAAGGGCATGTTGGCCATGATCAGGGTGACCACGGTCCCCGAGGTGTGGGAGGAGAGCTTCATCAGGGCGCTGACGATGTCAGGGACGATGTCCTCACCCAACTCCTTGGCCACACTGGGCATCTCCTGGACATAGGTGAGGATCAGGTCCTCTCCCTTGTTCAGGGTGCACATGGCCTTCATGCCCGTGAGGTAGTGGTCTAGCCCCTGCGGGGACATGACCCGGGCGGCGTCCTGGTAGCTCGACTCCAGGGCCTGCTTGTGCGGGTGATCCGGGTCGGTCTTGAGGCAG
>JBFZCW010000299.1:0-9953 GCA_041307765.1 Chromatiaceae bacterium
CGCGGATGGCCGGCCGCCAGGCCTCACGGCGGGCGAGTGCACGCCCGAGGCTCGCCAGGGCGTCGGCCCGCTCCGCCTTGCCGTCCGAGCGCAGATAGGCGTTGATCGCCGCGGCCGAGCCGTCCTGTTTGTAGCGCTGCTGGGCCTGCCAGTCGTCCGGGCGGACCGCGATCGCCGCCTGGGCCAACCCGAGCCAGGGGCCGGGCCGACCAGGAGCCAGGCGCAGGGCGGCTGCGTAGAGGTCCGCGGCGCGCGCGGGCTCGTTTTGGCCGAGCAGGCCCGCCGCCTGCGTCGCGAGAGCTGCGGCGTCCCGGCCCTGCGGGGTCATGCCCGCGATGCGCTTGGCCAGGCCGCGGGCCTCCTCCAGGTAGGACTTGGGCAGGAAGCCGAGCTCCGCCGTGCGCGCGGCTTCCAGGTCCGCCGTATTGAGCTTCTTGCCCGGGGCCGCGGTGACGACGCGTCCGGAGATGGCGGCGGGGAAGGGGCGCAGCTCCCCTGCGCCCTCCTTGAGGAAGCACCAGCGCGCCTTGGTGTTGTAAGTGAAGGCCTGGCAGCGGGTATCGCTCAGGCACGCGGACTCGCAGGCGTCGAGCTCCACCTCCTTGAGGGTCGCGTAGTCAGCCCCGTGGTAGTCGGCCCCCTGGGTGATGGTCAGCTCGCGCCCCGCCGCCGGGGCCGCCACGCTCAGGTCGCCGACGAGTGACGACAGAATGGCGATGGTGATGAGGCCAAGACGCTTGGGTCCGTGCATGGGGATCCCCCTTGGGGCTGTGGACTGGGAGCCGGCGGATCGGTGAACCGCTTCCGCCACGGCGCTGCGGTTCGTTGCGCCTGCCGTCGCGGTGGCGGCCGCGCCGGCCTGGCTCATTCTGCCACGTCCTGCCCCGGCACGAGCGCCAGTACGAGTTCCGAGCGCAGGTCTCGATCTCGACCGGCAGCCGGTTATCGAGGAGCGTCTCGGTAGAGCTGCTCCACCCAGTCCCGGAACCACGGCGGGCGAGCGACCAGGACGTAGGCAAGTAGAAGCGCTGCGAGAGGGACCGCGAAGGCCGCGCTGTCCACAATGACCACCAACAATGCCCAGACCAGACGGTCGGCGAGACGCATGCACACCTCAAGATCTCCAGGGACAGGGAATCCAACCGCCCCAGGCCGAAGCCGCCGCCGCGCGGGTGGAAGGCGTTCGTGCTGACCGCTCGGTCTATTTGTAGTAACCAACGGCGCAGGTCTGATCGCCGATCTTGGTCACGAAGGCGACCTTCTCCACCGGCGTCGTCTCTCCCGGCCGCGTCCAGACATAGCTCACCTCGACGACCTCGCCGGGCTTTGTCTTCGCTGCCGACAAGACCTTTTCACCAACCGGCGCACCCGCCTTGTCCTTGAGCTGGGTGGCATCGGTACCACCGAGCGTCGGGTGGGCCGAGAAGTTGCCGTCGGGCCCGATACAGTAGGGGTAAAGGTCGCGGTCTTTGAACCCACCTTCTCCCTTGGTGAACATGGCGAGGGCCTTTGCCTGATCGGCCTTCATTGCCGCGACGACTTTGTCGAGCATCGCTCTCGCCTCGCCGGCAGTGCCGAAGTCCGCCGCGAGGACGGCCGCAGACGCGGCCAGCGCAGTGAGTGCAAACCGGCATAATTGCTTCTTCATAGGATGGTTTCCTCGGTGGTGGACGTGGATCTGCGGCGCCCTGAACTGCTGCGGCCGACGCAGACCTGGGGAAGGCTAGTTCAGGATCGGCCCTGCGGCTAGGTCCGTTCACAGCCAGGATCCACCGCCAGCGGACCTGTCGCCTGACCGGCGGGGCAGTCCCATCAGCGGGCATTGAAGCGGGGGAGAGTCGGCAATCGACTTCGGCCGGGACCTGCCGATCCGTGGCTCAGTCCCAGAGGACCAGTCGGTAGCCGACCCCCGATTCCGTGCGAATGTGCCTGGGTAAAGTCGGGTTCGCCTCCAACTTGCGACGCAGTCCCGTCATGTAGACTCGCAGGTAGTGGGTATCCTCGGTGTGGCTAGGCCCCCAGACCTCCCGAAGAATCTGCCGGTGGGTGAGGACCCGGCCGGAGTTTGCGACCATCAGGGTAAGTAGCCGGTATTCGATGGGGGTCAAGTGGACCGGCTCGCCTGCCCGCGTGACCAGGCGCCGGGCCAGATCCACCGTGACCTCTCCGAAGACCACCAGGGGACCCTCAGCCGCCTCGGGGCGCATCCGGCGCAGCAGGGCCCGCACCCGCGCCAACAGCTCGGCCACGCCGAAGGGTTTGGTCAGGTAGTCGTCCGCGCCTGCGTCCAGGGCCTCCACCTTGTCGGACTCATCGACGCGGGCGGACAGGATCAGGATAGGGACGGAAGACCAGGCGCGCAGGTCCCGCACCAGATCGACGCCGTCGCGGTCGGGCAGCCCCAGGTCCAGCACCACCAGGTCCGGCTTGCGGGTGCCCGCCTCCACCAAGCCGCGCTCCCCTGTCGCCGCCTCCACGACGGTGCAGCCCTCGGACTCCAACGCCGTCCGAACGAAACGACGGATTTGGGGCTCGTCCTCGACGATCACCACTGTAGGTGAGTGCCCCCGCGGTTCCTCCATCATGCCTCCTCAGGGACGCTCGGCGGCTCGCCCGCCGGCAAACTGATCACGAAACGGGCACCGCCCTCTGGGGGGTTCTCACCCCACACCTTCCCTTGATGGGCCTCGACGATGGCGCGCACGATGGCAAGCCCAAGGCCGACGCCCGTGACCGGCGATTCGTCCTCGCCGCGGGTGAACTTGTCGAACAGGCTCTCCTCCCGGCCCGCGGGCAGCCCCGGCCCGTTGTCTGCCACCGTGATGGTCACCCTGTCCCCTTGGTGTCGGGCGGCGATCTCAATGCGACCGCCCTGCGGCGTGTATTTGGCGGCATTTTCCAGCAGGTTGCAGAAGACCCGCTCCATCAGCGCCGTATCGATGTCCAGGAGCGGCAGGTCGGCCGGCAGATCCACATGGACCCCATGCTGCGCCAGGGGTCCGGCCAGGGTCTGCAGGGCCGAGCCCACCACCTCCTCCAGGGTCTGCCACTCCCGTTTGAGGCGGACGTTGCCTTGCTGCAGGCGCGCCATCTCCAGCAGATTGCTCACCAGGGTGCTGGTGCGCAGGGCCTCGCTGCGGATCGACCGGGCGATCTCGGCCTGGGCAGCGGGCAGGGGCGGCCCCGCTAGTGCCAGGGAGTCGGAGAGTCCCGCCAGCACGGTCAGGGGCGTGCGCAGGTCGTGCGACAGGGCCGCCAGGAGGCTGTTGCGCATCCGCTCCGACTCCATGCGTACCAGCGCGTCCTGGGCCACCTCCACGTAATGGACCCGCTCTAGGGCGAGTGCGATCTGGCCGGCCATGGTCTCCAGCAGGCGGGCCTGCTCGGGCAGCAAGATGATCCGCCGCTGGCTTGGCAACAAGGCCAACACGCCGCGGGTGCGCATCGGGGCCTTGAGCGGCAGGTAGTGCATGGGGGCGCCCGGCAGGGTCTGGGTCCCCAGGCCCGCCGGCTGCTGGTGGTCATAGACCCATTGGGCGATGGCCGGGTCCAGGGGCAGGTCCTGGCGGGGTGGAGCGCAGCGGACCTTCTCGTCCGCATCCGGCAGCAGGATGCAGGCCCTGGACTCGAACAGGCCCTCCAGGTGGCGCCGGGCCGTCTCCAGGATCTGCTCCGCCAGCAAGGCCCCCGCCAGCTCCCGCCCCAGCTCGTTGAGCGAGCGGGTGCGCCGTTCCCGGTGCATCGCGACCCGCGCCTGGTAGCGCATACCCGCGGCCACGTTGCTGATGGTCAGGGCCACCGCCAGCATGATGGCGAAGGTGAGCAGGTGGCGGGTATCCGCAACGCTCAGGGAGAAGCCCGGCGCCACGAAGAAGAAGTCGAAGGCCAACACGGAGAGGAACGAGGCCAGAATGGCAGGCCCCCGCCCGAGCTTCCCCGCGACCAGGACCACACCCACCAGGTAGAGCATGATGATGTTGGCCAGGTCGAACCAAGGTATCGAGAACCAGGCAAGGCCCGTCACGGCCCCGCACACGACCGCCGCCCAGACGTAGGGCAGCGGCCGGGCTCTGGGGGCGGGCTCCGGGTCCAGGGAGAGGGGGGCGGTGCGCCCCTTGTCGGTCGGCGGGGCCTCCGCCTCGTGTGCGACCACGTAGACGTCCAGGTCCTGCGCGAGGGCCGAGAGCCGGTCCGCCAGCGGGGCGCGCAGCAGGCGGGACAGCCCGGTGCGCAGGGTCTTGCCCACCACCAGCTTGGAGACGTTGCGGCTGCGCGCGTAGGCAAGGAGGGTCCCGGCGTCCTCCTGGCCGCCCAGGGTAGCGGTCTCGGCGCCAAGCTCCCGGGCCAGGGAGAGGGTCTTGAGGATCTTGTCCCGGTTGATCTCCGACAGGCGCTGGAGGCCGGGCGTCTCGACGTAGACGGCGATCCAATCGGCATGCAGGCTGGCCGCCAGACGGGCGGCGGCGCGCACCAGTCGGTCCCCCCCGGCACCGGGGCCGACGCATACCAGGAGCCGCTCCTTGGCCTGCCAGACGGTCTGGATGGCCCGGTCGCTGCGGTACTCCTGCATTTGGGCATCCACCCGGTCGGCGGTGCGGCGCAGGGCCAGCTCCCGCAGCGCGATCAGGTTGCCCTTGCGGAAAAAGTTGTGGACCGCGCTGCGGGCCTGCTGCGGCATGTAGACCTTGCCTTCGCTCAAGCGCTGGAGGAGCTCGTCCGGGGTCAGGTCCACCAGGGCGACCTCGTCGGCCAGGTCGAACGCCCGGTCCGGCAGCGTTTCCCGGACCTGGATGCCCGTGATACCCCCCACGATGTCGTTGAGGCTCTCCAGGTGCTGGACATTGACCGTGGTCCAGACGTCGATTCCGGCCTCCAGCAGTTCCTCGAGATCCTGAAAGCGCTTGGGGTGGCGGGAGCCCGGGGCGTTGGAGTGGGCCAGCTCGTCCACCAGGATCAGCCCCGGTTCGCGGGCCAGGGCCCCGTCCAGGTCGAATTCCTTGAGCTCCCGGCCGCGGTAGTTGAGCGTCTTGAGTGGCAGGACCGGCAGCCCCTCCAGCAATTGCTGGGTCTCCGCGCGGCCGTGGGTTTCGGCGACGCCGACGAGGACGTCCACCCCCTGCGCCTGGGCCACCCTAGCGGCGCTCAGCATCGCGTAGGTCTTTCCCACGCCCGGGCAGGCGCCGAAGAAGATCTTGAGCTTACCGCGCACGGCACGCTCCGCCTCGGCCTCGATGCGGGCCAGCAGGGCATCCGGGTCTGGGCGTGTCCTGTCGTCGTTGCCAGGCATGGGATCAAGCTCGCGGTCGGGCCTGCACTTTAGGCGCCGCGGTGCCGAGCGGGCCAGCGGGAAAAGCGGGTGGCATGTGGTGGCTCGGGTCGACCTAGGTCAGGGTTTGCCCCGCCTGTCTAGGGCCAGGTTCAGCCTCAGCACATTCACCCTGGGCTCACCGAGCATGCGGAATTTCCGCCCTTCGGTGTATTGCGCTATCAGCGCGCGCACGGCGCTCGCGTCCAGGCCGCGCACGCGGGCGACGTGGCCCACCTGGTACTCCGCTGCCGCCGGGCTGATGTGTGGGTCGAGGCCGCTGCCGGAGGCGGTGACTAGGTCCACGGGGATGGGCCCGGCGCTGCCGGGATCGGCGGCCTGGAGGGCGGCGATGCGCGCCTTGACCGCCTCCTCCAGGGCCGGGTTGGTGGCGCCCAGGTTGGAGCCGCTGGACGCCCCGGCGTTGTAGGGTACCGGCGCGGTGGCGGACGGGCGGCCCCAAAAGTACTTGGGGTCGGAGAAGGGCTGGCCGATGAGCTCCGAGCCCAGGATCTTCCCGTCCCCTTCGATCAGGCTGCCGTTGGCCTGGTGGGGGAAGAGGGCCTGGGCGATGCCGGTGACCAGCAGCGGGTAGATGACGCCCGTGAGGAGGGTCAGCAGGACGAACAGGACCAGTGCGGGTTTGAGCTCCTTGATCATGAAGGTCTCCTTAGGCAAGGTTCAGGCCGACCAGCATCAGGTCGATGGCCTTGATGCCGATGAAGGGCACCGCCAGCCCGCCCAGGCCGTAGACCAGCAGGTTGCGCTGGAGGATGGCCTCGGCGCCGAGGGGGCGGTACTTCACGCCCTTCAGGGCCAGCGGGATCAGGGCGACGATGATCAGGGCGTTGAAGATCACCGCCGACAGGATGGCACTGGCGGGTGTGGCCAGGTGCATGACGTTGAGGGCATTCAGGGCCGGGTAGGTGGTGGCGAAGGCGGCGGGGATGATGGCGAAGTACTTGGCTACGTCGTTGGCGATGCTGAAGGTGGTGAGCGAGCCCCGCGTCATCAGCATTTGCTTGCCGGTCTCCACCACCTCGATCAGCTTGGTGGGGTTTGAGTCCAGGTCGACCATGTTGCCGGCCTCCTTGGCGGCCTGGGTGCCGGTGTTCATGGCCACCGCCACGTCGGCCTGAGCCAGGGCCGGGGCGTCGTTGGTGCCGTCGCCGGTCATGGCCACCAGTCTGCCTTCCGCCTGGTACTGGCGGATCAGCTTCAGCTTGGCCTCGGGCGTGGCCTCGGCCAGGAAGTCGTCCACCCCCGCCTCGGCGGCGATGGCGGCGGCGGTGAGGCGGTTGTCGCCGGTGATCATCACCGTCTTGATGCCCATGCGGCGCATCTCGGCAAAGCGCTCCTTGATGCCGCCCTTGACGATGTCCTTGAGCTCCACCACGCCCAGCACCCGCGTATGGCCGGACAGGGTCTCGGCCACCACCAGGGGGGTGGAACCGCGCTTGGCGACCTGGTCGACGACCATGTCCACGTCCTGAGGAAAGCGGCCGCCCCGTTCGGCGACATAGGTGCGGATCGCGTCCGCCGCCCCCTTGCGGATCTCGCGTCCGTCCAGGTCGACGCCGCTCATGCGGGTGTGGGCGGTGAAGTGCACGAAGTGGGCGCCCAACTCCTGCACATCGCGGCCGCGCAGGTTGAACAGGCGCTTGGCCAGCACGACGATGCTGCGCCCCTCCGGGGTCTCGTCGGCCAGGGAGGCGAGCTGGGCGGCATTGGCCAATTCCGACTCCTTGACGCCGGATGCGTGCAGGAAGTCCGTCGCCTGGCGGTTGCCCAGGGTGATAGTGCCGGTCTTGTCCAGCAGCAGGACGTCCACATCGCCGGCCGCCTCGACGGCGCGGCCTGAGGTGGCGATGACGTTCTTCGCCATCATGCGCCCCATGCCGGCGACCCCGATGGCGGACAGTAGCCCGCCGATGGTGGTGGGAATCAGGCAGACCAGCAGGGCGATGAGCACGGTGATGCTCACCGGCGTGCCCTCGCCCGCCGCAGCGACGCTGAAGATGGAAAAGGGCAGCAGGGTGGCGGTGGCCAACAGGAAGATCAGGGTCATGCCTACCAGCAGGATGGTCAGGGCGATCTCGTTGGGGGTCTTCTGGCGCTTCGCGCCCTCCACCATGGCGATCATGCGATCGAGGAAGGTCTCGCCGGGATTGACGGTGACGCGGATCACCAGCCAGTCGGACAGGATCCGAGTGCCTCCGGTGACGGCGCTGAAGTCGCCGCCCGCCTCCCGGATCACCGGCGCCGATTCGCCGGTGATGGCCGACTCGTCGACGGAGGCCACGCCTTCGACCACCTCGCCGTCCCCGGGGATCACCTCGCCGGCGGTAACCAGCACCAGGTCGCCCTTGCGCAGCTCCTCCGAATTGACGGCGTGGGTGGGGGCGTCATGGCGCGGCTCCTTGAGCTTCTTGGCCAGCACCGTCCTGCGCATGCCTTTCAGCGCCGCCGCCTGGGCCTTGCCCCGGCCTTCCGCCAGGCCTTCCGCGAAGTTGGCGAACAGGACCGTGAACCAGAGCCAGAGGGAGACGGCCAGGATGAAGCCAGTTGTCTCCACAGCAGTGGCCTCACCCTGGCCCACCTGGGCCTGGATGAACAGGCCAGCGGTGAGCAGGCTGCCCAGCCAGACCACGAACATCACGGGGTTCTTCACCTGGTGGCGGGGCGACAGGCGCCTCACCGCATCCCAGGCGGCCGCCCTGAGGAGGGCGGCGTCGTAGAGCGTTTGTGTCTTGTGCATTGAAATTCTCCGATAAGGACTCCGTAGCTTGGGCTGACGACGGAAGCTCAACAGCGCACGCCAGGCGTTGGGCTTCGCTGTGCCCAGCCCAACCTACCCAGCGCCAATCATCTGCAGGTGCTCGACCACGGGGCCCAGCGCCAGGGCCGGCACGAAGGTCAGCACGCCAACCAGGAGCACGGTGCCGATCAGCAGGACGACGAAGAGCGGCGTGTGGGTGGGCAGGGTCCCCGCCGAGGCAGGGACGATCTTCTTGGCGGCGAAGGACCCGGCGATGGCCAGCACCGGCACGGCGAGCCAGTAACGCGCCAGCAGCATGGCAAGCCCCAGCAGGGTGTTGTAGAAGGGCGTGTTGGCCGTGAGCCCGCCGAAGGCGCTACCGTTGTTGTTGCCGGCCGAGGACAGGGCGTAGAGGACCTCGGAGAAGCCGTGTGCGCCCGGGTTGAGGATACCCGCCTTGCCGGCGTCCAGCGCCACCGCCAGCGCCGCGCCGACCAACACCACCAGCGGCGGTACCAGGATGGCCACGGCGGCCATCTTGACTTCGAAGGACTCGATTTTCTTGCCCAGGTACTCCGGGGTGCGGCCGATCATCAGCCCGGCGATGAAGACGCCGATGAGGGCGAACACGATCATTCCGTAGAGCCCCGAGCCGACGCCGCCGTAGATCACCTCGCCGAGCTGCATTAGCGCCATGGGCACCAGACCGCCCAGGGGTGTAAAGGAGTCGTGCATGGCATTCACCGACCCGTTCGAGGCAGCGGTGGTGGCGGTAGCCCAGAGGGCAGAGTTCGCGATTCCGAAGCGGGTCTCCTTGCCCTCCATGTTGCCGCCGGCCTGTAGCTCCGAGGCCTCTGTCGCCAGCCCCAGCCGCTCGAACAGCGGATTCCCCGACTGCTCCGCCCAGACGCAGACGGCCAAGAGCGCGACGAACACTAGGGTCATGGCGGCCAGAAGCGTCCCGCCCTGGCGCATGTCGCCGACGAAGCGGCCGAAGGTGAAGCACAGGGCGGCCGGGATGAGCAGGATCGCCAGCAGCTCCAAGAGGTTGGACAGGGGTGTGGGGTTCTCCAGCGGGTGGGCAGAGTTGACGTTGAAGAAGCCGCCGCCGTTGGTGCCGAGCTGCTTGATGGCGATCTGGGAGGCGGCCGGTCCCACGGCGATGGTCTGCCCGGCGGCGGTGACCTTCTCCATCACCGGCTGGCCTTGGGCGTCCAGCACGGGCTCGCCCGCCGAACCAGTCTTGGCCTGGTCGTACTCATGGGCTTGAACCAGCTCGGCCTTGGCAGAGGGTGAGAAGGTCTGCACCACGCCCTGGCTCACCAGGGCCAGGGACAGGATCAGGGACAGGGGCAGCAAGATGTAGAGGGTAGAGCGGACCAGGTCGACCCAGAAGTTACCCACGCCGCTCGCCTCCTTGCGGGTGAAGCCGCGCATCAGGGCCACCAGCACGGCCATGCCGGTCGCGGCGGAGAGGAAGTTCTGCACGCCTAAGCCCAGCATCTGGGTCAGGTAGCTCATGGTGGTCTCGCCGCCATAGCCCTGCCAGTTGGTGTTGGTGGCGAAACTGACGGCGGTGTTGAAGGCCGAGTCAGGCGTGACGTTGGCCAAGCCCTGCGGGTTGAGCGGCAGCCAGAGCTGGAGCCGCTGCAATGCATAGACCGCCAGGAATCCCAGCAGGTTGACGGCCAGCATGGCAAAGGCATAGCGGGTCCAGGGCATGTCGTCCTCCGGTTTGACTCCGCAGCCGCGGTAGAGCACCCGCTCCACAGGCTGGAGCCAACGCATCCAGGGCGGGGGCTCGCCCCGGTAGACGCGGGCCATGTAGAGCCCCAGGGGCCAGGCCAGCCCGAGGAGGGCGACCAGGTAGAGCGCGAGCTGGAAATAGCC
>JBFZCW010000300.1:0-2783 GCA_041307765.1 Chromatiaceae bacterium
GGCCTTGGGGCCGCGGGGCCTAGGTCGAACCCGATGGTTCGGGGGCTGGTCTTACTTGACCTTGGACACGTCCGTGCTCTCCACGGCCTGCACCTCGACCACCGGGGTGCGGGTCTCTTCGGCGGCCAGGCGGTCGCCGTCGGACATCACAACGGCGGTACCGACACCACCAACGACCAGCGCGATTGCAGCGATTACACCCAACATGTTACGTCTCCTGTTTAGGTAGATTGGCTTGATTGGCGACCATTATATTAGGATCTTCTAAATAAGCAAGCGCTAATGTACTAAATCATCTTTTCGGTGCATGGGCGGTTCTGTCCTCCCCCAGGCCGCGGGCGAGTGTGATCCCGCCGGAAGGTGTCGCCGGCCAGCGGCTGGCCGAGGGCACCGACAGCGAGGGACCTGGTCTCGGGCCGGCGGAGGATATCCAGGCCAGGGGTCCTGCCGCGAGATGCAACGTATTGCGGACCAAAGCGTAAGCCGCTAACCTCACTGGCCCTTAGGCTCCAGGCCCCCCGCCATCATGACCGCAGGTCCGATCCACCACATGCAGCGACCAGGCCCCTGGACCCTGGTCCTCTTCGCTTGCGTGCTGGTGCTGGCCCAGGCCCTGCTCGTCGGGCACCAGGTTGGACACCTGGCCCACGGGGACGAGACCGCCGCCTGCGAGATCTGCCTGATCGGCGGCGGGTTGGGCGCGCCTCTCGTGGCCGGCTCCTGCGGCCCTGCGGCCCTGGTGTTGGCCCCGGGGCAGGTCCTTGCCCCCGGGCTGCCTCCGGACCCCGTCGCTCACCACTTCCGTCCGCAGGACCCTAGGGCACCCCCAGTCTGACTCCGGTCCCTTCGCTGAAGCCCGCGCCGGGGTTTGTGCCCCGGCGCGCCTCTTTGCCTTTGATCGGAGCCGTTCCATGCACAAGACCTTGTTGCGGGGCGCCGTCGCCGCGGCCCTGCTGACCCCCGTTGCCGCCGTCGCGGCGACCAATCCGGAGATCGCCGAGCTGCGATCCATGCTCAATCAGATGAAGTCCCAGTACGAGGGCCGCATCCGCGCCCTGGAGGCCCGCCTGGCCAAGGCCGAGGCCGAGTCGGCCCGCTCAGCCCAGCGCTCGGAGGCCGCGGCCAGGCGCGCCGAGCAGGTGGTGGCGAAGGCAGAGCCAAGGCCCATGACGGCCCCCGCTGCGCCGGCCCCGGCGTCGGCACCAGCGGGCGGCACCCTCGGCGCCTTGACCTCCGGAACTGCGTTCAATCCTCAGATCTCGGTGATCCTGGACGGCAACTATTACCAGGACGGCATCGGTGGGGCTGGATCGGTCCTGGTGGGTGAGGCCTACCAGCCCTCACGGGTGGTCCCTCATGCCCATGGGGAAGCCGTGGCCGCCGAGGGGCACAGCCACGGCGCAGCCAACAACGGCTTCAATTTCAGCGAGGCGGAAATCGCGTTCTCCGCCACGGTCGATCCCTATTTCGATGCCGCGCTCTACCTGGCGGTGGATGGCGAGGGCGCCGTCGATCTGGAGGAGGGCTGGTTCCAGACCCGCAGTCTGCCCTACGGGCTGCGGCTCAAGGGCGGAAAGTTCCTGAGCGATTTCGGCTACATCAACAAGCAGCACCCGCACCAGTGGGACTTCGCAGACCAAAACCTGCCATACCTCAATCTCCTTGGGGACCACGGCCTCCAGGATACCGGCGTGCAGGTGACCTGGCTGCCCCGCCTTCCCTTCTACACCTTGATCGGGGCCGAACTGGCCCAAGGCGACCAGGAGCGCTTCGGCGCGACCCTGGACGAGGCCGAGCGCGTGGCGCTTGGGCTTGGCGGGACCGACAGCGGGCCCCGGCTGTGGACCGCCTTCGCCAAGGTCGCCCCAGATCTGGGGGAACGCCACGCCCTCCAGCTCGGCGTCTCCTATGCCCACAACCGCCAGCACCAGGAGATAGAGGTCCAGACCCGAGTGCAGGCCGACGGCGAGGTCGCGCTTCAGGAAAGCGGGCTCGACGGCGACGCCTCTCTCTGGGGGCTCGACCTCGTCTACAAGTACGACGGCGACGGCGCCCATGGCCACCGGGACTTCAAGTTCCAGACCGAGTATCTGCGCGCGATCAAGGACTTGGAGGTCCGTTCAAGCCCCGATGCGGAGATGCTCGGGTCCGGACGCACCTACACCACAGACGGGCTCTATGCCCAGGCCGTCTATGGCTTCGCCCCCAAGTGGACCGCGGGTCTGCGTTACGACGTCCTCGGTCTGACCAACGAGGTGACCCGCGGCGACCTAGACGAGGATTTCGGGTCCTCGGACCGCTGGACCCTCGACGTCACCTGGAACCTCTCGGAGTTCTCCCGGCTGAGGGCCCAGTACGCCAGGAACGATATCTTGGTGGAACCGGGGGATCGGGAGCACTTCGACGCCTTTTACCTTCAGTTCCTGATGAGCCTGGGGAGCCACGGTGCCCACACCTTCTGAAGATTGCGCATTAGAACGGGAGTACATCCATATGATTCTGAATCGATTCGTTGCTGCCATCGTCCTTCTGGCACTGGGGCTGGTCCAGGCCCAAAGCTGGGCGGCGAGCTTGGAGGTGGTTGCCACGGCACCCAGCCTGGGCGCCCTGGTCCGGGAACTGGCGGGGGGGCGGGTGAGCCTCAAGGTCCTGGCCGGCCCGGACCGCGACCTGCATGGGCTCCAGGCCAAGCCAAGCATGATCCACGCCCTGAGCCGGGCGGACCTGGTGGTGGCGATCGGGGCGGAGTTGGAGGTCGGATGGCTTCCGGCGGCGCTGGCCAG
>JBFZCW010000301.1:0-8400 GCA_041307765.1 Chromatiaceae bacterium
CTGGGCCTCGATGGCTTCGCCTACGCCCCCTGCCCGGTCACCTTCTGGGACATCTTGGGGGAGCAGGGCCACCCTGTGCGGGCCACCATCTCCGAGATGGGCCCGCTCCTGCTGTCCCGCCTGCTCAACCTCAACGAGACCCAGGAAGGCGTCCTCAACATTGCCTTCCGCATCGCCGACGAGAACGGTTGGCTGCTGCTGGACCTCAAGGACCTGCGCGCCATGCTCGCCCACATCGGCGACAACGCCGACGGCCTGACCACCACCTACGGCAACGTCTCCGCTGCCTCGGTCGGGGCCATTCAGCGGCGCCTGCTCACCCTGGAGGAGCAGGGGGCCGAGCGGCTCTTCGGCGAGCCAGCGTTACGCATCGAGGACCTGATGCAGACCGACGAGAAGGGTCAGGGCTATGTCAACATTCTCGCCGCGGACAAGCTCATCCATACCCCGGCCCTCTACTCGACCTTCCTCCTGTGGCTGCTATCGGAGCTCTTTGAGAGCCTTCCCGAGGCCGGTGACCTGGACAAGCCCAAGCTGGTCTTCTTCTTCGACGAGGCGCACCTCCTCTTCGACGAGGCCCCCAAGGTCCTGCTGGACAAGGTCGAGCAGGTGGTGCGGCTGATCCGCTCCAAGGGGGTCGGGGTCTACTTCGTCACCCAGAATCCCATGGACGTGCCCGACAGCGTCCTCGGCCAGCTTGGCAACCGGGTGCAGCATGCCCTGCGCGCCTTCACGCCCCGCGACCAGAAGGCCGTGCGCACCGCCGCCGAGACCTTCCGCCCCAACCCCAAGCTCGACACCGAACGGGTCATCATGGAGCTTGGGGTGGGAGAGGCCCTGGCCTCGGTGCTGGACGCGGGCGGCAGCCCTACTGTGGTCGAGCGGATCTTCGTCGCCCCGCCGGGCAGCAAGCTGGGACCCATCGACCCGGCGGAGCGCAAGGCCGTGATGCAGGCGTCCCTGGTCAGGGGGGTCTACGAGCGAGAGGTGGATCGCGTCTCTGCTTACGAGATCCTCAAGCAGCGTGCCGAGTTTGCCGCGGCCAACGCCGCCTCGGAGGTCAAGGCACAACCGAAGCCCCAACCCAAGCCTGCTCCCGCCAGCCGCGCCCAGTCGTCCGTGGAGGCCTTTGCCGCGAGCGCCATGCGCTCCCTGGGAACCCAGCTCGGCCGGGTCCTGGTGCGCGGGATCATGGGCTCGCTCACCGGGGGCAGGCGCTAAGGCCGGGTGGGGCTTGGCCTCAGAGGGGCAGGTCTACCGCGAGTCTGGCGGCACAGGTCGGAGCATCAGCCGTTAATCACCGGCCCATCGGTACCGACGAAAGCCATGCAGCTCGAGCCGTTTATGAAGGTCCTCGGATTCAAGGGCGGCATCACCGCGCCGGGCGAGGCCCGGCTCCAGGTCCAGCTCAAGCCCGAGCACCTCAACGGCTGGGGCTCGGCCCACGGTGGGCTCCTGTTCGAGAGCGGCCAGGAGCGGCCAGGGTCAGGTCTTAACTCTTGCCTGAGAGCGGCCCGGGTCAGGTCTTGACTTTTGCCTGAGGCCTCGATTCTTCCGCCACCTGCACTACCCTGCTGCCCCGGAAGTAGTGTAGACCGAAGTAGTCGCCGATCGGCTGCAGGGTGTAGCCGCCGCTCGCGCAGGCGGCCGCGACGGTGGCGTCGCGGTCGGGGGGAACGCTAGGGTCAGGTCATTCCTTTGGCCTCGGCCGACACGGTTACTCTCCAACCTGTCGCAAGATTCCCGAAACGCGGAGCGGCCCCGGGCGGTGCAGCGTAGGGCCGCTGCTGCGCCCTCAGCTCCGCTCGTTGAGCCAGTTGCCGATGGCAGGGGTGACCTCTTTCTGCGCCTTGCCGCTGACGTAGATGCCGATGTGGCCCCCAGGGAAGGCGAGTTCGGTGTAATCCTTGCTCCCGGTGCGGCCCTTGAGGGCGCGCGAGGCGTCGGGCGGGACCAGGTGGTCCTGGAGCGCGTAGATGTTGAGGATGGGGCAGGTGACATTCTTGAGTGCCACCTCTTGGCCGCCGATCTCCACACCGCCCTCGATGAAGCCGTTCCTCTGGTAGAAGTCCTTGATGAACTGCCGGAAGGTCTCGCCGGCCTGGTCCGGGCTGTCGAAGATCCACTTCTCCATCCGCAGGAAGTTCTTGACCTGTTCCGGGTCGCCCAGCACATCGACCATGTTGACGTACTTCTGCCCGGTGAGACTGAAGGGCTTCAGGGATAAGAAGGTCCAGTTGAGCAGTTCGCCGGGGATGTTGCCCATCGTGTCCACGGCCAGGTCGATATCGACGTTCTGGACCCAGGCGGACAGCAGGTTGTCCGGGGTCTTGAAGTCCACCGGGGTGACCATGGTCACCAGGTTCTTGACCTTGTCCGGGTGCAAGGAGCTGTAGCACAGGCTGAAGGCACCGCCCTGGCAGATGCCGAGGATGTTGATCTGCCCGATCCCGTGGGCCTCGCGGATGTGCTCTACGCAGCGGTCGATGTAGCCGTTGATGTAGTCGTCCAGGGTCAGGGCCCGATCGGCCTGGTCCGGGTAGCCCCAGTCGATCAGATAGACGTCCTGGCCGGTGGCCAGCAGGCCCTTGATGGTGGAGCGGTTCTCCTGGATGTCCGTCATGTACGGGCGGTTGACCAGGGCGTACACGATCAACAGCGGCACCGGCTTGGGGGTGACTCCCGCCGGGGTCTGGTAGCGGTAAAGGACCAGCTTGTCCTCGCGGTAGACCGCGTCGCGGGGGGTGACGCCGGTGTCGATGTTGCCGGCATTCATCAGGTTTTCCATACCCTGACCGAGCTTGCGGCTATAGTCGAGCAGTTCTTCGCTCAGTTTGTCGGGCCGGATGTCGATGGTGAACACGGTGTCTTTCTCCTAGGGATGCTGTGCCAGGTGGGGCGAAGGGCGCCGCTTACTTGGACGGGGCCGGCTTGGGCGTGACCTTGCGGGCCGCGGGCGCCTTCTTGGCCGCCGCTGGCGTGGGCGCTGGCGGGGTCGCCGTGGTCCGGACCAGGGCTGGGCGGGGTCCGCCGTTGCCGAGCTGGCGCTTGAGGGCCTCGACCTCGTGGCGCAGGGACTTGTACTCGCGCCGGGTCTCCTGGAGGCGGTCCTGGAGGGTGCGCAGCTCGCTGCGGGTGGGCATGTTCATGGCACCCAGGGCCTCATCGACCATGATCGCCATGCGCTGCTTGACGGCCATCTGGGCAT
This sequence comes from Chromatiaceae bacterium, assembly GCA_041307765.1. GTDB lineage: Bacteria > Pseudomonadota > Gammaproteobacteria > Chromatiales > Chromatiaceae > DYRB01. The sequence continues at coordinate 3,209 of JBFZCW010000301.1, forward strand.
TGATCAGCCGGCCGCTGATGCGGGCGTATTCGGCGGTCTTGACCTCTTCGGCGTAGACCTGCTCGCAGCAGCCCACCCAGGAGTCGTAGAGGGCGCGGGCGGACTCGACGGGCTTCTCCTGTGCCTCCATGAAATCGCGCATACGCCCGACGGCCTTGGTCCCCAGGCCGGAGAAGAACTGCAGGTACTCCTGCAGCGCTTGCTGATACTCGATGCCCCGGCGCATCAGGTCCTGGTACTGGGCCTGCTCCTCACGGGTGTAGCCCAGCCCGGGGGCGGAGAGGGCCTGGTTGAGATGCTTGTGCGGCATGTTGCGCAGCGCATCCCCCGGCACCAGGGACATGGAGGACACCAGACGCTGCCAGTTGTCGTAGGGCAGTTCCCAAAACGCCATGAGGCGGCGGCTGGCCTCGTCGCCCCCCTGTAGCCCGCCGGTGAAGGCCTTCTGCATGTCTTCCAGGGTACGGCTCAGTGCCGCCCAGCCGTCGCCGGCGCCCGTGCCCATACCCGCGCCGGGCATAGCGCCAAGGTTCTTGGTGTAGCCGTCGGCGAGGGCAAAGAAGGCCTTGCCCTGGTCCATGATCTTGGCCATGAAGTCGCGCGCCAGCTCCGGGGCGGCGGGGGATACGGCCTGCCACCAGTGGTCGAGACCGGCCTCCCAGGGGTTGGCGGTCGGCGCTGCGGCTCCCGTGGCCTTACGGCTGAGGTCCGTCCAGCTCTCCCAGTATTTGCGCTGTATCTCCAGCCAATCGTTAGGAAATTTGCCTGCGTCGGTCATGGTGCGACTCCTCGTGTGGTGGTTGGAGGAAACGCTAGCACGGATTATTGTGCACTGCAACAAAAGTGCGTACACTGCGTCGCGTCGAGACCCCAGGCGGGCACCCGGCACCGCCGCGCCCCGGCCGCCCGTCGACCCAAACATGACCACCACAGATGCAGAGGACACTACGACATGAGTGAGAACATCGTCATCGTCGCCGCTGGCCGCACCGCCGTCGGTACCTTCGGCGGGACCTTGTCCGCCCTGCCCGCCGCCGAGCTCGGCGCCACCGTCGCCAAGGCGCTGTTGGAGCGCACCGGCATCGCCGCGGATCAGGTGGACGAGGTCATCCTCGGCCAGGTGCTCACCGCCGGGACTGGCCAGAATCCTGCCCGCCAGACCACGATCAAGGCCGGTTTGCCGCACAAGGTGCCCGCCATGACCATCAACAAGGTTTGCGGCAGCGGGCTGAAGGCCGTGCACCTGGCGATGCAGGCCATCGCCTGCGGCGATGCCCAGATCGTCCTCGCAGGCGGTCAGGAGAGCATGAGCCAGTCCTGCCACGCGCTGCCCCGCTCCCGCGAGGGCCAGCGCATGGGCGACTGGAAGATGGTGGATACCATGATCGTGGACGGGCTTTGGGATGCCTTCAACCAATGCCACATGGGTAATACGGCGGAGAACATCGCCAAGAAGTACGGCTTCACCCGTGCCGCCCAAGATGAATTCGCCGCCGGCTCTCAGCAGAAGACCGAGGCCGCCCAAAAGGCTGGGCGATTCGACGAGGAGATCGTCCCGGTGAACATCCCCCAGCGCAAGGGCGACCCGTTGGTGTTCAAGTCAGATGAGTTCCCCCGTCACGGGACCACGCCGGAGGGGCTTGCCAAGCTGCGCCCGGCCTTTGACAAGCAGGGTACTGTGACCGCTGGCAACGCCTCCGGGCTGAACGACGGGGCGGCCATGGTGATCGTCACTACCGAGTCCAAGGCCAGGGCGCTCGGCCTCAAGCCACTGGCGCGCCTGGTGGCCTTCGCCAGCGCGGGGGTGGACCCAGCCATCATGGGCACCGGTCCCATCCCGGCCTCCACCAAGTGCCTGGAGAAGGCCGGATGGACCCCGGCGGACCTGGACCTGATCGAGGCCAACGAGGCCTTCGCCGCCCAAGCCATGTCGGTGAATCAGGAGATGGGGTGGGACCTGTCCAAGGTGAATGTCAACGGTGGGGCCATTGCCATCGGCCACCCCATCGGTGCATCAGGCGCGCGGGTCCTGGTCTCTCTCCTCTATGAGATGCAGCGGCGCGACGCCAAGAAGGGCCTTGCGACCCTCTGCATCGGCGGCGGTCAGGGCGTGGCGCTTGCGGTTGAGAGGGTCTGAGGGGCCTCCTCCGAGGTGGGGCGCCACCCTCCGGGGCGGCGCCGTGAACCCACACAGCCAGGACCAAGGACAGGATCCCCGTGCGGTAGGGGGCCGTCCACGATGACTGGGGTACACTTGGCCTCAGCTCCGATCAAGGGATTTGTCCTATGCCGAACGTACGCATCATCAAGAAGTACCCCAATCGGCGTCTCTATGACACCGAACTCAGCCGGTACATCACCTTGTCCGACGTCCGGGACCTGGTGATGCGCTGCGTTCCGTTCCGTGTGCAGGACACCGCCAGCGAAGCCGACCTCACCCGCTCCATCCTGCTCCAGATCATGCTGGAGGAGGAGTCCGGTGGAAAACCCCTCTTCAGCGCCACCATGCTGGCCCAGATCATCCGCTTCTGCGGCGGGACCATGCAGGGGTTCTTTGCTCGCTACCTGGAGGACTCCCTGGACCTCTTCGCCAAGCAGCAACAGCAGATGCAGGAGAGCTGGGGCGAAAACCCGATCGAGGCCATGGCACGCGCCACCCAGCGGAACGTCGAGCTCTGGGCGGATCTGCAGAAGGACTTTCTGCGTGCCGCGGGCTTCCCACTGGGGACCAAGGAGCGGGGCAAAGACAAGGATGCCTGAAAGAGCGTTCAGCTGTCAGGCATCAATATTCTTTGCTGACGGCGCCTTCCATTGACCTGGTCCGGTCGCGCCAGCGTTTGGTTGAGCGGATAATGCCCGCCGGCACCCGGGGCTGGAACCCGCAGGCGCCTGTCGTAACCCCAATGCGCAGGAGACCGTCATGAGCGACGCACTCAACTATTTGGTCGCGACCCGCCCAGAGGCCATGGGCGCCTACTTCAAGTTCCTCAAGAAGGCCGGTGATCACCTCGACACCCGCACCCGTGATCTGATCTCCGTCATTACCAAGGTGGCGGTTCAGACCGAGCCCGGTTTCAAGCAGTACCTCATGCGGGCCCTGCGCAACGGGGCTACCCCCAACGAGATCATCGATGCCCTGCTCATGGCCTTCCCCGTGCTGGGGTTGGCCAAGATCGTGTGGGCGACGGACATCCTGCTGGCCATGGATATCCCGGAGTTTCGCCCGGAGAACCTGGACGCCAAGCCGGATTGGCACGACGTCGCGGCCCTGGACGACCTGCCCGACGGCGAGATCAGCTTCCTTCCCGTTGCTGGCCGGCACCTCTTCGTCTATCGGAAGGCGGATCTGCTCAAGGTCTACGACTCCCGCTGTCCGCACCAGGTCACGGACATCCCGCATCTCGCCTTGGAAGGCACCAAGCTCACCTGCCCCAAGCACCACTGGGCATTCGACGTGGAGAGCGGGGACTGCGTGGAGATCGGTAATCGGCCGCTGCGCCTGTTCGAACATAGGATCGAGGGCGGGCGGGTCCTGGCCTACTGGTAGCACCGACCTGGCTAACCCGCCGCTGCGGCGTTACCCGTCCCAAGGGTTTGCCCAGCGGACCTGGCGGCGTTGGGCGTCTGCGCGTTAGGGTCCGGGTCGGCATTCCTTCGGTCCGGCCCGCACGGGCCCGGGGCAGCATTGCCTGCAGTCCACCCCAGGTCCCGTGGTAGAGTCTGCGGCCGATTCCTGGGGGTGTGCCGGCGCGCCTCACCCTCGGCCGCGACACCCCGCCGGGCACCACCGGCCAGCATTGAAGGCCCCTCCCATGACCCCCCCGATCCGAAGCACGGCCACCTTCATCAACGTCGGCGAGCGCACCAACGTCACCGGCTCGGCCAAGTTCAAGCGACTGATCCTCGACGGTAACTTCGACGCCGCCCTAGATGTGGCCCGGCAGCAGGTGGAGAGCGGGGCCCAGATCATCGACGTCAACATGGACGAGGCGATGCTGGATTCGGAGGCGGCCATGACCCGCTTCCTGAACCTGATCGCCGCCGAGCCGGACATCGCCCGGGTTCCGATCATGATCGACTCGTCCAAGTGGTCGGTGATCGAGGCGGGGCTGAAATGCGTCCAGGGCAAGCCTATCGTCAACTCCATCAGCATGAAGGAGGGCGAGGACGCCTTCCGCGAACATGCCAGGAAGTGCCGCCGCTACGGGGCGGCAGTGGTCGTGATGGCCTTCGACGAGGTCGGCCAGGCCGATACCCAGGACCGCAAGTTCTCGATCTGCGCCCGGGCATACCGAATCCTGGTCGACGAGATCGGGTTCCCGCCCGAGGACATCATCTTCGACCCCAACATCTTCGCCGTGGCCACCGGGATCGAGGAGCACAACAACTACGCGGTGGACTTCATCGAGGCGACCCGCCGCATCAAGGAGCACCTTCCCTACGCCAAGGTCTCGGGCGGGGTGTCCAATGTCTCCTTCTCCTTCCGCGGCAATGACCCGGTGCGCGAGGCGATCCACTCCGTCTTCCTGTACCACGCCATCCGCGCCGGGATGGATATGGGGATCGTCAACGCCGGCCAGCTCGCGGTCTACGACGACATCCCGGCGGAGCTGCGCGAGGCGGTGGAGGGTGTGATCCTCAACCGGAGCCCGGACGCCACCGACCGGCTCATCGACCTGGCCCCCAAGTACAAGGGCGGCGGGGCCGCGGCGGAGAGCACCAAGGACCTCGCCTGGCGCGACTGGGAGGTGAGCAAGCGCATCAGTCACGCCCTGGTCAAGGGCATCACCGACTTCATCGACGCGGACACCGAGGAGGCCCGCCAACTCCTGGGCCGGCCCATCAACGTCATCGAAGGGCCGCTCATGGACGGCATGAACCACGTCGGCGACCTGTTCGGCGAGGGCAAGATGTTTCTGCCCCAGGTGGTCAAGTCTGCCCGGGTCATGAAGAAGTCGGTGGCCTACCTGGAGCCCTACCTGGCTGCCGAGAAGTGCGAAGGTGACACCCAGGGCCGCATCCTCATGGCCACCGTCAAGGGCGATGTCCACGACATCGGCAAGAACATCGTCGGTGTGGTGCTTCAGTGCAACAACTACGCCGTCATCGACATGGGCGTCATGGTCCCGGCGGACAAGATCCTGCAGCGGGCCCGTGAGGAGAAGGTCGATATCATCGGCCTGTCCGGGCTC
>JBFZCW010000302.1:0-8494 GCA_041307765.1 Chromatiaceae bacterium
GGTGATGGCTGCCAGGACCAGCGATAGCCGGGGGGGTGCCGGAACCCCCAACCCGCCCGGGAATCGCGGGGCGGGTTGGGCGCCAAGGCCCCTCTGGCGCGGTTGGTCCCTCAGAAGATCCAGGCAATCAGCAGGGTTAGGATCAGGAAGAAGCCGAAGAAGGACGCGAGGAGGAACTGGACCTCGCCGATGAGGCTGTCGCCGGAGACGACCGCGAACAGGATGAAGAGGGCGACCGTGGTACCAAAGCCCCACAGGGTCGCAGACTTGAGCCCGATGCCCTGGTTCATGGTGGCCACTGCCTCCTGACCCAGGGGCAGCAGGAAGACGGCGGCGAGCCCCGCCAGCACCACCGCCGAGACCGCGATGAGGGCAAAGAGCTTGAGGTCGGAGCCGTTGCCCGTGGCCACGACCTAGGCCCCCGCCGCCGGCTGGCCCTGCTGGATGGGCTGGCCCTTGATCAGCGTGCGGATCTCACCCGGGTTGGGCAGGCCCTTGATGACCAGCTCCGGGGCGTCGCCGGAGGTATAGATCTCGACGTCGCCGGCGTTCATGATCCGCTGCATCAGGGTCTGATTGATGCGGGTGGTGCGCACCGACGACATGTTGATCTCCGTGTACCCCTTGTTCAGGAGCCCGTGGGTCCAGACGATCTCCTCCTCGTTGATGACCAAGTGATCGGTCTTGGTGCGGACGTACCAGATCAAAAGGGTGAGGAAGGCCAGGGCCGCGATGGCCAGGCCGACAGCTTGCAGGACCGGGGCCACCTCCGGCGGCACCAGAGTGCCGCCCCCCAGCGCGAGGGCGATGCCGAGCGGGATCAGGGCCAGGGCCAACAGGGTCGTGAAGGGGCGGCTGCGGATCATCGAAGGGTGGGCGTCGTAGAGGACCTCGGACATGGCCTGACTCCTGCCGGTGGCGAGTGGGCAATCTGTTGATTGAATGCGGCTTCCGCGCCGCGCCTCAACGGGGCGGATGTTATCAGCAACCGGGGCCACCCGAAAGCGCGGTGCCTCTCGGCCAAACCCCTTGGTGAGGGGCGCTATTCCTCAGCCTGCCCGCTGCACACCGTTCCTGGTACTGGGTCCTGGGATCCTGCCGGGACGAGGGTAGTCGAGTGTGGCCACCGTACCCGTCATTCCGGCCGGGATGTCGGAATCCAGTGCCAGGGAAGGCAAGGCCGTGGCTCCAGTCGAGGTTCGACGCTAACCAACAACCCCTTTTTGTTGGTCCCAGGCCGTCAGGGCCTCGCGTCGGGCCTCGGCCAAGTCCACGATCGGCGTCGGGTAATCGCGCCCGAGCGTCACCCCCGCCGTTTGCCGGATGGGCTCCGGCGCCGCCCAAGGCTGGTGTACCCACCGGTCGGGGAGCGCGGCGAGCTCCGGGCACCAGCGCCGGACATAGTCCCCCCTGGGGTCGAATCGCTCGCCCTGGCGGACCGGATTGAAGACCCGGAAATAGGGGGCAGCATCCGCCCCGCAGCCGGCCGACCACTGCCAGCCCAGGGTGTTGGCAGCCAGGTCCGCATCGACCAGGGTGTCCCAGAACCAACGGGCGCCGGCCTGCCAGGGCAGCCGCAGGTGTTTGGTCAGCAAAGAGGCGACGACCATGCGCTCCCGGTTGTGCATCCAGCCGGTGTGCCAGAGCTCACGCATCCCGGCGTCCACCAGAGGGATCCCCGTGTGCCCGCGCTGCCAGGCCGCGAGCAGGGCCTCTGCACCCCCGATGCGCCAGGGGAAGGCGCTGAAGCGTGGGTCCAGGGGCTCCTCCGGTGTGCGGGGGAAGTGGTAGAGCAGGTGATGGGCGAACTCCCGCCACCCGATCTCGCGGACGAAGGGTTCGGCGACGCCAGCCAGCCCCCCGGGGACCCGATCCGCCACGGCATGAAGGACCTGCCGCGGGGAGACCTCGCCTAGGTGGAGGTGAGGGGAGAGGCGGGAGGTCCCGACGACCCCAGGCAGGTCGCGGTCCTGGGCGTACCCGGCGACGGCCTGGTCCACGAAGGTCTCCAGGCGCGCCAGGGCCGCAGGCTCGCCGGGGTCCCAGGTCGCCGCCAGTCCGCCGTCCCAGGGGATGCGCGGCAGCAGCCCAAGGGCATCCATGCGGAGGGACAGGAGCCCCTCGGGTAGCGGCGGAAGGGCCGTCGGGGCAGACAAGGGGGGCCCTTGTCCCAGCTGCGCCGCGGCCTTGCGCCAGAAGGCGGTAAAGACGCGGTAGGGCTCCCGCGTGCCGGTTGCGAGCTCCCAGGGCTCGAAGAGCACATTGGCCTTGAGGCTCTCGCAGCGTAGGCCTTCGCCGCGCAGGGCCTGTTTGATGCGGCTGTCGCGGGCCACGAGGGTAGGGTCGTAGAGCCGGTTCCAATAGACCGCCTCGGCGCCCAGGGCCTGCGCCGCCGCCCGCAGGGTGGCCAGGCTGTCGCCGCGGGCGAGGATCAGTCCGCTGCCCAGGGCCCTGAGCTGCCGGTCGAGCGAGGTCAGGCTGTAATGCAGCCACCAGCGGCTGGCGGCCCCGGGCGACCAGGGCTCCTCTTCCCCTGGGGAGTGGACATAGAGCGGTACGGGGCGTTCGCCGCGCGCCACGGCTCGGTGGAGCGCCGGGTTATCCCCGATTCGCAGGTCGCGGCGCAGCCAGACGATGGCAGTGGCGGGCATGGCGTTGCATCCTGGGGCGATCGGCCCTCGATCTCACCGGCTGGCCAGGCCCGGGCGACTGTCCCAGGTGCGGCTCAGCGCGCGAAGACCTCTTGCAGGAAGTCCTTCATCGCCGCCCAGGAGCGTTTGTCCGCCCGTTCGTCGTAGCGGACATTATCGATACCGTAGCTGGCCGCGTCCGGATTGCTGAAGGCGTGGACGGCACCGCCGTAGGAGGTGAACTCCCAATCGGCCTTGGCAGCCTCTAGGGCGGACTTGAAGGCCGCCACCTTCTCCGGCGGGACGAAGCTATCGGCCTCGCCGTGGGCGGCCAGGATACTGGCCTTAATCTGCTTGCCCTCGCCCTCCGCCGGGGTCGGCAGCGAGCCGTGGAAGCTCACCACGCCGTCGAGGTCGGCGCCGGAGTAGGCCATCTGCATCACCGTCGATCCGCCGAAGCAGTAGCCCACCGCCGCGAGGCGCTCGGGGTCTACCCGCTGGTCAGCCTTCAGGACGCCGAGCCCTGCCAGGGCACGGCGCCGCCAGGCATCCTTGTTCTGCGTGATCTGAGCGCTCCAGCCCTGGGCGTCCTTGGCGTGGGTGGTGACCTTGTTGTCGCCGTACATGTCCAGCGCGAAGGCCGCGTAGCCTAGGCCGGCGAGCATCTCTGCCCGGCGCTTGGCATAGTCGTTGAGCCCCCACCACTCGTGGACGACGATGACCCCGGGGCGTTTGCCGCTGATGGCGTCGTCGTAGTAGAGGTAGCCCTTGAGCTTGGTATCGCCGTCCTGGTACTCGACGGCCTCGGATCGGACGGCTCCCTGAGCGGCCAGGGGCAGGGCCAGCAGTGCGGCGATGAGCGGGCGAATCGGCAGGCGCATGGGTCATTCTCCTTTGGGTTGGGGCTGGGCAGCGGGAGCAGTCTCGTGCACCGGGGCATTGGGGCCGCAGCGGCAGGGTAGGAAGCCGGTGCCCCCTTGTCCAACGTGCGTCTCCCTGGCTCTCGGCTCGGGCAGACCAGAACTGGCCTGGGTACTGGCACCCGCGGCCCGAGCGCTAAATCCGAGCGCGATTCTGGGTGATTCCGGCCGGTGAGGCAAGCCGTGCGGGGTTCAGTCTGCGGTCAGCAGGGCCTCTAGTCCCACCGGCTGCCAGGCCGCGCTCCTGACCCGGAAGCCGTCCCCCTCGTCAGCCAACTCCAGCTCGAACCGGTAGAGGTCGGCGTCGAGCCGCGCCAAGTCGTCTGGCCCGCCCACCGGACTCCCGGCCAGGGCGGCGAGGACCACGGCGCGGGCGTGGCGCGGATCGCGCACCTCGATCTGCCTTACCCGCTGGAAGACGTGGATGCTGCGGTGGGCCAGGATGTAGCGGGCGACGACCCCAAGGGTCTCCCGCCGCGTCAGTCCCCGCCGGTCGCTGAAGTCCTCCGCCAGGTAGGCGTCGAAGTCGTTCCAGGCCCGCGCCTCTGCGGAGGCCGCGACCCGGTCGATGAAGGTGCGGACCCGCTGCTCCGGCGTGTCTTGCCTGGCGCAGCCGGCCAGCAGGAGCACGATCATGGCGGCGGCGAGGGTGAGGTGTTCGCGGTTGGACATCGGGACATCCGGGTCTGCAGTGGTCGGCCGAGCGGGCAGGCGTCGGATGACGCCGGCCTGCGTTCAGGACACGAGGAGGATCAGGTTGTAGAGCAGCCCCCCGCCCAAGGCGCTGAAGAGAGGCTCGAGGCCAGACGTGACACGCGGATGCCTCAGGGCCGGCCCTCGACGCGCCGGGGGTCAGGCGTGCCCGATCAGCTCGTCGATGTGGGTGCTCACGCAGCGCCCCAGGGCGGACAGGCTGTAGCCCCCCTCGAGGCAGGAGACCACCCGCCCCTGGGCGTGCCTCACTGCCAGGTCATGGAGCTGGCGCGTGATCCAGGCATAGTCCTGCTCGCGCAGGTTAAAGTGGGACATGTCGTCCTCGGCATGTCCGTCGAAGCCAGCGGAGATCATGATCAACTGCGGGCGGAAGGCCTCGATGCGCGGCAGCCACTGGGCCTCCACCGCGGCCCGGAACTCTGCACCCCCGGTGCGCGAGGGCAAGGGCAGGTTGATGATGTTGGGGGCGTCCGTGTCCGCCCCGCTGTGGGGGTAGAAGGGGTGCTGGAAGCTGCTGCAGAAGAGCACCCGTTCGTCGCCGATAAAGATATCCTGAGTCCCGTTGCCGTGATGCACGTCGAAGTCGACGATGACCAGGCGCTCCAGGCCGTGCTCCTCCAAGGCGTGCGCCGCCCCGACCGCGACATTGTTGAAGAAGCAGAAGCCCCCGGCACGGCGGCGCTCGGCGTGGTGGCCCGGCGGGCGCACACAGCAGAAGGCGGCATAATGCTTGTCGCCCATGACCAGATCCACCCCGAGGACGGCGGCTCCGGCGGAATGGAGGGCCGCGGGCCAGGTGGCGCGGCACATGGCGGTGTCGCCGTCGATCCAGGCCAGCACGCCATCCTCCGCCGGGCGGCTGCGCTCGATCATGCGGATGTAGTCGGCGTCGTGGACCCGATTCAATTGTTCGAAGGTGGCCTCCGGCGCATCATAATGCGTCACCAGCATCTCCATCCCGGAGGCGATCAGGCGGTCCTGAATGGCGTGCAGGCGCTCCGGCGTCTCCGGATGGTGCCGGCCCATGTTGTGGTCCTGGCAGGTCGGGTGGGAGATGTAGGCGAGGTTCATGGGATGCGCTCTCGTTGACGTTTCAAACCGGCTCGCACCGGCAAGCCGTCGAGTTGCCGCTCCTGTCCGCCTCGGTCCGGGCGCGCGGCATCGCGGACATGAAATCGTCATTAGCTTAAACCGTTTCCGCCCGGGGGTCAGATTCCCATGCGCTTGTCCGACGTCGACCAACTCTTCACCCCCAGCGCCATCGTGGTCTTCGGTCCCAGCGACAGGCCCGACTCGATCGGCGGCATGGTCTACCGCAATGTGCTGGCAGGGGGGTTCAAGGGCCCATGCTATGCCGTCAACCCCAAGTACAAGGAGGTCGCCGGACGTCCCTGCTACAAGAACCTGCGTGAGCTGGACAAGCAGATGGACCTGGCCCTGATCGCTATGCCGGCGGACAAGGTGGCGGACATCCTGGATCAGTGCGGCGACTACGGCGTCAAGGTCGCGGTGGTACACACCGGGGGCTTCGCCGAGAGTGGCGACAAGGGTGCGGCCCTGCAGGAGCGCATCGTGGACGCGGCACGGCGCAACCGCATCCGCATGCTGGGGCCGAATTGTCTTGGGGTCATGCGCCCGGCCAGCGGGCTCAACGCCAGCTTCGGCGGCGAGCAGGCGCGGCGCGGTAACGTCGCCCTGGTCTCCCAGTCCGGTGCCGTGAGCACCGCCATGCTGGACTGGTCCGGGCCCCGCCGACTGGGCTTCTCCGCGGTGGTTTCCATCGGGGCCGGGGCGGACGTGGGCTTCGGCAGCGTGCTGGATTTTCTGGCATTGGACAGCCAGACCCACTGCATCCTGCTCTATGTGGAGGGGTTGCGCAGCGCCCGCCGTTTCATGAGCGCGCTGCGCGCCGCCGCCCGTCTCAAACCCGTGATCGTGGTCAAGTCCGGGCGCCGCCCGGCGGGGTCGCGGGCCGCCAGGTCCCACACTGGGGCGTGGGTCGGCTCCCCGGACGTCTTTTCGGCCGCCATGGAACGTGCCGGGGCCGTCCAGGTGGATGCCTTGGATCAGCTCTTCAGTGCGGCCCACGTCTTCGGCACCGGCAAGCGCCTGGTCGGCGAGCGTATCGCCATCGTCACCAACGGCGGCGGGCCCGGCGTCCTGGCGGCGGACCGCACCTCGGAGCTCGGAATGACCGTGGCCCAGTTGGGAGAGGCCACGCGCCAGGTCCTGGAGGCGGCCCTGCCGGAGAACTGGTCCCACGCCAATCCCGTGGATGTGATCGGCGACACCCCGGGCCAGGGTTACTGCACCGCTGTCGAGGCCTGTCTCGCCGACCCTGGAGTGGATGGGGTCCTGGCCATCCTGGCCCCATTGGCCACCGTGGATCCCACGGCCGTAGCCCAGCGGATCATCGAGATCGCCAAGAAGAGCGCCAAGCCGGTCCTGGCCTGCTGGATGGGGGCGGCCCGGGTGGCGGCCGCCCAGGCCCTGTTCGCCGAGGCCAGGGTGCCGCACTTCGACACCCCGGAGGCGGCGGTGGAGGCCTTCTCCTTCCTCGCCAAGCACCTGCGCAACCAGCGCCTGCTCATGCAGTCCCCCGGTCCCATGTCGCACGAGCAGGGGCCGGATGTGGACGGGGCCAGGCTCATCATCGAAGGGGTCATGGCCGAGGGGCGCAAGACGCTGGGCACCATGGAGGCCAAGGCCATCCTCGCTGCCTTCCACATCCCGACCATGCAGGCGGTGATGGCGCGCACCCCCAACGAGGCACTGATGGCCGCGGAGGTCCTCGGCTTCCCGGTGGTGATGAAGATCAACTCCACGGACATCGCCCACAAGTCCGACGTGGACGGGGTCAGGCTCAACCTCACCGACGCCCAGTCCGTGCGGCGCACCTTCGCGGAGATCATGGAGCGTGCCCGGCGCCTGCGCCCGGACGCGGCCATCGACGGGATTACGGTAGAGCACATGGTCGCCAAGCACGCCGCCCGGGAGCTCATGATCGGCGTGGTACGTGACCCGATCTTCGGTCCTGTCATCACCTTCGGGTCCGGCGGGACCGAGGTGGAGGTGCTGGAGGACCGCGCCCTGGGGCTGCCGCCGCTCAACGGCTTCATCATCCAGACCATGATCGAGCACACCCGGGTAGCGCGCCTCATGGGGGCCTTCAAGCACATGCCCCCCATGAACCGGGATGCCCTGACCAAGATCCTGCAGCGGGTCTCTGAGCTGGTCTGTGAGCTGCCGGAGATCCTCACCATGGACATCAACCCACTGATCGGCAACGACAAGGAGGTGATCGCCGTGGATGCCCGCATCCAGGTCGCCTACCGCCCGCCGCAGATGGCCCCCTATGGCCACATGGCCATACACCCCTATCCCCCCCACCTCATCGAGCGTGTGCAGCTCCCCTCCGGGCAGGACCTCATCATCCGCCCCATCCGCCCGGAGGACGCCGAGATGGAGCAGGAGTTCGTCCGCGGGCTCTCGGAGCAGACCAAGTACTTCCGCTTCATGCAGGCGATCAAGGAGCTCACCCCGGAGATGCTGGTGCGGTTCACCCAGATCGACTACGACCGCGAGATGGCCCTGATCGGTGTGGTGGAGGAGGATGGACAGGACATCGAGGTGGGGGTGGCCCGCTACATGTCCCGCCCCGGCGGCGACAGTTGCGAGTTCGCCATCGTCGTCGCCGACACCTGGCGCGATCGCGGCATCGGTGCCCGCCTGATGCGGGCCTTGATGCAGAACGCCCGCCAGCGCGGCCTGAAACTCATGGAGGGCGAGGTCCTCACCGCCAACACCCGCATGCTGGGCCTGATGGAGTCACTGGGTTTCCGCATCGAGCGGGACAAGGAGGACCCGGGGGTGCGGCTGGTTACCAAGGTGCTGTAAGCCGCGGGGATTGGTCTCCGTCAGGGGTGTCTGCGATTTGCCGCGACCAGCATCCTATCCCTGCCTGCGCTGGCTCAGGGAGCCTGGAGAGGGCCATCCCCGCTTAGTGGTCAGCGGTCAGCAGTCGCCTGGGTTCCGGCATTCCCTGTCGAACAACGGCGTCTCTCGTAATGCCATTGGGACACAGCCTACCCGTCAAGCCTTGGCCAAAAAAAGTGCGCCGGCTCTGGGCCGGCGCAAACAGATCACGCGATCGCTTTGGCTCAACTTGCGCTATGGACTAGCGGCCGCCTCCACCACGGCGCTGGTGTCGTCCTCGAAGATCACCTCATT
>JBFZCW010000303.1:0-5211 GCA_041307765.1 Chromatiaceae bacterium
CGCCGGTGACCTCGGCGAGCATGGCCGTGACCGACTCCGCACGGGCTTGGGACAGGTGCCAGTTCGATGGGAACCTGAGGCTCTTGATAGGGGCGCTGTCTGAATGCCCTGTCACCAGCACCCGTCCCGGCAGTTGCCCGAGGGCCACGCCGATGCGCCGGATCAGGGGAACAAAGTTGGGCTGAAGGTCGCCCCGGGCGGAGGCGAAGAGCCCGTCTCCGCGGATAATGACGGTCTGACCCTCGGGCCGGTCTACAACCTCCAGCCGGTCCGCGGCGATGTCGTCGGCGAGCAGGATACGCAGCGTGATCGGCGGCGGTGTCGCCGGCTGCACCGGGACCTCCGGGGCGACGGGCTGGGGCTCCGGTCGGGGGATCGAGACAACGGGGCGGTCGGGCATCGGCGGGAGCCGCTTGTCCAGGGCGCTGAGAGACAGGAATACGGGGTCGGAGTCCCGGCTAAGGGCAAAGGTAAAGGCGGCGAAGAGCCCGAGCAGCAGGAGGCCTGCCAGGCCGGCGAAGACCCACAGGGGGACCTGGTGGATCAAGGGGTCGAGGCGTTCCGTGATCCCCCGCCAATGGGGTGAGAGCTCCCGCTCCGGGTCCCCACGCTGCGTGCGGATGGTCTGAAAGAGTTGCTCGCGCACGCGCTCCAACTGGTCCCGGCCGCCGTCGCGTACCCGATAACGGCCTTCGAATCCCAGTGCCAGGCAGAGGTACATGAGCTCCAGCAGGTGCAGGTTCCCGCTCGGGAAGGACTGGAGACGATCGAGCGCGTCGTAGAACTTCTCGCCGCCCCAGGTCTCGTTGTGGAAGGTGATCAAGAGTCCACGCTTGGCCCAGACGCTCTGGCTGCCCCAGGGCGTGTCCAGCACCGACTCATCCACCAGGGCGCAGAGGACATAGCGGGCCGGCAATACCATCGTGTCGGTGAACCCCTTGGCCCGGGCACACTGCTCGAACTCGCGCATCTGGCCGATCAGCCGCTCCCGCAACCCATCCGGGTCTGGGTGGGAGGCCGTGCCGCGCAACTGTCCGGCGACGGTCAGCAGGTTCGTGGCGCAGGCCACCAGCGGGTTGTCGGTGGTTGCACCCGGGAGGGCGCCGATCAGGGCAGGTCCGGCGGCTGGCGGCATAGGCGTTGCAGGACCAGGGGGGGCGGCTGCGCCTGGTGGGATACCGGGCGGGGCACCTGCCGGCCGACGGCCCCCCGGCATGGGCCGGACCACGGTGGGGCCCCCGTCGCCGGGGTTGAAGAATGGGTCGTCTTCGGTCACCGTCTACTCCCTGATCGCCCAGAGCTCGAGTTGAAGGCCCGGAAACTCACCGCCAATGTGCAGGCCGAGCCCGCCGCTCCCGGCGAGCTGTTTCCAGAACTCGCTCGTGCGGTCCAGCTCAAAATAGTCGAACCCCGCGTGGTAGGGGATCTCCAGGGGGGCTGTGGGCATGGGCCGGAGCGCGATCCCCGGCAGGGCAAGCTTCACCAACTCCTGGATCTTGTCGATCGGCCCGATCTTGATCTGGGCCGGGAAGCGGTTGCGCAGCACTTGGGAGTCCACTTGGGCCTGGGCCGACAGCACGAAACGGGCACTGGCGAGCAGGGAACGGTCGGCCACCAGGGCGACGCGAAAGCCGAATTTGCGCTCCTGGATCGGGATGGGTATCGCCCGCTCCACGGTCTCCCGGCTGAGGTACTCGCGCAGCCGATCGATTAGGGGGGTAAAGGTTGCCTCCAGGTCATCGTGCCGGTAAGGGGGGAAGTCGGGCGGCCGCTTGGCATCACTCGAAAAGGTGGCGAGCTCCCCGGCGAGCGCCAGCAGGCTGCGGTACAGGACCTCCGGGTGGAGGCCCTGGATCCTCGCCAGATGGATGACCACCGGCTCGGCGCGATTGATGAGTTGCAGCAGGAGGAAGTCCGCCCAGTCGGATACGCCGCCGCGCCCCACCCCGCGCACCCGTCCGGCCCGGGACTCGGCCTGCCGGTGCAGCAGACCCTGGAGCTCGTCGGCGAAGGCGACGAGCCGGCCTGAGGCCCGGTAGTCGATGCAGGGCGGAATATACCCGCTGTCCAGGATTGCCTGGCGGTCCGCCCGGCATTCCAGGACCCGTACCAGGCCGCAGCAGGCGAATCCATCCCGGGCGTCGCGGTCCCGAAGCAGGCGCAGGTCCAGCCGGCCGACCTCCATCAGTGTCTCGGTACCTGGGCCCTGGGTGTTGTCTCGCACCGTGACCTCGCCGGCCCGATAACGCAGCATGGTCTCCCGGGATTCAGGCCCGCCGCTCTCCGTTGCCCCAGGGCGGGCGAGGGGCAGGGCCAGGTAGAGGATTTGGCCGGCTGCGTCATCGCCCAGGTCCAGCGGCGCAGGCAGGGGGTCGCTGGTCGGTGCGTCGAAGGGCGTACCGTCCGGCAGGACGCCAGCGCAGTCGGTGACGGCCAGTTTGCCCAGGCCCAAGAGGTCCTGGTCGATGGTGAGCCGTTTGAGTCCCCACGGATAGGGGGTGCCGATCCCCGCCTGACCGCGGGTCAGCCGCTCAAGATAGCGGTCGTGCTGTTGAAAATGATGAGGCTGGAGAAAGAGCCCCTCGGACCACAGCACCCGGTTGTCCCAGGACATGGGCCCGCCCCCTCAGCGCGCCTGGGCACGGATGGCTTTGGCGCCCACCGCGACATCCAGATTGTTGTCCTGTCCAGCAACCAGGGGTACCAGCGCCCGCCAGTCGGCGCGGTCGACGTCCCTGAAGGCCCCGAGGACCCCCAGATAACGAACCTGCGGATCCAGGGGTTTGACGATCTGGCGCGCTTGGCCGGGTGTCAGGGTCAGCTCCTCCCGAGCAATCAGCTCGCCGCCCAGGGTCTTCGCCTCTCGGTCGTAGAGACTGAAGAAGTCCGCTCCGCTAAAGGCCCCCTGGGCCTTGAGCTCGTAAAGGCGGACCACGATGGGCAGGGCCTGACCCGCGGGTCCCCGGTTGGTGTCGGCGGTCGCCGCCACCGCGACGCGCAGCACTGGGGCTGGTGCCGGGGGCTTGTCCTCCTTCGCCGGCGCTCCGCCGCACGCCGCCAGCGTCGCCAGGGCGGCCGTGGCCAGCAGTCGCAAGAGTACCCGACCCACTCGAATCGATGGTCCCATGTGCTTTGTCTCCGTCGTTGGTGCAGGTTAGGGCTGTCGGCGCCCGCGGGCCTGGGCCAGGCGCAGGATCTGGTCCTCGTAGGCGCGGGTGAAAGCCTCGCCGAAGAGTTGCATGAAATCCTCCGCCGCGTCCGCGGCGACCTGCCCGTAGGTCTGGGTGAATTGGTCCCAGTAGCGCGACTTTCGCGCCATGGGCAGCAGTTTGTCGAGCCCGGATGCCGTGTCCAGCCGGGCCTCCAGGGCGCTCGGCTCGAAACGGGCCAGGAGTGCGCGCAGGGCGGCACGCAGCCCCGCGATCATGGCCATCTCGTGGGCCTGGATGTCGTCGAAGGCCTCCCGCGCCGCGTCCAGCGGGGGCATGTAGGCCGGGTTGGGGCGCAGTAGCAGCCGCTCCATGGCCTCCTCCGGGCTCACCGAGAACTTGAACGGGTTGTTCTCGGCGCGGCGGATGGTGGTGACCCCGAGGCGCAGCTCGCTCTTGAAATGGGACCGGGCCATCATGGTGGCGGTGAGGCCGGCGGTCACGGCTCGCAGCAGGGCGCCCGCGTCGCGCAGGAGGACTGCCGGATCTTTGACCTGCGCCGAGTCCCCGCTGCCGAGCCCGGTGAGGAAGGCCGTCAGAAGGTCGCTGGCGGGGGCCGTCGGGCCGGGTTGGATCGCCGGCACCGGCGAGGGCTGGGGGGCCGGTTGCGGCTCGATGCGCTCGGCTGGTACCGGCACCAGACCGGGCGGCTGACAGGTCGCTGCCCGGGGTGCCGGTAGTATGGCGCCGGGCTCTGGCTTGGCGCCAGGCAGCCCAGCGGCCGAGGTGACCGGGGGCCCGAATCCTTGCTCCAGGTCCAGATCGAGGGAAAAGTCCAGCTCCGAGTGGGGGACGGGCTCGGCCTCCCTGCAGCGAGGCGGCTGCGGCTCGGCGATGGGCATTGGCGGCGGGATCGGGCCCCCAATCGGAGAGCCGGCTGGCGTCGGCAACGCGTCGCTGAGCAGGTCGTAGCCTTCCGGGATGGTTTGGGTCTCTGGCGGCCGGAAGAAGACGTGCTCCACCGGCGTCGGGCGGGGCTCGGCCGCCCGGGGGCCCTCATCGCTGGGCGCCGGGCCCGCGAGGAAGGCGTCCAGGGGGTGGGCGTCCGCGAAGGGGTCCTCCATCTGCCTCCGTTCATTCCCCGCAGGTTGTCCGCCGCTCCCGCCGAGCAGGTTCATGATGTCCGGCGGGGCTCCTGGGCTTCCTATCCCCGGAAGGGCCGCATCGTCCAACGCAAAGGGGTCGGTCACCCTGGCATTTCCGCCCGAGTCGATGGAGACGGCGATCTCATAGGGACCGACGGAGAGGGTGTCGCCATCGTGGAGCGACACCGGTTGATTCGGCGGCAGGCGGTCCGGGGACTGATTGAGGAAGGTGCCGTTGGTACTTTGATCGATCAGCCAGACCCCATCGTCCCGGATCTCGATTCGGGCGTGGCGACTGGAGACCAGTCGCTCGGGGTCGCTTAGAGCGAGGTCGTTTTCGGGGTTACGCCCTAAGGCGCAGGCGCCGCTTGCGACGCGCAGGGTCAAGGGCTGCTCGGGTGGCAGCCCGTGGTAGCTTGTCACCTCTAAGAGAATCGTCATCCCAGTCCCTGATGCTGTCTTGCGGCATGGCAGCCGCACCAGCCGGAGGATGGCCAAGCCCTAGCGTCGGAATCCATCACGTTGTCACCGAGCGCACACCTGTGAGTTTGAATCCTAAGGATCGCGACGGCCGGAGGGCCCTTCTCGGGGCCTGCGGCCCGACCGAACGGCTCAGAGTATAGCGAAGGTCTGGGGGCCGCTTGCGACGGGCATTGAGCCGATCACCAATGATTCGGCGCCGGAAAACGCAAGCGTCCCGTACCGCTCCTCGGGCGCCACCGGTCGTCGAAAGGGCGATGTTCGCCAGCTTAACCCAACGCGGCGGTATCAGGAACTGCTTGGGGGTTTGGGTTGGCTGCCGAGCTGAGCTGAGCTGAGCTGAGGCGGGGGAGTTGAGCGGCCCCCGGATGGGGCGGGGGTCGTTTACACTGGAGGCGCGTCAGCCGATCCCGCGCGCCGGGTGCGTCGGCCCCAAT
>JBFZCW010000304.1:0-3617 GCA_041307765.1 Chromatiaceae bacterium
AAGTGGCGCAAGCTCCTGAAGCAGTTCCAGGACCCGCTGATCTACCTGCTACTGGCCGCGGTGGTGATCTCCGTGGTGGCATGGGTGCTGGGGGGCGCTGTCGGCGTCCCGGTCGACGCTGTGGTCATCGCACAACTTTCCTAAGAAACTCCCGCCGCGGCCTCGGCCAGGGCGCGGTCCTTGCGCTGTAACTCCCGACTCAGGCCCTGGATCTGCTCGCGCTCGGCGCGCCGCTCGGCCCGCTCGGCCTTGCTCCGCAGGGCGGCGTTGGCCTCCCGGCAGGTCTCGTGCGAGGCGGCCAGTTGCTCTGGGAACAGGCCCTTGCGCCGGCAGTATTCGCCCAGTCCCAGTTCTTTGAGATTGGCCGTCTCGATCACCGCCGCGAATTTCTCCGCGCTGCTCCAGGTCCCCAAGGGGCTTGGTGGAGTTGCCCCTGCACCGCCCTGGCCGGCGGTCTGGCGGCGCCAGCCGCAGAGGGTATCCCCCGGGATGCCTGTCTCGCGCACCAACTGCGGCACCCCGACGTTGTGGGGTGGCAGCATCTTCGCCACCCCGGGCGATCTGGGAGGAGGCCGAGGACGCTCCCTCACCCAAGAGCAGCGCACCGAAGTGAACGCGGGCATCGTTCGGGCCTGTACCGCCGGGGCTCGCCTGGGACGGGCCTGCACGGTGGCAGGACTCACGCGCCCGGCACCTTGCAGCGGTGGCGTCAGGACGGCGCCCTCAAGGCCGACTGGCGTCGCCTGGAACACCGCCCGGCATAGACCGTGCGCCCCCCGACCAACCGCCTCTCAGACCAAGAACGCCCCGCGATCCTGGAGGTGGCCAACCAACCGCAGTTCGCCCAATTAAGCCCCCACCAGATCGTCCCAGCCCTGGCCGATGAGGGTCGCTACCTGACCTCGGCGGCAACCTTCTACCGCGTCCTGCGCGCCGCCAACCAACACGGGCACCGCGGCCGGGTCAAGGCACCCGTCAGGGCCCACTCGACGCCCCTGAAAGCCACCGGACCCAACCAGGTGTGGAGTTGGGACATCACCTACCTGGCCACCACCGCGCCCGGGACCTTCTTCACCTTCAAGGGCCACCCCGACTTCCCCGAGAAACCCTTCGACAACCCCCGAGGCCGCCCGCACCTGGGTCGCCAAGTTCGCCCTCTGGTACAACGACAGGCACCGCCTCAGCGCCCTGAAGTTCGTTACCCCAGCCCAACGCCACGGTAGCGAGGCCACGGATCTACTGGCCCACCGCCACGCCCTCTACCAGACCGCCGGAGCCCAATACCCCGAGCGCTGGAGCGGCACAACGCGCTACTGGACGCCCCCGTCCACCGGCTTCCTCCACCCTGGCACGCCGTGCGCCCCCAGGGATCTACCTGACGCAGTCGCTGCATGACTGTTGCGACAACTGCCTTGGCACTTACCGACAACAACAGGCTTTTATCTTAATAGGGTCGGGCCACCTCCTGCCGGAGGAGACCACCACAACTTGGGGCAGCGCCAAACCGCTGCGATTGAAGAAGGCGGACCAGATCAAATTCGGGCGGAAACTGCCCTGGACATGGGGTCCACTTTAGACTTTGATTCGATGAACTTGCGTGCCGCCTCATCGAAGGTTGTCTCGACACGCCTAGCCGCCATCAGCGCACTACGCGCCGCTGCCCGCTCGGCAACCGGGTCACGGCCGTCTTCGATGGCCTCTCGGGTTTCTCGGGCTTTCTCGCGAGCTGAGCAAGCGACACGTCTGGAAAGGCGCCGAGACCCACCTCACGACGCTTGCTGCCGACCAGTACGCGCAAGATCCACGACCGAGCGCCTGACGGAGTGATCTGAAGGATCAGCCCCGCCACGCCGCCGACTGCATGCGTCCCAGGCGCCTTTAGTCGCCTGACTTCGAGGGCAGTCAACTCCTTGGCCTTTTTGGCATCGTATGTTGCCCCCCGCGATTTGAAACCAAGCACTTATGCGGGTACCGTATGCACAAGCGCACTGCGAGAGCGTCTTCCCCGGGTGAGAGTCTGGACGCTGCGGCTACCCGCCATCCTACCCGCCATAATAGATGCGGCTGGGCGATACACCATGCGGCACAATAGGACGAGAACAATCTCTAAGACGCTGTCTCAGCGCTAGAAATGGCGCTTAGTGCAACAGCATGAGACAAGCTGATGCTAAATTCAGGCAGACACCCTCTCCGCCATCGCGCTGCCCCAATACTGATTCTCGCCATCGGTGCCGTCTGCGTTGCGGTGGGGCATCCGGCAGTAGTCAATCCATTTCCGAGCTTTCCCATGCCGACAGCGTCCCATTTTTGCCCGGGGGCGGAACCTCTCCACCACATTGAGCCCATCGTGCTCATCGGGGGTCCGTTGCCGACGTGATTGACCTGCATTGCCACATGCTGCCTGGCATCGATGACGGCGCCAGCGACCTGCGGACCTCGCTGGCGATGGCGCGGATGGCCGTCGCCGACGGCATCACCCTGACCGCCTGCACCCCGCACATCTACCCCGGACTCTATGAGAACGATGCGGCGGGGATTCGTGCGGCGGTTAGTGCACTGAGACAGCAACTTCTGGATGCCGCGATTCCGCTGGAAATCACCGACGGGGCCGACATCCAGCTCGTCCCTGAGCTGGTGGACCGCCTCAAATCGGGCGCCTACCCAACGCTGCACGGCTCCCGCTACTTCCTGTTCGAGCCCCCGCATCATGTCGCCCCCGCACGGTTCGTGGAGTCCATCTTCGACGCGGTCGCCGGAGGGTACGTGCCGATCATCACCCACCCCGAACGGCTCACCTGGCTCGACAAGGAGCACTACGGCTGGTTCGCGACCGCCGCAAGGCGGGGTGCCTGGCTACAGGTTACCGCCGGGGCGCTCACCGGCCGATTCGGCAAGCGGGCGCAGTACTGGGGTGAGCGCTTGCTCGACGACGGAACTGTGCACATCCTTGCCACGGATGCCCACGGGAGCGATTGGCGCGCACCTCTACTGGCGGAGGGCCGGGAGGTGGCCCGCAAGTGGGTTGGACCGGAGGAGGCCGACAGGCTCGTGACTGTCCGACCGCGCGCAGTCATCGCCGATCTCGACCCCACCGACATGGTGTCTCCGCCTGCCCTAGGCGCGGCGGTCAGCGACACCATCCACCCGGCCCCCCGCAAGAGGTGGCTCGCACGGGTGCTTCGCCTGCGCTGATCCCGACCGCATCGCAACGGGAAAGCGAGTTAGGTGTCTGGCTTTGCGCGAGGCTTGCGAGCCGGCGGCGCAGCGGCCAGGCTGGCGTTATCCCTCCCGCCGGGACCCTCGGCAGATGGGGGGGCAGATGCGGGATTGGGGACGGGTGCGGGTTCTGGGGCTGGAAGCCTACGGATCGCCATCCGGTCGAACCAGGCGCCGCCCGAGATCACGAACTCGACCGGCCGCTCGCCCGCCGACGCGAGCCGGATCTCTTGGAGCATGCATGAGTCGGGTACCTGAAATTCGAGCCCGAAGTCCCGCCACTCGTTGGATCCCAGAAAGCGATCGCTCTCGCCCAGGTCCTTCGCTTCGGGCAGGAGGCAGCGCAGGGTCCACTTAAGACCCCCCTGGCTATCGAGGTTGTCTGTTCGGACCCGGCCTGT
>JBFZCW010000305.1:0-5772 GCA_041307765.1 Chromatiaceae bacterium
GGCTCGCCGCTGGACTACTACCAATGGGGCGCCCTGCTCAAGTCCCTGTCCGGTTTCGCGGCCTATCGGCGAAAGTATCACGGGGGCTTGAGGCCCATCGACGTGGTGGAGTTCGTGGTCCTGGACCCGGACTTCCCTCGCTCCCTGCGCTATTGCGTAGACGGCATGGACCGCGCCCTGGAGCGCATCGGCACGCCCCCGACAGGGGCGGTCCGCGAGGCCATGGGGGCGCTGCGCGGCCACCTCACGGGCACGACTCCAAAGGCCATCCTGGACAACGGGCTTCACGAGTACCTGGACGACTTTCTTGCGCTCCTGGCCGACCTGACCACGGCCCTGCAGGCGGACTACTTCGAGGCCCATCTGTCCGACGCCGTTGGGGGGGACGCCCTGTGAGATACCGCATCGAACGCTTCGGGCGCACCCGCTTCTCGGCCCCGGTGCGCGAGCACCACTTCGAGCTGCGCATCGCCCCCTGGGATGATGCCGGCCAGCGCCTCACCGCCCTGGAGCTGACTGTGGTTCCACCAGCGGTCGCCGGCGTCCACTGCGACTGCTTCGGCAACCAGGTCCACCGCGGCTCCCTGATGAGCGCCCACGCGGAGGTCGCCGTACGCATGGTCGCCGAGGTCGAAACCCTTTTGATCAACCCCTTCGACTACCAGCCCGTGACGCCGACACGGGAGCTTGAATGGGTCGCCGGGAGCCTGCGCGAGGCCCCGCGGCTGCTGGACTTTCTCCTCTGCCGCAGTGCCAAGGTTCCGGACCTGG
This sequence comes from Chromatiaceae bacterium, assembly GCA_041307765.1. GTDB lineage: Bacteria > Pseudomonadota > Gammaproteobacteria > Chromatiales > Chromatiaceae > DYRB01. Next base: position 772 of record JBFZCW010000305.1, read on the forward strand.
CCCCATTAGCGCGGGAGGACATGACTCCGCCCAGCTATGTGCCCGGCCAGCCGGTGCTGGCCCAGCTCACGGAGGCCATGGCCTGGGTTCAGGAGACCTTCGAGTTCGACCCCGAGGGGGTGGTAGCACGCCCGAGGCTCGCCGATCTGTTCGAGGGGGGGGTGGGTAATTCCCGGGACCTGGCCCACCTCTTCGTCGCCCTGGGGCGCTTCTGGGGCCTCCCGGCACGCTACGTGCGCGGCTACCTGGACCCCGCCTACTTCGAGCCAGACGACGAGGACGAGGTCCCTCGGCAGCTCCCGCAGATCAGCCACGCCTGGGCCGAGGTCCTAGTCCCCGGGGCCGGCTGGCGCGGCTTCGACGCCGCCCGGGGCCTGCTTGCCGACCAGACCTACATCCGCGTCGCCGTCGGGCGCGATTCCGACGACGTGCCGACCCAGCGCAACACCTTCAAGGGCGAGGCGCAGGCCGATGAGACCGAGGACAAACTGGACGTGCAGGTCCTGGGCGCCTCTGGGTAACAGACTGGCCCGATCCAGCATCGAGCGCAGCCTCTGGAAGACGCCCGGTGTCGGCGAGGGCGCCGCTCCCGCCGAGAGATTAAGTCCGCTAGGTTCCAGGGCTACGACGCCTCAAGAGGCAACCCCTGGCCCGGCTCAACGGGCCAGGCGATCTCGGCAAAGCTCCGGACAATTGGGTGTGGGGACATTCGCAACTGCGCCTCGTCCGCCGTGGTGTCCGCCGGGCGCACCAGCCAGGCGGTACGCAGCCCGGCCGCCGCGGCGGCGTCCAGCTCTGGCGTCAGGTCGGAGAGGAAGATCAGGTCCTGGGGGCAGATGCCGATGGCCGCGACGATGCGCCGGTAGGAGTCCAGATCCTGCTTGGACCCCGAGGTGGTATCGAAGTACCCGCTCAAGAGAGGGCGCAGGTCGCCGTCGACGGTGTGGGCGAAGTACAGTTGTTGGGCTCGAATGGACCCGGAAGAGTAGACGTACACCGGCACCCCCGCCCCATGCCAGACCCGCAGCCGTGCCAGCGCATCCGGGTAGATGGGGGCTCGGTAGTGCCCGCCCAGGTATCCGTCCTCCCAAATCAGCCCTTGCAGGGCCTTGAGCGGCGTCACCTTGGCGTCCGCAGCGATCCAGTCCAGTAGGCAGCGGGTGACCTGGTCCAGATCGGAGTCGGATACGCCGCCAAGGCGTGCCGCCTCTACCAGAATGGCGGCCACCCTAGGATCGCCCGCATGGTGTCGGACGAAACCTGGCATGGCCGCAGCGGCATAGGGAAACAGCACCTCGCGGACGAAGGCCACGGGGCCCAATGTCCCCTCGATATCCGTGAGAACGGCCCGGGGCACCCCTAATTCTCCAGCCGCGAGAAGCGGTCAGCGATGTCGCTGCCGGTGAACCGCGCCACCCAGCCCTCGGGGTTGTTGAAGAGCCGGATGGCGACGAAGTGGGGGTTAGGCCCCATGTCGAACCAGTGCGTCGCCCCGGCCGGCACGCCGATCAGGTCGCCCCGGTTGCACAGGACCTCGTAGACGCGCCCGCCGACATGCAGGCTGAACAGCCCCTGGCCGGCGACGAAGAAGCGCACCTCGTCCTCGCCGTGGCTGTGCTCGGCGAGAAACTTCTGGCGCAGGGCCACCTTCTGCCGGTGGTCGGCGGCCAGGCTGACCACGTCCACGATCTGGTAGCCCTCCGCCGCGATGAGGCGGGCGATGTCTCCGCTGTAGGCGGCGATCACCGTCTCCTGCGGGTCCCCGGGGCGCACCTCACCGCCGCTCGCCTGTTTGGCCTCCCAGCGCTCGAAGCGCACCCCGATGCCCGCCAGGACCTCGGCGATTTGCGGGTGGTCCTCGCTCGCCAGCAGGACGGTCGTCGGGTCGTCGTCGGCAAAGACCGTCAGTCGGCTCATGTCTCCTCCGAGAGGTCAGCGTAGGGCCAGCTCGCAGCCCGCCAGGTATTCCAGGGCCTCCAGGTGGCGGTGCGCCTCGCCCAGGTCCCGGCCCCAGACATAGGTCCCGTGGCCGCGGATCAGATACCCAAAGCAGGGAGGCGGCGCGCGGTCCAGGCGGGCGGGGACTTGGTCGGCCAGGGCGGCGATGTCCTGGGTATTCTCAAAGATGGGGATGGCGAGCCGGATTGCATGGGTCTGGACCCCGGCGAAGGCCTTGAGCAGCTCGTAGCCCTCCAGGACCACCCGGTCTAGGCCCTTGTGCCGCAGCCCCAGCACGGTGCTGGCCGGTCCATGGGTGTGCAGCACGGCCCCGATGCCTTCGGACCAGCGGTAGAGCGAGGTGTGCAGCAGGGTCTCGGCGGAGGGCCGGCCCGAACTCAGGGGTTCCCCAGCCAGGTCCACCCGCATGATGTCGTCGGCCGTCAGCCGGCCTTTGTCGCACCCCGAGACCGTGATGGCGCAGGAGTCCGGACCCAGGCGTACCGAGAGGTTGCCGCTGGTGGCCGGCAACCAGCCGCGCCCGTAGAGATCGCGGCCGACCACGGCGATGGCAGCGGCGGCACTCAGGAATTCAGGGTCTATGACCACGCCTAGAAGGTCCCGCCGTTCCAACCGAACAGGCGTGGAGGCGGGGCGGCGAACTCGATGTAGACCCGCTCGGCGGGGATGCCCAAGGCCCCGGCGAGCAGGTCGCACAGGGTGCGGGAATAGTCGGCTGTATTGCCCTCGGGCAAGCCCAGGCTCTTCAGCTCCAGGTAAGCCGCAGGGGCCGGGGTGCCGGCAAAGAGCAGATCGCGTCCGTCCTCTAGGATCACCATCACATAGGACTGGGGCTTGCCGAGCATCTTGGCGACGGCGCCGGATGCCTGGGCGAGCAGGCCGGTGCGGTCGTCGGCCGGGACTTGGACGTTGGTCAGGATGCGAAGCGTGGGCATGGGCGGCGCGGACCTCGGCGGCATTGGGATTGGGGTTTGTCCGGTGATCCTAAGTCGTTAGGCAGACGCCGCCAAGCCTCCGGAATGGGGTGGTGCAGCCAGGGACCACACTGGACGCCCAAAGCTGCCACACCGCGACTGCATCAGCTACTGATGTGACTGCCAGCAGATACGGCTGGTCTAGCCGGCAAGAGTGAAAGCGGTCCCGCTGCCGCGTTTCGCCCGGTCCGCGCACGTATCGCAGCCAGCCGCGGACCCATTTTCCGGCATCCCCGTCTAAGCTTAACAGCAGGTCCGGGGAGGTTCGGCCATGCGCTTCAGCCGTGCTGCTTGTCTGGTTTGCAATTTTCTTGCACTTTTTCTTGCCCTGGGTGTCGGTGCATTTTCAGAAGCCAAGCCCGAGGGCGAGGCCGTCGTGGTCGACGTGGACGGCGCCATCGGCCCGGCGACCAGCGCCTACGTGGCCGGCGCAATCGAGGACGCGGAGTCCCGCGGCGCCAAGCTCCTCATCCTGCGCATGGACACCCCGGGCGGGCTCGATACCTCCATGCGCTCCATCGTCAAGGCCATCAATGCGTCGGCGGTTCCCGTGGTCGGTTTCGTGGCGCCGAGCGGCGCCCGCGCGGCGAGCGCCGGTACCTACATCCTCTATGCCTGTCATGTGGCAGCCATGGCGCCGGGCACCAACCTGGGAGCGGCGACCCCCATCCAGCTCGGCGGGCTTCCCGGCGGCGCACCGGAAAAGGCAAAGCCCGCCAACGAGACCGATGAAGGCGGCGAACCCGCCACCAGCGGCGACGGCCACGAGGACAAACTGGTCAATGACGCGGCTGCCTATCTCCGCAGTCTCGCGCAACTGCGCGGGCGCAACGTCGACTGGGCCGAGAAGGCGGTGCGCTTGGCCGCGAGTCTGCCGGCGGAGGAGGCGGTCCAGTTGGGCGTCGTCGATCTGCTAGCGACGGACCTCAACGACCTACTCGCGAAGCTCGACGGTCGCGCGGTGCGGACTGCCGCTGGAGAGGTCACGCTGGCGACGGGCGGTTTGAGCCGCGTGGAGCTGGCCCCGGACTGGCAGATCCGCCTGCTCTCGATCATCAGCAACCCGAATGTGGCCTACATCCTGATGCTGGTCGGGATCTACGGGCTGATCTACGAGTTCTCCAACCCCGGCGCCGTGCTTCCGGGCGTCGCCGGGGCCGTGAGCCTGGTGCTGGCGCTCTATGCCTTCCAACTCCTGCCCGTCAACTATGCCGGCGTCGCCCTGATGCTGCTGGGCCTGGCCCTCATGGTCGTCGAGGCCTTCGTGCCAAGCTTCGGCGCCCTGGGCATCGGGGGAGTTGTGTCCTTCGTGCTGGGCTCCCTCATTCTCATCGACACCGAAGTCCCCGGCTTCGGACTGTCCATCCCTCTGATCCTGACCTTTGCCGTCACCAGCGCCGTGCTGCTGGTGTTCGTCATCGGCATGGCCATCCAGGCGCGCCGCCGCCCCGTGGTGAGCGGGGCTGAGGAGTTGATGGGTGCCAGGGGGCTCGCCGTTTCCGGCTTCCCAGGGCCGGGGAGCGTGCGAGTGCACGGGGAAATCTGGTCTGCCCGCAGCGAGACCGCCATCGCCCCCGGTCAGCCGGTCAGCGTCACAGGCCGGGAGGGATTGATCCTCCTGGTCGCGCCCGCCATCAAGCCATAGGAGGCCTGATCATGCCGTTTCAAGTCTATGTACCGATCATCGTCGTTGTCCTGGTCCTCGCGGCCTCCGCCTTCAAGATCCTGCGGGAGTACGAGCGCGGGGTCATCTTCCTGCTCGGCCGCTTCCAGCGGGTGAAGGGCCCGGGGCTCATCATCGTCATCCCCATCATCCAGCAGATGGTCAAGGTGGACCTGCGGGTGATCGTGATGGACGTGCCCAGCCAGGACGTGATCTCCAGGGACAATGTCTCGGTGAAGGTGAACGCGGTGGTCTACTTCCGCGTCATCGATCCTGAGAAGGCCATCATCCAGGTTGAGGACTTCCTGATGGCCACCAGCCAGCTCGCCCAGACGACGCTGCGTTCGGTGCTCGGCCGGCACGAGCTCGATGAGATGCTGGCCGAGCGCGACAAGCTCAACGCCG
>JBFZCW010000306.1:0-12614 GCA_041307765.1 Chromatiaceae bacterium
ATTAAACTGCGTGCGGTAATAGGCCGCGACGCTACGCCCATTGGCCTCGACGTCATAGACCTTCCAGCCATCCGCGGAGCGGTACGTGCGGAAGGTCATCGTGGCCGGATAGGCCCCCGGGCGCACGATCCCCACGGGCACCTTCATGGAGCCACCAGGACCGGGACGCGGCCGCATATAACGCACCTGTTGCCCGTCATACTTGGCCATTTGAGTAGCCAGGGAGCTCAGGAAACTGGCCTCGATGTTGGCCGTCATGGCCTTGCGGTCCGCCTCGCTCATGCCGGACCAGGCTGGGCCAGCGACCCACTGCGCCATGTACGCAAAGTCGAAGTAGGGAGCGATCTCCCGATCTAGGAAGGCCGCGGCCTGGAGCTTGTTGGGGGCATCCTTCTGCCCCAGGTAGCCGAGAAGCTTGTCCATACCAGCCTTGAGGGTCTCGACGGCCTCGCTGCCTGGGCGCTGTGAAGGAGCCATGCGTGCCGGGGCAGCGCCCGGGCCATAGCCGCCCCAGGCGGGGGTGACTTGTGCCTGAGCGGTGCCAGTAATCAGGGCGAGGAGCGCAAGTGGCAGCCAGAGACGATGGGTCATGGGGTTCCTCCGAAATGTTGTCGTACTCGACCGGCGGGATATCCCCCGGCGGAGCGGCAGAGTGCCAACGAAGGCGGGGAAAAGCAACCGCCCGCCTTGATCGCCGCACAACGCCTCCCGCCTTTGCCCGGGCTGTTCTGCCGACTCACCCATTGACCCTACCGATCGAAAGGATCCGCTTGTGGATGCCCCGAGGCGCCGCCGCCAGTCGTCGCCGGCCGCAACCGCGCATCCCCGGACCGTTGGCCTCGCCTTCGGAACAACGCCCTCAGGACTGGGGGTCGACGTATTCATCCGCCCGCCGGGCGTCGCCGCGCACCTGTTTGGCGGGGTAACGCCGCTCGTTGATGGCGATCTTCTCGTAGGCCGCTGCAACAGGGTCGATCTCCAGTCGCTCACACAGACGGATCAGGTAGATCAGAATATCAGCCAGCTCGTAGGCCACGGCCCGGCGCTTCTCTGGCGTCAGGGCCGTGCTCTGCGCCTCCGTCAGCCACTGGAAGTGTTCCAGCAGCTCCCCGCACTCTCCGGCCAGGGCCATGGACAGGTTCTTCGGGGAGTGGAACTGCTCCCAGTCCCTGTCCCGGGCAAAGGCGAGAAGGCGTGCATTGAGCGCCGTCAGACTATCCGGCGGCAGGTCCCGTCGACATGATCGCGACTCGTCTCGTGGCATATCCTGCTGGCTCTTTCGTATCGGCTTGTCCGCAATTATCCCGCTTTACCGCCCGCTGCCAAGCAGGACCTACCGCATCCTCGGACACCTGACGGCCCTGCCAGTGCCCGGGATAGGGCCGTATCGCGTGCGACGATCCCTAGGCCGAACGCACCGAAGCCAGGCCGTCATGTCCCGGCACGCCGCCCCGCCATCCGGTCAGCGCTGGCCGTGCTGAAAGCCCCATGCGTACAATGCCGCCGAACACCACTGCCCAAGCACCCGCGACGCATACCGAATGGAGATACCCCATGTCCTTGACCCGACGCCGCTTCCATCGCGTACTCCTGGGTTCCCTCGGCGCAGCCCTGGTGCCGACCCTAGCATCGGCGGACCTGTTAGAGGGCCGGGACTGGCGGCCCCTCACCCCGCCAAAACCAGGCGCCGTCCCAGGCAAGATCGAGGTGCTGGAGTTCTTCTCCTACGGCTGCCCTCATTGCGCCGACCTCAACGCTTTGATCAAGCCCTGGGCAATGCTCCTGCCCGCGGACGTGGCCTTCCGCCAGGTACCCGTGTCCTTCGGCCGAGCGGCCTGGGCGAACCTGGCGCGGCTGTATTTCGCCTTGGAGCTGAGTGGAGACCTCGGGCGTCTGGACGAGACCGTCTTCAACGCCGTCACCAGGGAGCGGCGCAACCTCTATACGGACAAGTCGATTCTCGCCTGGATCGAGGATCAGGGGGTGGATCCGACCGCCTTCTCGGCCGCGTTCCGTTCATTTGCGGTCGACACCCAAGTCGCCCAGAGCGACGCCCTGGTCCGGGACTTTAAAATCGACGCGGTCCCGACCCTGGTCGTAGACGGCCGCTATGTCGTTTTGGCGCGCGAGGCCAAGGGCTTCCCTGAGATCCTGGCCATCGCCGACGGCCTGATCGCAATGGCCCGTCGCCAGGCCGCATCAAGCTGACCCAGGCCTAGCCCTCCGCCAAAGATCGACGGCGCTCGGTCCGGAACCACACTGGCACTATAGGGATCCGCCAGTCGAGAGACGGCGAGGCGATGTGCCGATCAAAACTTCACGGAACACCCGTAGGGTCTGGTCACGGCATCCGCCACTGAACGCCCCGCGGCCAAGTCCGCCAGGGCAGCGCGGACATAAGCCTTGGCCCCGGGAATGTCGGCCGGGTCGGCGGTGGCCCGGTCGTCGATGCCGCCCATGTAACGAAGGGTCCCGTCCGGGCCGATCACGTACATATGCGGGGTGGTGCGGGCGGCGTACGCCCGCCCCATGGCCCCGGTCTCGTCCAGCAGGACCGCGGTGGGGGCAGCTCCCCGGGACTTGGTCAGGTCATCGGCCGCGGCGGGGCTGACGTGTCCCTGCTTGCCGGGGGCCGACGAGATCACAGACAGCCACAGCACCCCCTGCCCCGCCGCCTCCTTCTGCAGGGCCTGCATGTTGCCCGCGCCATAGTGCTTGCGGACAAAGGGACAGTCGTGGTTGGTCCACTCCAGGACCGCGGTGCGCCCGGCCAGCTCCTTGAGGGTCCAGGTCTTACCGGTCGTGTCCGCCACGGAAAAGGCCGGAGCAGGCTGGCCGACCTGAGGGTCGGCTTGGGCGACACCGCCCAGTACGGCGGCGGCAAAAAGTGTGCCCCGGAGGGCCATCGTCAGGCTGCGGTGGATCGGCGTCATGGTCGGTCTCCTATGCGGTGGTGGATCGGACATTCAAACGACTCGTTCAGCTCCCGGGCCGGCTGGGACCTTCCAGGGCGTCCAGCAAGATGCCCTCGGTGAGGATCTGCGGCAGGATCCTGGGCTCGCCCGGCCTGGGGTACCAGACATAGAGCGGCACTCCGTTGCGCTCGAACTCGGCAAGGTAGGCCGTGATGGCCGGGTCGCGCCGGGTCCAGTCGCCCTTGAGGTACAGAACCCCGCGGCGGGCCATGGCCTCGGCCACCGCCGGCCGCTCAAGGGCCACCCGCTCATTGACCAGGCAGGTGATGCACCAGGCGGCGGTCATGTTGACAAGGACAGGCCTGCCCTCCCCCAGCGCTTCGGCAAGCCTGTCCGGGGAGAAGGCCTCGGCCGCCAGGACCACAGTTCGACCACCGGATTCCGAACCAGCATGAGGCGGCGTCGTCCGCATGGTCAGGCCGAGATAGAGGGCGAGCCCCAGCGCCGCCCAGGCGACCCCGAGCCCGAGCGCGCGCCATCGACCGGAGCGGTTGCGGGTGCGCTCCCAGGTCCAGAGACCCAGGGCCAGGAGGACCAGGCCCGCCAGAACGGCCGCGACCCCCGGCGGGCCTACCTGCACACTGAGGACCCAGACCAGCCAGGCGGCAGTGGCGAACATCGGGAAGGCAAGGAACTGCTTGAGGCCTTCCATCCAGGGTCCGGGCCTGGGCAGGCGCCGGGCCAAGGTCGGCGATAGCGACAGGGCGACGAAGGGGAGCGCAAGTCCAAGACCCAGGGTCAGGATCACCGCCAGGGCCTCAGGCCAGGCCAAGATCGTCGCGTAGCCCAGGGCGGCCCCCATGAACGGTGCTGTGCAGGGGGCCGCAACCAGGGCGGCCAGGGCCCCGGTGGCGAAGGCCCCGCCTGCGCCTGCGCCTGCGGTCGGCCGCCCTGCCGCGAGCCCCATGAGCCGGGCACCGAGGGTCATGGCGCCTGCCAGGCTGAGCCCCAGTACGACGAAGAGGTAGGCCATGAGGGCGACGAAGGGCGGGTACTGCAACTGGAAACCCCAGCCCACCGCTTGGCCCCCGGCCCGCAGGCCCAGGAGGAGGGCGGCGATGAGGGCGAAGAAGGTCAGAACACCGCCGGCATAGGCCAGCGCATGCACGATCCGGTGGCGTCGACTGGCTCCGCCCTGCCCCGCAAGGCCCAGTGCCTTCATGGCCAGGATGGGGAAGACACAGGGCATCAAATTGAGGATCAGACCCCCCGCCAGGGCAAATACCAGCGCCATGGCAAACCCCAGATGCTCGCCAGCCGCCGCTTTGGGCGCCGCCGCCCCACCCGGTGCCAGTTCGGGTGCCAGTTCGGCTGCCGGTTCGGCCGTCACGGGGTAAGCGCGGGTTGTCCCGCTAGACCCGACGACCAGCAGACCCGAACCGGTCGCCTGGGGCGCCGCCCCCGGGGTCAGGTCCAGCACGAGATCGCCCCCGTCCTGGCGCCAGGGCTGATGGGCAGCGTGGTCGATCAGGCCCCACTGTTCCGGGAAGAACCAGACCGAGTCGGGCCGCCCGGGGAGCGCTGTGGCCGGGACCTGGAGCCGCATCCCCCCTCCGGTCCGGGTCAGCCGGGCGCCGCCGATGGGAGCATCGGGCAGTTTCGCACGGGCCTGCGTGATCTCCGGCGCCACTGCGCCCGGGTCCCGGGCCGCCGCCTCGGGCCTCACAACCTCCAGGGTCAGGTCCAGGTCGCCGCCCTCGGGGATGCAATGCTCCTCGCACACCAGCCAGTCGGCCCGGACACGCAGGGACAGGGGCTTGCCTGGGGGCCAGTCTGCGGGCAGGGACAGGGCGACCAGGTGGATCGCCCGCCCCGAGTAACCATAGTTTGCCAGGGGCCCGACCCGGATCAGACTAGGGTAAGGCCAGCGGATGGGGCCGGCGTCGACCCCGGCCGGCAGGTCCCAGTCCAGGCGTGGGGTCTCGCCGGAATCGCCAGGGTTCTTCCAGTAAGTGTGCCAGCCCGGGCGAATGTCCAGGACCAGGGCGAGGTCCAGGGTCTCGCCCGGGGCGATCCGGTCCCGCTCGGCAACCAGCCGGGCGGTGACGTTGTCGGTTCGGACCTCCGCCCCGCCCCAGGCCAGGGAGGCGGGAAGCAGGGCCGCGAGCAGGGGGGCCACCAGGTGCCCGGGAGTCATTTCCGCCGCCTGGACCCGCGTCGACCCAGCCGGTAGCCCAGCATGTCTCCGGTCAGTTCAGCGCATGGGACGAGGCCGATGTCGCCGTAGCGCACCCGGGCCCGCGCCACCAGGTCGAGCTCGTCCTCCACCCCGAAGGCCGGCAGGGCGGCCAACTTGAGACGATCAAAGCGGGCGATACAGGCAAAGTGGTCAGCCTCGTTGCGACAGGCGTCCTCGGACCCGCCCCGGCGGACCACCTCCTGCGCGTTGCGGCAGGCGGCACGCCCCGAGGTGAGGGGGGCGGCGAAGGGGAACTTGAGGGTCATCGCGTTCTCACTCCAGTTCCATTGCACTGTCTGCGGCCGGCGCCCTGCAGGACGAGCAGCTCACGTGGCGCCTGGGCCGGCAGGGGTGCAAGGCGATCGCTGAAGTGCAGGTCGTCGAGGCTGCGAATGCCTGAGCTTATGCGGTCCATCCCGGTGCCCTTCAACCCGCCCTGGAGTTCAGTCCCGATCTTCGGACTGAGGGGACAGCCCCACGCATGGTTCCGGCGCTACCACCGCGTCCCCCAGGCGGAGCGGTCCGCCCTCCAAGACTCGCGCGGTGAGTCCACCGTGCCCCCGCATGGCGTTATAGCCCCCCGGCCCCAGGACCTCCTCCATGCGCGAGCAGGGCTCACACCATCCTGTCCCCTCCAGCAGGGCGGCGCCGACGCGGAAGCACACGCCCTTCAGGGCCAGCAGGTTGATACCGGAGACTACTAGGTTGCGTCGTAGTACGCTGGGGTCCAGGCCGATACGGCCGCAGAGGGCAGCAATGACCGGCAGATGCTCCGCCTGGATCAGCGTGACCTGCCGTGAGCCCTTGGCCCCGGGTCTGTAGTGGTCGCCCAGCAACCCGATGCCAGTCTGGGCCAGCGCCTCCTCAACGACCAGCACCGGCCTGCGCCGCCGCCCCCGTACCCCGATCCACACCAGCCTGCCGGAGCGGGGAAATCGCGCCATCAGTGCCCGCATGTCTTCCATCGCAAGTGCCCTTGATTTCGGCCGCCTGTGCTCCGATCCGAGAGACCAACGTCGGTCTAACCCCGCTGGGGCTGGCGGTCCGCTGCGATCACCAGCCACCCGCCCCTGGAGCCCAGAGTTGCCCAGAATTGGGTCCTGCTCACTATGAATAAGATCCACAGATACCGCTTGCTGATCGTGGCGGCGACCCTCGCCGCCCTTGCGGCATGCAGCACGGTGCGCATCGCCTATTTCGGGGCCGACATCTTCGTCCGCCAATACGCGGATGATCACCTGGGCCTCGACAGCAAGCTGCTGGCCGCCTGGCAGCCGCACCTGACCGAGGCCCTGGCGAGGCACCGGGCGGAGGAACTCCCGTACCTCGCACGTTTCTTCGACAGCGCCCTGCGCGGGGCGGAACGCGGCCTCGACCGGTCGACAGTCGCGTGTCTCCAAGACCAGGCCCTGACGATTTACCGCCGCCACGCCCGACTAGCCGCCGATCTAGCAGCACCCTTGCTCGCCGCGAGCCGCCGGGAGCAGATCCGCACCCTGGAGGCGAAGCTCCGCGAGGACTGGGCGGAGGAGGCCAGCAGCGACCCCCAGGCCGTCGCGCGCCGGGAACGCAAGCGGGCGAAGCGCTACGCGGAGGCGGCACGTTGGTGGATCGGCGGCCTGACCCCAGCGCAGGAGGCAATTGTTCAGACGACCACCCGTGCAATCCCGGACTCGGCCCCCGCCTGGGAAGCCTACCGCAGGTCCCGCCAGGAGGGGCTCCTGCGCCTCTTGCGGCGGGGAGCGAGCGAAGGGGAGATCCGCTCCTACCTTATCGCTTGGCTGGTGGACCAACGCGAAATGCCTGCGAGCCTGAACCAGGCCAGCCAGGGGATCCGCGACGCCCTCAATGATCTCTTGGTGCGCCTAAACATGAGCCTCAGCCCGGAGCAGGAGGCCCAATTCCAGCAGCGCCTGCGCGGCCTGCGCGACGATTTCCTCGCTCTTCAATCGAGGCCGCAGCTCGCGGACCTGGACTGCACCTGAGCTCAAGCGCCAGGCGCCAGGTGCGCGCGGGTTTGACACCTCGGCTCAGCCGGCCAGAACATATCGGCCTGCCGAGCCGGCCAGGGCCGCGATCAACCCCAGCGCCAAATTGGTGGCGATGAGGCGTCGAATCAGCGCCAGCCCAGCCGCCGCCCTAGGCCAGTCCTCCCCTTGGATCGCGGTCTTGAGCTTTCGGTAGGGGAAGGCGTACAGATAGACAAAAACGGCAGTCATAACCATCGCGACGCCCATCATGGCGTGGACATGCAGACCAACTTTAGCCTGCAAGACCGCCAAAAAGACCCAAAGCCCCGATCCCCAAAGCACCAGGATCGCCACCCAGACCCAAGGAAAAAACCGCCGAAAGACGCCGCGCATCAGCAACAGGCGATCCCGCGGCTTGACGACCTCCTGTGCCGCAGGGCGCAGGGCCATGTGGGCGAAGAACATGCCCCCGACCCAAACGAGGGTAGCGAGCTGATGGAGACCGTAGGCAATTGCAAGGGCGAAACTCATCGTTTGACCTCAGCTGGCTGCATGGCCCGACCGCGGCGGGCCGGGTGGCAAGTCGTCAGGGTCCAGGGCCCCGGCGGCCGCTCGATCAAGGAGCACGATCGTATGCCCGGCGCGGGCAATCCTGGCGACGGGCAGGTCTGCACCCTTACGCCAGGCATCCAGCGCCTCCCGCTTGCCGACGCCGGTCACAAGGATCAAGACCTCCCGGGCAGCAGTCAACGCCATCGGGGTCAAGGACACCCGGTCCGCCGGCGGCTTTGGTGCATCGTGCACCGGCATCACCAGGGCACCCTCGGGTATGAACTGCCCGGGGAATAGGCTTGCGGTATGCCCATCCTCCCCCATCCCGAGGAGGACAAGGTCGAAGGGCAAAGCGGCCTCGACCAGCGGCGCATAGGCAGCGGCGGCCGCTTCCGGCCCGAGCTCCGCCGCCATGGGGAAGACATTCTCCTGCGGTAACGGGACCTTTCCTAACAGTTCCCGGGTCGCGGCGAGGCTGTTGCGCTCGACATGGTCCGGCGGCAGGCACCGCTCGTCGCCGAAGTAAACCTCCCAGGTAGACCAGTCCGCGGACGCCGCCGCCAGATGCCGGTAGACCGCCAGAGGCGTGGTGCCGCCGGCAAGGACGATGCGAAAGCACCCCCGTGCGACCGCCGCCTGCTCGGCTCGCACCAGAACGTGCCTAGCGGCCTCCGCAGCGACGTCCCCGGCCCCATCCAACACCCGGAACAACGTGTGAACCAGCCCCATAGAACTTTCTCCCAGGCTTCTCTAAACTCCGCCAACCCTGACTTGCGACCCAGAACCCACACGGAATCGACCGGCCACCCGATCCAGTCAACCCCTGGTGCTCGCAAGCACGCCCCTTGCTTCCGGCGGCATCGTTTCGTCCCGCGAAAGGCGCCGACGACGGCACCCTTATCTCACCACAATCGCCCAGATCCGGAGGGGGCACCCATGGATCCCATCAAGATTCTACTGGTTGACGACTCCAAGTCGGCCCGGTATGCCTTGCGGCTGCATCTGCAGCACCACGGCGTCCAAGTCGACACGGCCGATTCCGCCGAGGCGGCGTTGGAGCGCATCGCGGAGACACGCCCGGAGGCCGTTCTCATGGACCACACCATGCCGGGGATGAATGGCTTCGAGGCGCTCGATATCCTGAAGTCCGACGTCGGCACGGCTCATATCCCGGTGGTCATGTGCACATCCCACGATGACCCGGCGTATGCTACGCAGGCGGTCAAGCGCGGGGCCCTGACGGTGCTCAGCAAGGCCGACGCGGCGGAGAAGTTACCCCAGGTCCTGGACCAGATCCGAATCGCGTTGGCAGCGCAGGCCGAACTGGCCGAGGTCGCCCCGGCTGTGCCGGCGCCCGCTCAAGCCCCAACCGCCATCGCGGCCCCGGCGCCGACTCGGGCTGAGATCGAGGCCTGGATCGAAGCTCATCTCGGCCGCCGCCTCTCGGACGCCATGGAGCCGCAGCTGGCAAGGCTCACGACCCAGCTTCGGCAGGTCATTGTAGAGCAGGTGGAAATGGCAGTGGACGCCCTCGCCCCGCCGGCCCCGGCTCCCGCTCCACCGCCGGTCGTCGCCCCCACCCCTGAACCCATGCCGCCCCCGGTCCCGCAGGCCCCAGCGGTTGACCTCCAACAACTGCGCGAAGAGCTCATCCCGACCGCGGTCCGTCGCCATTTCGACGTCGAGCGCGACCGCTTCCTGCAACTGATGCAACAGTGTGTCCAGGAGGCCAACGCACCGCACGAGGAAGACCCGGAGGCCCTGCGCAGGATACAGGAAACGGTTGATGCCACTGTAACGAGCCGCGGCGCCCAGATCGCCCGCAGTGAGGCCGAAGGCGTGGTTCAAGCGGCGCTCGCGCGCGATCGCGAGACGCTGGCCGCCTTGCAACAGAAGCTGCGCAACAGCTATGCGCTAGGGGCTGCGGCACTGGTCCTTGCAATCGGAGCCGCCGCGGCTGCCTTTCTAGTCTAGATGCCTCGGCGCGCCCCTCCAGGCTGCGCGCATCGGGAACGGCTCGGGCGGGACGCCTTGACGAGCGGAGTGGCCGGACCGACACTTCGAGCGGGGAAAGCCCTGAGGGGCGGCGGCCGGAGTGCTGGGACTGAGGAGCACCAACCGGAGCTCGTCTTACACCATTGGGCCGGACTGTCAAACAATAGCTACCACTGGAGTAATATGACGATGGCACAGACCATGTCCGACATCCTGAACCCAAACTCGGGAAATCGAGATCCGGAATTCCCAAACGCGCCGGCCGACTGGTCCCGGACGACGGCGGAGACCGTCGCACGTACCGACGGCATTGCCCTTGGCGCAGACCATTGGGAGGTCATCAAGGCCCTGCAGGGGTGGTTTGCTGAACACCCACGCACCAATATACGCGAACTGCACGACGCCCTCGACGAACGCTTCCACGCCGCAGGTGGCCTCAAGTACCTCTATGGTCTGCTCCCCGGCGGGCCGGTTGCCCAGGGGTGTCGCCTTGCCGGACTTGAGGCACCAGCCGGAGCAGCGGACAAGTCGTTCGGCAGCGTTCAATAGAGCCGGAGTCGTTTGCTCATCCGAAAAGGCAGGGCCTAGGGCTTCCGAGTCATCCTGGACCCAGTTTGTCGCTGATCCCAACGCATTTTCAACCAGTTGTATCTTCCGAAGCGGCGGGGCCTCCGGGCCCCGCCGGGGGCTGCAGGCGACCCGGCATGCATCCGCCCGGGCCGCTGGCCTAAACGCTGCCTCTTTCGATGCCGCGTCAACCCTCGGTGCAGGCCAAGGTGCATGAGACGATCGGCGTTCTGCCGTTTGTCGTACTTATGACTGGCATCAGGAATCACGCAAAGCACGCTGAGAAATATCGAAAAACCTTAGAGACGAGTCTTGCCATCGGACCCGGCTCGGCCTACGCTATTCCGCGGAAGGCGCCATCACCTCGGCGCCCGGTACGCCCCTCCTTACGGGCAGGAGCGAGGCGTTAGGCATTTTCGTCCGGTCACGCATCGTCTAGGGGTAGGAATCGACCATGAACCGCGAACCATCTTTCATGGGCGCTTCGCAATCGGCACCCGGCGTCTCGCATCCAACTCGCCGACAGTTTCTTGGCGCGATCGCCTCCTGTTCCGCCGCGCTGCTGATAGGCACCCCCTCCGTCGCCCGCGCTGTATCCGCTGACACATCCCTGCAGGCAGAAGTTCTGGGGCTGCTTCGGCAGCTGCGCGCGGAGCGCATGATCGGTGCCGACGAGAAGTCCTCCTGGGCAGTCTGCGACCTTACGACCCGGGAAAAACTGGTGGCCATCAACGAGGGCATCCCGCGGCAGGCCGCTAGCATGATCAAACCTTTCGTGGCCCAGGCCTTCTTCTACACCGTGGAGGATTCCGGCGGCAGGGTAAGGTACACGCAAGAGGTCCGCGAGATCATGGAGCGTTCGATCCGCCGCAGCAGCAACCCGGCCACCAACCAATTGATTTCCATGGTCAGCCGCCACAATGCCAGCCGCGGCGCGGCCGACGTGGAACGGGTCCTCAAGCGCAATGCTCCCGCCATTTTTCGCGACACCCGGATCGTGGAGACCATCCCGGCCAACGGCCGCACCTACCGCAATCAGGCATCCGCGGCCGATTACGAGCGGTTCCTCACCGCCCTGTGGGACGACAATCTCCCCTACGCCGCGGAGTTGCGTGAGATCATGGCACTGCCGAATCGCGACCGAATCGCCAGCGGCGTCGAGGCCATCCCCGACACGGTCAGGGTCTACGACAAGACCGGATCCACCGCGCAGTTGTGCGGTGACATGGGGATCGTCGAACCGATGGACTTTCGCGGCCGTAGCCGCCCCTATACCTTTGTCGGCATTATCGAGAGACCCACCGCGGCCAAGTCCTACGGGGCATGGATCAAGCGCCGCGCCGACGCAATCCGTTCCGTGTCGACCCTGGTCTACCGCGACATGGAGGCCCGCTACGGACTGGTCTAACCAGATTTGCCCGGTTATCCAGGCGCACCTAGGCCTGTGCCTCCGACCGCTTGGCCAGAGGCACTGAGCCCTCCCGGAGCAGGCGCTCCAGGTCCTGCGGCAGGAGTGGTACGGAGAAATAGTGCCCCTGCATCTCGTTGCATTGGCGCGACCTTAGAAATCCGAACTGCTCCGCGGTCTCGACCCCCTCGGCGATGACCTCCAGCTTCAGGCTGCGCGCCATCGCCAGTATCGTCGCCACGATGGCCGCGCCGCCGGGGTCGGTCGAGATATCGCGCACGAAGGTCTGTGCGATCTTGATGCGGTCGATGGGGCACTTCCTGAGGTTGCTCAGTGAGGAGTATCCGGTGCCGAAATCGTCAAGCGCCAAGTGCACCTGCATGCTCTTGAGCGCGCTGAGTCGATTCAAGGTCTCATCGGCGCCCTCCGCGATCATGCTCTCGGTCAGCTCAAGCTCCAAGAGCTCCGGCGACATGCCGGTCTCTTCCAGTGTGCACCGCACCAAGTCCACGAAACCGGGCTGTTTGAACTGCTGACCGGATAGATTGACCGCGATGCGCAGGGGCGGAAGCCCGGCATCCTGCCAGGCCCTGCCCTGCATGCAGGCGGCGCGCAGCGCCCATTCGCCTACAGGAAGGATCAGACCCGTCTCCTCGGCGACCGGGATGAAACGGCCGGGCGGTATCAGGCCCTGCTCTGGGTGACGCCAGTGCAGGAGGGCCTCGACCCCGGTGATCTTGTTTCGAGCCAGATCCACCTGCGGCTGGTACTGAAGGAACAACTCCCCGCTCTGCAGGGCTTGGCGCAGGCTGGTTTCCAGACCCAGCCGCTCTAAGGCGCGGCGGTTCATCTCGTCGGTGTAGAACTGATAGGTGTTGCGGCCCTGGTCCTTGGCCGCATACATGGCCATGTCGGCATTCTTGAGCAGGGTGCCCGCTTCCCGGCCATCCAGGGGGTAGATGGCGATT
>JBFZCW010000307.1:0-3128 GCA_041307765.1 Chromatiaceae bacterium
GTGTAGGACGCCGGGGGCATCGAGGTGGGATTGGCGTGGCATGAGAGAGCGGCTCGCACACATTCCACGAATTGCCGACGTCCGAAACACCGCGCCCGGTTACTTGGGTCTCGGCAATCCCCCCATGAGGAGACTGTACCAGGACGGTATAGTTCAAGGCCCGACCCCTTCTATTTTCGGTGCACCAAAGATAAGGTATGGTGTCACCAGAAATCACGCGCCGATTAGCAGGCTTCGTTGCGGATAAACTAACGACGCATCGGTAGCGTTCGACGGTCACTCTTTCTTCGTCCCGTCTTGGTTATAGTGTTGCCAGTAGTACTACAGCGGATCTTTCATCGACGCTCACGAAGCAGCGCCAGCCGCGTCTTCCGGTGTGAGCGATACGCAATGTGATTCCGCCTCGTATGGTACCGCACGAGGGCCAGCGCATGCGCGGGCGTCAACACGCGGCACGGCAGCACCGCCGCCACGAGGAGACGCGCTTGCGGCAGCGTCAAGGCCGGCGTTTTTTTTAAACCGGAGCCGCAACCGGAGCAGGAAGTGGAGCGCCACGCACACGTAGAGCATGTGCCGGTGCCACGCCGGCCAGGAGCGGTGCTCGTACTGGCCCATGCCAACCTGGCTCTTCCCGTCCTGGAAGCACTGCTCGATCGGCCAGCGCAGGGTGGCGGCGCGGCACAGCGCGGCCAACGGGGTGTCGGCCGGGGCATTCGAGAAGGCGGCCTTGATCTGGCCATCCTCGAGGCGGCGCAGGAACAGCCAGACGGGTGTGGCGCGCGGCAGACCGCCCACAGCCGGGGTGACGCGGAGGGCGGCCACCTCGGCCCGGAGCGGGCCCTTCGCCCCTTCGGCGAGCACGACCGGGGTCCAGGGGCAGGCGGGCGACGTGGCGATCGCTCCGACGGTCTGTGCCCGCCCCGACGTGACGCGCGGCCGGGTGGGCTTGCGCCCCCGCCCCCGGTACCGCGGCACGCTGACGCGGGGCGGGGTGAGGAAGACCGGGGTGTTCGCGCGCACGCTGGCGAAGTAGGCGGTTCCCGGCGGCACGGCGTCCAGGAACGCCCAGTCGGCCCCGAACACGGCGTCGCAGCCGAGCCAGGTGGCGGGGAACCGCCCGGTCTGGGCGAGCTGGGCCAGGAGGGCCTGTGCGATCTGCGGTTTCGTCTGGAAGACGAGATCCTTGGGGACCCAGGTGTCCTTGCGGCGTTGCGCCTGCTCGGGGGTGAACCAGGCCTGCGGCAGGTAGAGCCGGCTGGCCACCAGGCCGTAGCCCTGGGCGCTGGTGTAGCCCACGAAGACCCCGGATTGGCAGTTGTCGACTTTCCCGCGGGCCCCGCAGTACTGGCGGGCCACGCCGACGGACTCAGTCCCCTTCTTGGGGAACTCGCAGCTATCGACCGTGAGCATGGCGTCCGGGGCCGCGAGGGTCTCGGCGAGGAGGGCTTGATGTGTCGCCGCCATCGCCGCGTCGTCCCAGCCGTACGACTTCATGAACCGCTGGAGGGGCCGGACGGCGTCGGCGTCCAGGAAGGCCAGCGCGATGGGTTCGACGGACTTGGCGGGCGTGGTACTCAAGAGCCCGGACAGATACGCGAGGCCCAAGCGCCGGTGCTCGATGCGGCCGAAACAGGTGTGGAACTGGGCGTGGAACCGCACCAGTTCGTCGGCGAGTCCGGCCACCTCGGGTTCGGTCAGCGTCATGCCCGGAACGAGGTCGGGCGCCCACCCAGCGTGTCGTAGGATCATGTGCAGGTCCTCCCCTTTCGCTCGTGAAGGTGGAGGACGGTGAGAGGGGCAGTACGCTTGTGGGTGGCACCCGATCCAGTGCCGGAAGCGCGGGGCTAGGACATACGCGTAGACCTCCTTGATGGCGCCATGGTACACGTACCCCTTCCCCTGTTTGCCGCTTCCGAACGTCTGGCCGAGGGCATGCCAGTTGGCTGCCCGGTAGCAGGTGCCGCGGAAGCGGGCGGGATCCACGAAGGTCTCCACGAGCCACAGGCGCGTCCCGAACCGCGCTTCCCACTCCTGCGGAAGGCGGGCCAGGGTGCGGGCGAGCACGTGGGAGGCGAGGTGCTTGATCTGGACCCACGGCAGGATGAGGAACCGGCTGTTGTTGACCACGCGGTCCAGATGGGCGTGCCGCTGGGCCGCGGACCAGCCGATCCACCGGTCCCGCACGCGCAGGACCCGGGCGGGGGCGCTGAACGACAGGGCCGCCACGGGCCGGTCCTGGAGGTATGCGAGGACCTTGAGGCGATGGCCGAGCAGCTTCTGATACCCCAGATAATGATAGCCGCGGACCAGCGCATCCCACAGCGGCTCCAGGGGCGACTGGCTCACGACTTGGATCGTGAGCGGCCGCCAGGCCTGGAGCTCGCCGCAGAGCGGCGAGGCGTCGATGGCGTGCGGGTCCGGTGCGGTGCGGTCCAGCATGCGGATGGCCCCTGGCCCCAGGCGCAGGCCAGCGCAGCTGCCGATGGGCGGGTTCGCTCTCGGCCAGCGGCTGGGCCCTCTCTCACGCGCCCGGATGCCAGGGATGATACAGTTGACCATTGCGTTTGTCTATCGAAAAGTTCGCTGTAGTACTAATGGTATGCTGAAAACGCAGTTATGCCCAGGCCGCTCAAAATGGTCTAGGTGCCAGGCGGCGTCACCCATCCGAAGCTCGGTCCAGGCCTACTCCAGGTACGCCGCAACAAGTGTCCACGCGTACGGGGTACCCGTCCGGCGGATGGGTCCCCGCAGATGGGCCTTTTCAGCGGCCTGCTAAGCGAACGCCGTCAGCTCTGAGGCCGCGTCCCTGGGCGCGGCAACCCGTTCATCCTTCACGATGCGGCCGTCCCGGAAGTGCATCATGCGCGACGTGTAGGCCGCCACGTCCGCTTCGTGCGTAACCAGGATGACCGTGATGCCGTTGTCGCGATTGAGCCGCTGGAAGATGGCCATGATCTCAACGCTGGTGCGCGAATCCAGGTTCCCCGTGGGCTCGTCCGCCAGCAGGATTGGCGGGTCGTTGATCAAGGCGCGCGCGATCGCCACCCGCTGCTGCTGACCGCCGGACAGTTGATTCGGGTGATGGTGCTCGCGGCCCTGGAGCCCGACCTGCTGGAGGCGTATCCGAG
>JBFZCW010000308.1:0-5086 GCA_041307765.1 Chromatiaceae bacterium
GCCCGGCGACCCAGCGGACACCAGCCGCCCACGGTCAGACCCAGGTCCAGGGCCGCGTCCAAAGCAGCCCGATCCACCCCCGTCTGGCCGCCGGAGACCACCTCGACCCGACATCCTTGACGGTGCAGGGCCTCCACCAGCTCGCGGTCGTGGCGGGCGAACCAGGTGTCCTCTTCGCCCTGCCCTCTGAGCCTCATGGTGTCGACGAAGCCGGTCATCTCACCTTGCCCTTCGCGTTCATTCGCGCATCGTTGCGGACAAATAGGACGCCTCATAGCCTCAGCCGGCCGCCAGAACCACCGCCCTACGCGGTGCCGGCAGCCCCTCGACCGTGCGGCCCGGGTCCTCGGGGTCCAGGGCCTGGGCCAGAGACTCAAAGCGCATCCAGTCGGTGCTGCGCTGCTCCGCCGTGGTCGTAGCGGTCACATCCACCATCCGCACGGCCTGGAAACCACTTTTGGCGATCCAGGACTCCAGGGTTGCCAGCCCCGGGACGGTCCAGACATTGCGCATCCGCGCATAGCGCCCCGCGGGTACCAGGACATCCCCGTCCGCGCCCCCGACCACCAGGGTCTCCAGGACCAGCTCTCCCCCGGGCCTCAGCAGCCGGCGCAAGACCCGCAAGTGGTCCAGGGGAGAACGACGATGATACAGCACCCCCATGGACAACACCGTATCGAAGCCGGTCATGTCGGCGGGTAGGTCCTCCAGTGCCAGGGGCAGCA
This sequence comes from Chromatiaceae bacterium, assembly GCA_041307765.1. GTDB lineage: Bacteria > Pseudomonadota > Gammaproteobacteria > Chromatiales > Chromatiaceae > DYRB01. The sequence continues at coordinate 726 of JBFZCW010000308.1, forward strand.
CCGCTGTCCGGGGCGAGCCCATCAGGCCGGCTAGGGCCAGGAACTGCATGACGTAGAGGGGTGTCGGGTCGATGCCCAACACGAGCTCCGCCCCGGCCCCGAGGGCGCGCCAGCAGTGGTAGCCGTTGCCGCAGCCGACATCCAGGACCCGCCGGCCAGCCAGGGGCGACAGGTGTGGTGCCAGACGACCCCATTTCCAGTCCGAGCGCCACTCGCTGTCGATTTCCACCCCGTAGAGGCTGAAGGGCCCCTTGCGCCAAGGGTGCAACTCCATTAGGGCGTTGCGCAGGCGCGCCCGGTCCTCCAGACCGATCATGCCAGAGATACCCACGGCCGGCGCGTCCAGGACGACCTGCCCCGGGGTCGGTCTCGGTAGGGCCGCCAACGCGGAAAACCAGCGCGGCAGGTCGCCGTGGACGGCTGGCTCCAGGCGCCGCTCGGTGAGCCGCGCCAGGGCAGGGACCCAGGTGGCGAAGCCCGCCCCGCCCAGGCGTTCGAAATAGGCCCGCAGAGGGCTCAGACTGGGGCTCAGGCCCATGCCAGCCACGCGACGAAGTTGAGGCACTGGAACCACCGCAACTGCTGGGAAAAGCCGGCCTCGCGCAGGCGCTGCTCATGGACGGCCACCGTATCGGGCACCAGGACACGCTCCAAGGCCGCCCGCTTGCGTGCAATCTCCAGGCCGCTGTAACCCATGGCCCGCTTGAAGCCATGATGCAGGTCGACCAGCAGCCGCTCCTCCAGGTCGTCCGCCCCGCGCACCTTCTCCGCCAGGATCAGGACGCCGCCTGGCCGGAGACCTGCCCGGACCCGGGTCAAGAGGGCGAGACGCCGCTCCGGCGCAACAAACTGGAGGGTCAGATTCAGCACCACCAGCGAGGCGTCCGCGATGGCCACATCGTGCAGATCGGCACACACCGGGCTGACCCGCCCTGCCCCAGGCAACCCGGCGAGCCGAGCCCGGAGACCCGCCATCATCGCCGGCGAGCTGTCCACCGCAACGATATCGCAGGGGCAGGTCGGCGCCGCCTCCAGCACCGCCCGGGTCACCGCCCCGAGCGAGCAGCCGAGGTCATAGCAGCGGGAGCCCGGCCTCAGATAACGCGCACCCAAAAGCCCAGTCAGCGCGACCAGATCCTCATAGCCCGGGACCGATCGGCGCACAATATCGGAAAAGACTCGCGCAACCCGGTCATCGAAGACGAAAGGGGCATCCGGGTATTCCGCGGCGGTGAAGAGCCGGTCGCGCTCGTCCTGGGACATGGGGGTGGGGTCGCGACCCTGGCGTCGCCGGGCATGGCCAATGCGCGCATTGTGCCGACCAGACCCCTTGGCGGGCAACGCCGCACCGCGCGGGCGGCGCGCGCCCGGACTCGGAATGGCGGCTTCAGCTCCGGCCGAAACAGCACCGCACGACCCCAGAGGAGCACTCCGCCTGGGTCGAGCCGGGCGGAATCAGCGCCCGTGCCGGGCCCGCGGCGATGCCCCGCCCGGTGCCCCCTGCAGTTCGTCCGTAACCCGCATCGCTACACTGGGTATGCCCCTAGTCCTGATCTGGATAATTGAGGCCGACATGGCGATCTTCCCCGCGCTTGTGGCAACTGACGGCGACGGCAATCAGCAATTCATCTGGATGCAACAGCGTGGAGACACCTGTGGACCGGCGTGCGTTTACATGGTCGAGCGCATCCTGCGCCAGCAGTCGATCGTCGGCGGTGAGGTGCGGGTCCGGCAGCTCACGGAATTGCTGCCAAACGGCTATCAGGAGGGGCAGGGTACCCAGTCCTATCGCGCCCTGGCCCAGGTACTGGTGGCCATCGGGGTCCCGGCGAGCGCGAGCCGCACGACCAATGTTGCAGCCTTCGTGGCCACGGCGGGCTTTCCGTTCATCGCGCGGGTCGGCTGGTTATCCGGCGAAGGGCACTTCGTCGTGTGCGCCGGCTTCAACGGCAGTAACGGGATCATCTGCCTCGATCCCTGGTATGGCCTGGTCGAACCGTCGCGCGCGAGCCTTCCGGCCTACCGGGTGACGCGCGACTACCGGGCCGAGCGCTCGCTCGCATCGCCGATCCTGGGGACCCTGTCCGGCCATATGGTCACACTGGCGTCGTCCTTCTGGGGTTGAGCCGTCCGACGGCGCGGGACGCCGGGACCAGGGCGAAGCGCACAGCCTTTCTGTTGCGCCTGGCGCCGCTTGAGGGGTCCAGACCCCGAAGCCCGCACCGTTGAGCTTTCGGCCGAAGCCGAATCGCCGGCATAGGCGTCAGACCCGAACGGCACCGACTCCGCTAGAATGCGCGGGGCCCACCTCAACCAGCCGGAACCGTGCCATGACCGCCACCGAGACCCTGTCCCTGCCTGTCGCCAAGCCACCCGCCCCAAGCACCACGATGCCGGAGCTCGACCTCGACTCCCCTGAGCTGTACCTCAACCGCGAGCTGACCTGGTTGGCCTTCAACCGGCGCGTCCTGAGCGAGGCGGATGACCCGCGCAACCCCCTGCTGGAGCGGGTCAAGTTCCTGGCCATCGTGAGCAACAATCTCGATGAGTTCTTCATGAAGCGCATCGGCGGCCTCAAGCAGCAGATCGCCGCCGGTGTGCACACGCCCTCGCTGGACGGGCGCACGCCCACGGAGCAGATCCGCGACTGTCAGGCGGTCATCCGCGAGATCCAGGTGGACCAGAAGCGTATCTTCGACGAGCTCATGGCCCTGCTGGAGACCAAGGGTATCCGGCTGGTCAAGGTCAAGGACCTCCATCCCGATGCCCAGGGGAGACTGCGGGACTACTTTTCCACCAACATCTTCCCGATGATCACACCGCTGGCCATGGACCCGGCCCACCCCTTCCCGTTCATCTCCAACCTCGCGCTCAACCTCCTGGTGACCCTGCGCTTCCCCGGCGGCGGAGAGACGTACATGGCCAGGGTCAAGGTCCCGGTGAGCAAGGACGTCTCCAAGCGCCTGATCCAGGTGGACGGGCAGAACACCTTCGTGACCCTGGACGACCTCATCGTCAACAACCTGGACATGCTGTTCCCGGGGATGGAGATCGCCACCTGCGCCCTGTTCCGCGTGTCGCGCAACGCCATTGTCGAGCCCTCCCAGGAGGCCGCCAACGACCTGCTGGAGCTGATCGAGACGGAGCTGCGCGAGCGCCACTTCGCCCCCATCGTCCGCCTGGAGGTCCAGGCCGGGATGGACCTGGTCCACCGCGGCATGCTGGCGGCGGAGCTGGGCCTCAACGAGGACCAGGACGTCTTCGAGGTCGACTGCATGATGGGCATGCGCGACCTCTTCGAGCTGGCCTTCCTGGACATCCCGGAGCTACACGACGCCCCCCACAGGCCGGGCGACCACCCGATCCTGGCCAACGACCGGCGCAACATCTTCCACATCATCCGCGAAAAGGGCCCGCTGCTCCTGCAGCACCCCTACGAATCCTTCTCAACACCGGTGGAGCGCTTCCTGCGCACCGCCGCCGAGGACCCCAAGGTCCTGGCCATCAAGATGACCCTCTACCGCACCTCCGGCGGGGGCATCCTCGACTCCCTGGTCGAGGCGGCGCGCAACGGAAAGCAGGTCGCGGTCCTGGTGGAGCTCAAGGCCCGTTTCGACGAGGCTGCCAACATCGGCTGGGCCCGGCGGCTGGAGGCCGAGGGCATCCACGTCACCTACGGCGTCATGGGGCTCAAGACCCACAGCAAGCTCATCTTCATCGTGCGCCGCGACTACTCCCAACTGCGCCGGTACTACCACATCGGGACCGGCAACTATCACGGCGGGACCGCCAAGCTCTACACGGACTTCGGCATGCTCGGCTGCGACGAGGCCATCGGCCAGGACCTCACGGAGCTGTTCAACTACCTCACCGGTTACTCCCCGCCGCCCTCCTACCGCAAGATCCTTGCCGCCCCCTACACCCTCAAGAGCGGGATCCTGGACCGCATCGCCCGAGAGATCCGCCACCAGGAACAGAACGGCGACGGTCACGTCCAGATGAAGATGAACGCCATCGAGGACAAGGACGTGGTGCGCGCCCTTTACAAGGCAAGCCGCGCCGGGGTCAAGGTGGACCTGATCGTACGCGACACTTGCCGCTTCCGCCCCGGTATCCCGGGCTTAAGCGAAAAGGCGCGGGTGGTCAGCATCGTCGGGCGCTTCCTGGAGCACGGACGGATCATGTACTTCCGCAACGGTGGAGACGAGGAGTACTTCATCGGTTCGGCCGACATGATGGGGCGCAACCTCGAAAGCCGGGTGGAGGTCCACGCCCCGGTGGAGAATCCGGAGCTGCGCCAGGAGCTTAGGCTGATCTTGGATGTACAGCTCGCCGACCAGCGCTCCGCCTGGGACATGCAG
>JBFZCW010000309.1:0-4215 GCA_041307765.1 Chromatiaceae bacterium
AGTCGGCGCGTGTCATGAAGAAGTCGGTGGCCTACCTGGAGCCCTACCTGGCCGCAGAAAAGTGCGAGGGCGACACCCAGGGCCGCATCCTCATGGCCACGGTCAAGGGGGACGTCCATGACATCGGCAAGAACATCGTCGGCGTCGTGCTTCAGTGCAACAACTACGCTGTCATCGACCTGGGTGTCATGGTCCCGGCGGACAAGATCCTGCAACGGGCCCGGGAGGAAAAGGTCGACATCATCGGCCTGTCCGGGCTCATCACACCCTCGCTGGACGAGATGGTCCATGTGGCCAAAGAGATGCAGCGCCAGGGGTTCAGCATCCCGCTGCTGATCGGCGGGGCGACCACCTCGGAGCTGCACACCGCGGTCAAGATCGCCCCGCAGTACCAGCACCCCGTGGTTCATGTGAAGGACGCCTCCCGCGCCGTGGGCGTGGCGGGAAGCCTGCTCTCCAAGGACCTGCGCGAGGCGTATGTGGCCGGTATCGCCACCAAATACGATGCCGTCCGGGTGCGCCGCGCGGCCCGCGACGAGGCCCGCGACCTGACCCCGCTGGCCGAGGCCCGGGCGAACCATGTCCCCATCGATTGGGATCACTATGCGCCGCCGACGCCCAACCAACTCGGGCTGATCACCCTCGCCGAGATCCCGCTGCGGGAGATTGCCCGCTACATGGACTGGACCTTCTTCTTCCACGCCTGGCAGCTCAAGGGGCGCTACCCGCAGATCCTCGATGACGCCGAGAAGGGAGAGGAGGCGCGCAAGCTCTTCACCGACGCCCAGGCCATGCTGGAGCAGGTCATCGAGGAGAAGTGGCTTGAGGCTCGCGCCGTCGTCGGGCTCTTCCCCGCCAATGCCGAGGGGGACGACATCCTGATCTACGCCGACGAGTCCAGGACTGAGCCTGTCGCCACCCTCTACAACCTACGCAAGCAGGGCCGTCAGCCTCCGGGCAAGTGGAACGAGTGCCTGGCGGATTGGGTCGCCCCGGTGGAGACCGGGCTCAACGACTATATCGGCGGCTTCGCCTGCACCGCCGGGGCCGGGATCGACGCCCATGTGGCCCGTTTCGAGGCCGATCACGACGACTACTCGGCCCTGATGCTCAAGGCCCTGGCCGACCGCCTGGCCGAGGCCCTGGCCGAGATGCTCCACCAGCAAGTCCGTACCCGCTATTGGGGCTATGCCGAGGAGGGGGACCTGGCCAACGAGGACCTGATCGAGGAGCGCTACCAGGGCATCCGCCCGGCCATCGGCTACCCGTCATCGCCGGACCACACCGAGAAGGACACCCTCTGGCGCCTGCTGGAGGCGGAGCAGAGGACCGGGATCTGGCTCACCGAATCCAAGGCCATGGTGCCCACCGCGGCCGTGTCGGGGCTCTACCTCGCCCACCCCGACGCGCGTTACTTCGCCGTCGGCAAGATCAACCGCGACCAGGCGGCGGACTACGCCGAGCGCAAGGGCATGCCGCTCCCTTTGATCGAGAAGTGGTTGGGGCAGAACCTGGCCTATGAGCCGGAGGGGTAGCCGAGGGCCGGCGGTAGCTTGCCGCCCAATCGCCGAGGAGGTAGGCGAGGTCGAGCTCGATGGCGTCGATGGGCGGAATCCTCGCCCGCGCCTCACCCGAGGGTGGAGGGACTCAACGCCGCCCTGGTGCTGCCCTGCACCAGTCCGTGCTCCGAGCGGGCCACGGGCCGGCAGACGGTCTCGCCGCCGATCAGCTCGACGCGCTCGTCGGGGCACAGCAGCAGGTCGTCGATGGTCTTGAGCTTGCGCGCTTCCATGGTCTGGTGCTGTGGGGCTGGCGGACGAGTCACTCAGGCCAAGACTATAGCCGATTGCCCAGGGCCTCGGGACCAGGACAGCGACCGCCGCTCGCATCGGCTACGACGTCGTCGGCCGTTACATCGGTGCCCTGACCAAGGACCAGGTGGGTGACAAGTACGCGGATGGTCTGTCGCGCCTCAAACGTCTGGCGGAGACAGGCGCGGCCAGTCCCTGAAGGGGAAGGGTGGGCGTTCCTCGGCACAGACCAGGAAGGCCACCAGATCCCCGGTGAACAAGGCGAGCGAGGCCCCGAAGTCCCGCACCAGGCCGTTGGGGCCTCCGGTAATCAGGATGTAGCCGAACTGGAAGATGGCGATCAGGGTCACGGCGAGCTTCACCAGGCTGAAGGCCAGGACGTAGAGCAGCATCAGCAGGCCGCGCTTCCAATGGTCGCGGGTGGCATAGAACCAGTCGCCCACCCGCTGCATCAGGGTATCGGCGCGGGTCTTTGGACCGGGCTGCCCGTTGTTGACATCCATCGCATACCTCATCGGGTCACGCGGGACCTGCTCCGCCCGCGATTAAAGGGGGCGAAACATGGCATGGGTGCGCCCCCGACACAAGGGCGCTGTCAGCCAAGACCTGCGCGGTCCGCCCCCGCTGCCGCGGTGCGTCACGGCGTGCTAAGGTTCCTGCCCTTGCCACCGCCGGACATTGCACATGGCCGCATCCTACCCCCTGATCCTGGTCGACGGGTCCTCCTACCTCTTCAGGGCCTACCACGCCTTGCCCAAGCTGACCAATTCCCGGGGTGAGGCGACCGGGGCCCTGGTGGGCGTCCTCAACATGCTGCGCAAGCTGATCGACGAGTACCGCCCCGAGTACGTCGCCGTGGTCTTCGACACCCCCGGCAAGACCTTCCGCGACGACCTCTACCCCGACTACAAGGCCCATCGCCCGCCCATGCCCGACGACCTGCGCGAACAGATCGAGCCGCTGCACGAGATCGTCCGCGCGATGGGGTTGCCGCTGCTGGCTGTGCCGGAGGTCGAGGCGGATGACGTCATCGGGACGCTGGCGATGCAGGCTGCGGCACGCGGGCTCGACACCCTGATCTCCACCGGGGACAAGGACCTGGCGCAGCTCGTCGGGCCCCGTGTCACCCTGATCAACACCATGAGCGACACCCTGCTCGACCCCGCGGGGGTTGTTGAAAAGTTTGGAGTTTCCCCGGAGCAGATCGTGGACTGGCTGAGCCTGGTGGGGGACAGCGTGGACAACATCCCCGGGGTACCCAAGTGCGGCCCCAAGACCGCGGTCAAGTGGCTCCAGACCTACGGCAGCCTGGACGCCCTCGTGGCCCACGCCGACGAGGTCAAGGGTGCGGTGGGCGATAGCCTGCGCGCCAGCCGGGACAAGCTCCCCCTGGTCCGGGCCCTGGCCACTATCAAGTGCGACGTCCCCCTGGATCTGAGCCCCACGGACCTGCGCCCGGCCCCGCCGGATGTCTCTGCCCTGCGGACTTGGTACCAGCGCATCGAGTCCCGCCGCCTCCTGGCCACCCTGGAGGCGGCCGAGCCGGCTGCCGATGCCGGATCCGAGCCGCGCGCCCCCGCAGGACCGGCCCAGCCGGACGCCGCGGCCTATGACCTGGTCCTAAACATCGACGCCTTCGATGCCTGGGTCGCCCGCCTGGAGGGCGCCGAGCTCTTCGCCTTCGACACCGAGACCACGGGCCTGGACTACATGACGGCCGACCTGGTGGGTCTGTCCTTCGCGGTAGAGGCCGGGTCCGCCGCCTATGTCCCCGTCGCCCACACCTACATGGGCGCGCCGGACCAGCTCCAGCGCGACGCCGTGCTCGCCCGCCTCAAACCTTTGCTGGAAGATCCGGCGCGGGCCAAGGTCGGCCAGAACCTCAAGTTCGACATGAGCATCCTGGCCCGCTACGGCATCGCCATGGACGGAATCAGCCACGACACCATGCTCGAGTCCTATGTGCTGGACAGCACCGCCACCCGCCACAACATGGACGACCTGGCCAAGAAGTACCTCGCCCACGACACCGTCCGCTACGAGGACATCGCGGGTTCTGGAGCCAAGCAGCTGAGCTTCGACCAGATCCCCCTGGAGCAGGCCGGCCCCTACGCCGCCGAGGATGCCGAGGTGACGCTCCGCCTGCACCAGGCCCTGTGGCCCAAGCTCGCCGCCGAGCCCGCCCTGGCCGGGCTCTACCGCGACATCGAGATTCCCCTGATCCCAGTCCTCTCGCGCATGGAGCGCACCGGGGTGCGTATCGACGCCGCGCGCCTGGCGGCCCAGAGCCGGGACCTGGCCGGGCGCATCCACGCCCTGGAGCAGGACGCCTACCGGGTCGCCGGGCATCCCTTCAACTTGGGATCGCCCAAGCAGATCGGGGAGATCTTCTTCGAGCGCCTGG
>JBFZCW010000310.1:0-7210 GCA_041307765.1 Chromatiaceae bacterium
GGTTAGCGTGGCTTGTCGGGTCATGTCGGGCGGGTCTCCGCTGGGCTGACGGCGCCAGCTCGGGGGCCTGGCTGGCATGGGCCGCGCAGTATACCCAAGGCGCGGGGCTCGGTCCCAACTCGCATCGGGGCGGAAGGGCTGGGTCCGTCGGCCTTCAGGCGACAGACGACCGCTCACCCGCGGAGTGCCGGTGTCAGGGCGCAGTGTCGAACCAACCCGGCCACAATCTCTCCGACCTCCTCTTGGCGGTATTCTGGTCCCGGCAGGAGGTGCCCCCAGACCGGCGCCGGCCAGCAGGCGTCGCCGGGGGCGCGCCCGACCACGTGCAGATGCAGTTGCGGGACTAGGTTGCCGATGGCGGCGAAGTTGACCTTGGGCAGACCCAGATCCGCCTTGATATAGGTTGAGACCTGGGCACATTCTGCCAGGAGCCGCTCGCGCCGCCCGGGGTCGAGATCGAGCAGGTCGAGGACCGAGGTCTCGGGTACCAGGATGAACCAGGGCAGGGCCGCGTTGCGGTGGAGCAGCAGGTGGCAGTCCGGGAATCGCCCCAGCCGATGGCAGTCGCCCAGGAGGCGGGGGTGGATCCGAAATTCGGGCATGGCCTGTATCTCTCCGGTTCCGACCCCACGCTGGCGGGATGCCGGCCCGACTCGGTCCCCCCTCGCGGCGGGATAGGGGGCGGAGGCGCTGAGGTCGTGTCAGATGGCGCAGCGGCGAGTTGGCCCACAGGCCTGCGGGCGCGGGCCACTACAACATGCGGGGTTACCCCTGCCTTGCGGAGACGCCATGAGCAATGCGGCCAGCCAAGACGGCAAGGCTCGCCCAGGTAGGCGCGGAGAATACCTGGTTGTCATTCAGTTCGTCCTGATGTTCGCTTTCATCATGACCCCGGCCTGGAACCCCTGGGCCACGCCGGAGGCGGTTGCCAGTCTCGCGCCCATTCGCTGGGTTCTGGGCCTGGGCGGCGCTGGGATGGCACTGCTCCTGGGCGGGCTCGGGGTCCTGAACATCCGGGACTACCTGACGCCTTTGCCGTATCCGGTGGACCACAGCCGGCTGGTGCGCCACGGCGCCTATACGATTGTCCGCCATCCCCTCTACAGCAGCCAGCTCTTCGCCGCCCTGGGCTGGGTGGCCTTCAGCCTGAGTCTGTCCCACCTGGCCCTGCTGGCGGTCGGGTTCGTGTTTTTCGATTTCAAGGCGAACAAGGAGGAGGCCTGGCTGACCGAGCGTCATCCGGACTATGCCGTGTATGCAAGGGGAGTTCGGAAGCTCATCCCTTGGATCTACTGACCGCAAGCGATTGGCCTTGCCAGTTTCTGCCCGGCTGAGGGGCGCGCGCAGCGGGAACCTCAGGGGGTCGGCGGCCTGCCTAGCCCAAGGGCTTCCCGCAGCTCCGCATGGGCATTGGTCATCGCCTCCTCGACCCGGCCGCGGGTCGCCTCGTCCAGGTCTTCCAACAGACCCCTCCACCGCGTCTCAAAGCCGATCAGTGCACTTTGTAGCCGCTCGGTGGCCAGGGTGGCGGAAGCGGCTGTTGGGCCCGTCTGGGCAGCGAGGGGGGCGACCACGGCCGAGCGGGGGATTAGCCTGGTGTTGCCGCCGCGCTCGTTGCAGGCCGTCATGGCCCCGACCTTGACCAGGATCTCCCCCTGGTACTCGAAACGCTGACCGAGCGGGAGCTGGGGAAACTTCATTGGGCTGCATCCCCCGACGGGAGCCCATAGGGCGGTGTCTTGAAGGTGAGCAGGGGGCCGTCCACACCCAAGCGGACGGCGCCGGTCTCCGCGGCTCCGACCTCCACGACGGCGAGCAGTTCGTAGCGGCCGTCACCGCTCGGACGAGCGTCCACCACCCGGCCGCTGGCCTGCTCCGAGGTGCTGCCTGGGGCGTGCAACTCGTCTCCGGGCTTGGGGGCGGTGACGCTCTCGACCTCGGCGTGGTACATGCGGCGTTTGAGCTTGCCGAGGTACTGCATGCGTGCCACGACTTCCTGCCCCGTGTAGCATCCCTTGGTGAAGCTCACCCCGTCGATGAGCTGCATGTTGGTCATCTGCGGCACGAAGGCGTCGGCGGTTTCGGGATAGACCGTCGGGATGCCGGCGCGGATATCCAATAGGGCCCAGTAGGTCCCGTCCATGGGCGTCGCCTGTGTCGCCACGGCCTCCCAAACGGGGTTGACGGCCTCGGCCGGGCCCAGGACTTCGAAGCGCGGGCTGGGCCCGGGGATGCGGATGGCGGCGATCCCGCCCGAGTACGCCATGCTGTGGTCGGCCTCCGGGAGGTTGGCAAAGTGTTCGGCCAGCAGCACCGGGGCGCAGGTCCCAGCCAATCCGATGCAGACCAGTGCGTCGCTTGCATCTTCCACCGTGACCTTGGCCCGCAGGACGAACATGTGCAGGCGTCTGAGCGCCGTCGGCAGTGCAACGCGCGGTAACTGCAGGTAGAAGGCGTCGTCCAGGAGGAGGACGCGGAAGCTGGCCAGCATCCGGCCCTTGGGGCTGCAGTGCCCAGCGAGCTGGGTGTGCGTCCCAGAGACCTCGCGCACATCGTTGGTGAGTTGGCCCTGGAGGAAGGATAGGGCGTCCGCTCCGGCCACACGGATGAGCCCCAGGTGGGAGAGGTCCATCAGGGCGCAGCAGGCCTCGCGCGGAGCTGCCGGAAATCGAACCTGGTTTTCGGCATCGATCACGCCCGCATGGGCCTCGACAAAGCGCTTCCACTCATTGTTCATACTGGTCGGTCTCGCAGGTTGTGGCCATGCCGGGGTTGACGACTGCCCCGGGGCAGGCGGCGGATGCGCGGTATGATACCCAAATCGCGTTGGGGGGTTGCAGCCCGCCGGCGCCGCCAATCATAGGGCCGCGGCGGCCCGAAGCGGGGGTGAAGAGGCCTTGTCCATCCTAGAAACCAGACCCCAGGTCAATGGCCTGGTTCTCTACAAGGTCCGCCCGGCACGCGTGCTGGCCTTGGGCGAGAAGATCGAGATCGAGTTGGAGGGAGGTCAGACCAAGCGTGTGCGGGCCAAGGATATCGAGCCCCTGCACCCGGGGCCCCTTGCCAGACTCGCGGAGCTCACGCCGCGGCACGGATCTCTTGCTGAGGCGTGGGAACTGCTGGAGGGGGGTGAGACGCACCTAAAGGAATTGGCTGAGATCCTTTACGGGGACTTTTCGCCGGCCAGTGCCTGGGCCGCCTGGCAGGACGTGGCTGATGGCCTCTACTTTTCCGGGACGCCCAAGGCCATCAAGGTCCGTCCACGCGAGGCGGTGGAGCAGGACCGCGCCCAGCGTGAGGCCAAGGTGGTGGCGGAGCGCGACTGGGCCGCCTTCCTGGCGCGCATGGAACAGGGGCGCGCTGCGCCCGATGACAGGGAGCGTCTGGCGGAGGTGGAGCGCTTGGCCAACGGACAGACCGGTTACAGCCGCATTCTGGTTGCCCTGGGGCACCAGGAGACCCCGGCAAATGCCCACCGGATGTTGGTCAAGGTCGGCTACTGGCTGCCCGACCACAACCCCTATCCAGCCCGATGCGGCGTCGCTCGCGGGGATCCCCAGTTGCCGGTGGGCGACCTCCGGGAGGAGGCCAGGCTGGACCTGACCAGCCTAGCCGCGTATGCCATCGACGACGAGGGCAATCAGGATCCCGACGATGCCATTAGCCTCGACGGGGACCGTCTCTGGGTCCATGTAGCCGATGTGGCCGCCCTGGTGGCGCCGGACAGCCACATGGACCGTGAAGCCCGCTCGCGGGGGGCGAACCTTTACCTCCCGGAGGGTATTGTCAACATGTTGCCCCAAGGGGTCACCGAACGCCTGGGGCTGGGGCTGCAACCGGTCTCTCCGGCCCTGTCCTTTGGAGTGCGGTGCGGCGTCGAAGGGGAACCGGCCGACATCGAGATACGCCCGACCCTGATACGGGCCCAACGGCTGACCTATGCGGAGGTCGACGCAGCCCTGGACTCGGCGCCCTTCGCGGCCATCGACGCCTTTCTGAGGCCCTTTCGCGCCCGCCGGGAGGCCCGGGGAGCCGCCGGGATCGATCTGCCAGAAGTGAGCGTCCGGGTCTGCGACGGCGAGGTTGTCATTCGCCCTTTGGAACGTTCCCGCAGCCGTAGCCTGGTAATGGACGCCATGCTGATGGCCGGTGAGGCGTGCGCCCGCTGGTGCCTGGAGCGCGGCATCGCCATTCCCTTCGCGGGGCAGGCGCCGCCGGACCAGGCCGATACGCCCCAGGATCTAGCCGGTATGCACGCCTACCGGCGTCGCTTCAAACCCACCCGGTTGTCGGTTGAGCCAGTGGAGCACTCAGGTCTCGGGCTGGGTCTCTATGCCCGGGCCACCAGCCCCCTGCGCCGCTATTCCGACCTGCTCGTCCACCAACAGGTACGGTTGGGCCTTGCCGGCGGGCTCGTACTCGATGCGCAGCAGGTCAGCGAGCGGGTCGGGGAGGCGGAGGCGGCCGGCGTGGCAGTTCGTCGGGCGGAGCGGCTATCCAACCACCATTGGAAGCTCGTCTACCTGCGTCGGCATCCGCACTGGGCAGGCGAAGGCGTGGTGGTCGAGGTTGACGAGCGCAAGGTTGTGGTCTTGATCCCGGCCCTGGCCCTCGACGCAAAGGTGCGCGCACCCGGGGGGGCCGCTTTGAATGACCGGCTGCGGCTGATGTCGAGGGAGATCGATCTTCCCGAGTTGGCCTGTCAGTTTCGGGTGGTCGAGTGAGTGGGCCGACGGCCCCACCGCTGGAGGCACCGTCCTCGGGAGTTTCCTGATGTTGTGCGATCGCGCACGGGGCCCAGGGCGGGGTTGCGAGTTCGGCTTCGCCTTGTGACGGGCGTCTGGGCCAGGCCCTCAGGACGCCTTGCCCTCATTCGACGCGCCCGCCCGTGGGCGGTGGCGCTGGCAGCTCGTCCGGCTGGATTATCGGACGCATTGGCACAACAAATATCGCTAAAACAACGATGAGAGGAAGATGACTCGCGTTGTACTTGAAAATAGCGACTTGCTTGAGTATCTTCTGGCGGCAGGGGGCGTGGGTGCCGGCATTTGGGGCGCTTGGCGAAGCCGGCATCCGGTGGAGAATGTGGGATGCTTTGGGCTTGGGCAGCCCGCGAGAGGGCGGCCGTGCAAGGGGAGGTGGCGCTGCACCGTGCCGCGGAGTCAAGCCCCCTGGGCCCAGGATCCGGTCGTTTCTGGGCCCAGGGGCTGCTGGTGAGGGCCGTCAGGCTCCCCAGCGGCGCACTTCACCCGTGTCGATGTGCACGAAGTCGGAACTCGGGTAATGACCGACGCCACCGCGGGAAAGGGCAACGGCGGACTCGCAGATGCTGCGGCTGCTGGCATATCCAAGCCGAACGTCGAGCGCCTGTCCGGTCAGGTGCAGACTGTTTCTGGCGACCCCGTTCGAGCTGCGCCTTAGCATGGCGTTGGTTTGAGCGCTGCGATAGGCGCTGAGGATCTCGAAGGTACCTTCGGGATTACCGAGTCGGACATTGACGTCATAGAGGATGTCGAAGAGCTTGGGGTCGATGACGGTGACATCCCCAGTGCGGAAGTCCCGCAAAAACCAATTCAGCTTGTGGAGGGCGGGGCGTTGATAGCGATCCCCTATGCGGTAAGTGACATTGATCCGTTCGTCGGTGTGAAGGTGGCGTAGGGAGATGGAACGACGCTTTTCTAGGGAGGTTTTGGCAACGGCGGGCGTGACGGCGATCGACAGGGCAAGTCCGAGAAAATGACGTCGTTTCATTGGCACCTCAGCCTCGGCTATTCACAGGATGCGGGCATTATATTGAGCGCGGCATAAAAAACAACCTAGCGAGGTACCCTGAATCGGCGCGGATACGCTACGCGGGCATTGATAAGAAATCGGTAATAAAGGGGGTCATCGGTCATAGCTTGCTTGCCGCTGCATGGGACCAGCGCGGCACAGGAGCGTTGCCGGCGGTCTTTGGCGGCTGCGAATGAAATACGCCATTGAATTGGTGGAGAGGCAGTCATGTCATTCGGGGTTCCTTACCCTGGCTCGCTATCGTCTGCGTCACAGCCTCTATGGCGGCGGCTGGAGTGCCATGCTCGAAAGGGAGCGGATCGAGCATTTGAATGCTGCAGCCGTGCTGCTTTATGACCCGGCGCGCGACCAAGTGGTCATGGTGGAGCAATTCCGCATCGGGGCCCTGGAACTCGGCCGGGCTGCTTGGCTGGTCGAGCCTCCTGGCGGCGTCGTCGACCCGGGGTGCGATCCGGCGGAGGTGGCGCTGCGCGAGGCGCGGGAGGAGACGGGTTGCGCCGCCTGGGGCATCGAGCCAATCGCCAGCGTCCACGTGAGCCCGGGTGTGGCGGCTCAGCGGCTCCATCTATTCTTCGCGCGCACCGATGCCTCTCAGGCGGGCGGTGTGCACGGTCTGAGTCGTGAGGGTGAGGATATCCGCGTCCTGGTACTTGATGCCGGTCACGCAATTGCGGCTATTGGCGCTGGCCGGCTGGATACCATGCCCGCTATCATTACGCTTCAGTGGCTGGCCTTGAACAGGCGGCGGCTGCGGGCCGGCGGGGACCTCCTGCCGACGGCATGAAGAGACGGCGGAAGACCGGGCGTTCGGGCGGCCTGTTCATTTGTTGCAAGCAAAGCCGCCTTCCGCTCGCGCTGTCTTTAGGAACCTTGGCACCTGAGGGTAGCCGTCGCCCCGGTTCGTCGCATCTAGGGCTTGGATGGCCGCGGTTCGCTGGCTTCATTGCGACAGCCGGTCTTTGTCCAAGATTGCTGACATGTCGATCGAGCAACTGTAATATGGTGAATCTGCGCAAGCTGGGGCTCGGGGCAATGCACTTGGCACTGGTGCTGGGGGCGGTGGTCGGAGGTTCGGCCCAGGCCGATGTGTTTAAATATGTCGACGCGACGGGCAAGGTCTACTTTACCGACGTGCCGCTCACCGGCGCGAAGTTGCGGCTCGAATGGCAGCGTCCTGCGGCCAAGTTGATCGACGAGAATAAGAAGAAGCTCATCTCGGCGGGGCGGGTGCAGGTCCCGGGAAAGACGACAGCAAAGCAGCGCAACGGATTTTCTGGCCTGATCAGCGCTACAGCGCGTCAATATCAGTTGTTCCCGGAGTTGTTGCACGAGGTGATTCGCACTGTGTCGGGTTATGACCCCTCCGCAGTGTCATCCGCGGGTGCTATCGGTCTGATGCAACTCATGCCGGGAACCG
>JBFZCW010000311.1:0-5703 GCA_041307765.1 Chromatiaceae bacterium
GTACACGGGAAGTTTCGCTTCGCGCTACCCGTCCTGCGAGCGGTGCCCACGCCCACGGCCCCACGCGGTCAGGCGGATTATGAATGCAGGCGCAGCCCCAACGCCCATGCGACCTTGAGAACTGTTGAGAAGCTTGGATTACCGTCTTCGTTCAATGCCTTGTAGAGGCTTTTCCGGCTGAGTCACACACTCCGCGCGACCTGCGACCTGCGACCTGCGACCCGCGACCTGCGACCTGCGACCTGCGACCTGCGACCTGCGACCTGCGACCTGCGGCCTGCGACCTGCGACCTGCCCATTGCGCAGGCGATGTCTCTCAGTGCACGGGCAATGGCTACGGGGTCGTCTGGCGCCACGGTGAGCAAGGCATCAACGTCCGCGGCCATTTCTGCTGGGGTCTGCAATTGGTCCGCCACGTCGTAGGGCAGCGTCTTGGTCTTCCCTTGTGACTCTGTTTCGGCCCTAGGCATTGCCAGGTCTCGCAGAGGTCTGTGGCGAGAGCGATTGCGGTCCTAATGTCTCGCTCTCGCGTGGACTTATCGCGGCAGCCAAGAGCAGGGTCAACTGGCCACCTAGCTCGCAGGCCCTCTCGGATAGACCTGACACTCTGTCACCACCAGGTCCAGGTGGACGTCCCACGGACGCACGGGTAGTTCCGCCACGCGTTGGCACTCGTGGGCGATGCCGATGAGGCGGGGACGCCGCCAATGCAGTCGATGGGCCAGGTAGCTCAGGGTTCGATCATAGTAGCCGCCGCCCATGCCTAGGCGGTTACAGTTGGCATCGAACCCGACTAGGGGAACCAACAAAAGGTCGAGGGTCCAGGAAAGGCGCAGGCGCCGGTTGCGCAGCGCTGGCTCCGGGATACCGAAGCGGTTCGGGCGCAGCGGCTCGTCTGGACGGTAGGTCAGGAACCAGAGCCTCGGGTGCGGAAGCGGGCACAGGACCGGGAGGTGCCAGCGCTTGCGGCTGGCCTGGGCCAGGCCGAGCAAGGGCCGCGGGTCGATCTCGCCGTCGGCAGGCCAGTAGATACCGATCCGTCGGGCCCTGAGAAAGGCAGGATGTCGACCGAGCGTGCGGGCCAGTGCGCGCGCATGGTTGCGCTGTTGGGAGGCCGACAGGCCACGACGCAGCAGACGTAGCCCGCGGCGCAGGGCCGCTGGTGAGTCGGTCTGAGGGCTCATGGTGGGCGGGGAGGAGGGGACATCCCCCGCCTGTGCCGATAACAACCATCGTTCTTGAACCGCGAGGTTCAAGTGGGGACAGGCGACTCTGCTTCAGGCTTTCCGCTCGGAGGCGGACTTGCGCAACGGCTCGGTCTTTGTGTCCCCGGGGTAATGAATAGGCTCAAGAAAATACCCAGGCCGCTATCGAACACCGCAGGGGATGTCTTGACTCAAAGGCTATACCCTTTCCCCGGCGTCGTCTAGGGTGGGTGCGGGTGGGGGGGCCCCGGGTCCGTCAGGGTCCCCGAGCGCCGAGGCGATGCGCCCCTGGATGGCCGCAAGGCGCTTGACCGTGGTTGTGTCCAGGGGCCCTCTCTTGTCGTCACCTTGGAGCAGCTCGTAGGCGAGGTTGAGGGCTGCCATGACGGCAATGCGGTCGGTGCCGATCACTCGGCCGCTCTTGCGGATTTCGCGCATGCGCTCGTCTACGTGACGGGCCGAGACCAGCAGGCCGTCCCTTTCTTCAGGCTGGCAGGCGATCAGGTAGTCCTTGTCGAGGATGCGCACCGTGACCGGGGTAGGTTCTTGGTTCACAGCTGCTCCTCCATTGTCTTAAGGCGCTCGAGCATGGCCTCGACACGGGCGCGCGCCTGCTCGGTCTTTTCGATGAGCTCTGCGCGCTCGGCCACCAGGGCGTCCTGGCGGAGCCGCAGGCTATGGTTCTCCTCGCGTAGGTGCCGACAACCCTCAATCAACTCTTCTACCTGGGTTTCCAGTCGTTCGAGATCGAAATTGGCCACTGTTCTGATTCCCCTAGTGCGTTGCTGCAATATAGAGGGGCCCCCCCGTCGGGGTCAATCCGTTGCGCGCCATGATATGATCCGGACGCTTTTGGATGCATGCCCCGAGACGGGTTACCTCACGTCGTGGAGCCGATGACCGCCACCCTTTACCAGCGACTCGCGCACGGCCTCTCGGACAGCCCCCTCTCCCCCAGCCCGGGCGAGGTCCACGGCATTTTGTGCGGGCTGATCTGCGCGGGCCATCCCCAAGCCGAGGCAGTCTGGCTCGCCGAGGTCGAGCCTGAGGCCCCGCTGGGTGATCTGCTGGCCCAGGGATCGGCCCGGGAGTGCCGCGCCGATCTGGACACCCTGGCCAAGCGGACCCGTGCGGAGATCGAGGGTCCGGGCCTCGGCTTCTCCCCCCTGCTCCCGCCGGACGAAGCGTCGCTGCGCGAGCGCGCCCTGGCGGTCTATGACTGGTGTCGCGGCTTCCTCTACGCCCTGGGCCTCGCCGGGGTTGGCGAAACGGATCTATCGGAGCAGACCCGCGAGGTCTTCCGCGACTTCGCCGACATCACCCGCCTGGACCTGGAAGACCTGGACGAGGGCGAGGACAACGAGGACGCCCTCACGGAGATCGTCGAATTCCTCTGGGTCGCCGCCATGCTGGTCTACGAGGATCGCGTCGCTGCCAGGGAGGGGGGCTGATGTCCGCGGCCAATTACCGGCGCCGTCGGCGCGCCTTGCTAGAGGCACTGGCCCCCGCGGCCGTCGCGATTGTCCCGGCGGCGGCCGAGGCGGTGCGTAGCCGCGACGTGCATCACCCCTTCCGCCAGTCCAGCGACCTCAGCTACCTCTGCGGGTTCCCCGAGCCCGAGGCGTTGGCGGTCTTCGCACCGCGGCGCAAGGAGGGGGAGTTCGTCCTCTTTTGCCGCCCACGCGACGAGAAAAGGGAGTTGTGGGACGGTCCTCGCGCCGGGGTCGAGGGGGCCCGGAGTGCGTACGGGGCCGATCAGGCCCACCCCATGGACGATCTTGACGCGGTGCTACCCACCCTGTTGGAGGGACGGCGGCGGGTCTACTACCCGTTGGGCCTGGATACGGACCTCGACCGGCGCCTCATGGGTTGGATCGGCCAGGTGCGGGCCAAGGCACGTGCCGGGGTGCGCGCCCCCACGGAGATCGTCGCCCTTTCGATGCTGTTACACGAGCAGCGCCTGGTCAAGGACTCTTCGGAAATCAAGATCATGCGCAAGGCGGCGCGGATCTCCGCCGCCGCCCACCGAGGGGTCATGCGGCTGTGTCGGCCCGGTCTCTTCGAGTACGAGCTCGAGGCCGCCTTCGTCCACGCCTGCGCGGAGCAGGGCGGGCGCTTCCAGGCGTACTCGCCCATCGTTGGCGGTGGCGCCAATGCCTGCGTCCTGCACTATGTCAGCAACGGCGATCGCCTGCGCGACGGGGACCTGGTCCTGATCGACGCCGGCTGCGAGTACCAGGGTTATGCCTCGGACATCACCCGCACCTTCCCGGTGAACGGGCGCTTCAGCCCCGCGCAGCGCGAGCTCTACGAGCTGGTCCTGGAGGCTCAGCTCGCGGCCATCGCCAAGGCGGTACCGGGCAACCGGTGGAACGATCCACACGACGCGGCGGTGCGTACCCTGACCAAGGGCTTGGCCCGCCTCGGGATTCTGCCGGGGGGCAAGGCGGCCGTGGCGCGTCATATCAAGGACGAGAAGTACAAGCCCTTCTACATGCACCGCACCGGGCACTGGCTCGGCATAGACGTGCACGACGTGGGCGAATACAAAGTGGGCGACCAGTGGCGGCTCCTTGAGCCCGGCATGGTCCTGACCGTGGAGCCGGGCCTCTACATCCCGGCGGCCGTCGCCGACAGCGATTACGCCGTGCCTGAAGCCTATCGCCACATCGGCATCCGCATCGAGGACGACGTCCTCATCACGGCGCGGGGCAACGAGATCCTCTCCGCCGATGCGCCCAAGTCCGTGGACGAGATCGAGGCCACGGTGGGCTCCTAGCCCCGGGCCTGGGGAATGACAGGAAGGGATGGGATGAACGACTACGATCTGGTCATCGTCGGAGGCGGACTGGTGGGGGGCAGCCTCGCCTGCGCCCTGCGCGGGTCTGGGCTCAAGGTCTGCAGCATCGAGGCCGTTGCCGCGGATGCCGCCTCCCAGCCGAGCTACGACGAGCGGGTGATTGCCCTGGCGTGGGGCAGCCGGCGCATCCTGGAGGGGATCGGGCTCTGGGGGAAGATCGCCCCTGGGGCCGAGGCCATCCACCAGATCCATATCTCCGAGCGCGGCGGCTTCGGCTTCGCCCACCTGGACCGGGCCGAGCAGGGAGTTGAGGCCCTGGGCTATGTCGCCCCGGCGCGCCTGCTGGGTACCGCCATCCGGCGGGCCCTCGGGGAGGGCGCCGGGCCTGGGGTTGGGGGAGTCACCCTGCTCTGCCCGGCGCGCCTGCTGGGGCTACGCATGCAGTCCGATGGCGTGGACCTGGAGGTTTCCGTGGCTGGCGCCGCCCGCACCCTGCGCGCTCGCCTGCTGGTGGCCGCCGACGGCGGCGACTCCTTCGTGCGCCGGCGCCTGGGCCTGTCGGTGCGCGAGCGGCCCTATGGTCACGACGCCGTCATCACCACGGTTACTCCAGACCGCCCGCGGCCGAACACCGCCTACGAGCGCTTCACCGATACGGGTCCCCTGGCCATGCTCCCCATGAGCGAGGGGCGTTGGTCCGTGGTCTGGACGGCGCGGGAGGCGGACACCCAGACTTTGCTGCGGCTCTCCGATGCGGCCTTCCTGGCGCGTCTCCAGGACCGATTCGGCTATCGCCTTGGGGGGCTGACCAGGCTCGGGCGGCGGGTGTCGTACCCCCTGCGCCAGGTTATGGCCCGGGAGCCGGTGGGTGACCGCCTGGTCCTCATCGGCAATGCCGCCCACACTCTGCACCCGGTGGCCGGTCAGGGGTTCAACCTGGGCCTACGGGATGTGGCGGCCCTGGCGGAGGTCTTGGTGGGAGCAGCCCAAGCTGGGTCCGACCCCGGCGTTACCGCGGTGCTGGATGCCTACCGCCGCCAGCGGGGGCGTGACCAGGCCGACGCGGCTCTGGTGACCGACGCCCTGGCGCGGATCTTCGTCAACCCATGGGGGCCGCTGCGCCTCGCACGTGACCTTGGTCTGGTCGGGCTCGACCTGGTCCCCGGGGCGCGCCGCCTCTTGGCACGCCGGTTCATGGGCATCAGCACCGATGCGGGTGGACGGCAGCCGCGCCTGTCCCGCGGCCTGAGTCTGGAGCCGCACCGTGGTTGATGTGGACGCCCGCTACGACTTGATCGTCGTCGGCGCCGGGATGGTGGGTGCCGCATTCGCCTGTGCCTGCCTGGGCAAGGGGCTCAGCATTGCCGTGGTCGAGCCGCGGGTGCCTCAGCGCACCTGGCCGGCGGGGGAGGTGGATCTGCGCGTCTCGGCGCTGAGCCGCGGCAGCCAGCGTATCCTGACGCGGCTCGGGGCCTGGGACCGCATCCTGGAGCTTGGGGCCAGCCCCTACCGGGAGATGGTGGTCTGGGAGGGGCTGGGGCGCGGCAGCATCCGTTTCGACAGCGCCGACCTCGGCGAGCCCGACCTGGGCCATATCGTGGAGAACCGGGTCACCCAGCTCGCCCTCTGGGAGCGTCTGGAGCATGCCCCGGAGGTCACCCTCATCTGCCCCGGGACCTGCGCCGACCTGATCCTGGG
>JBFZCW010000312.1:0-8995 GCA_041307765.1 Chromatiaceae bacterium
GGCGGCGGTGATGTGGTCCGCATGGATGTGGGTATCCAGCGTGTAGACCAGCTTGAGATTCAAGCTTGCCAATACCCCGAGATCGCGCTGCCAGGTCGGCAGCACCGCGTCGATCAGGATCGCCTGGCCAGTCTCCTCGCAGCCGAGCAGGTAGGTGTAGGTACTCGATACTGGCTCGAACAATTGTCTGAACAGCATGGCTGGCTCCGTGAGTTATGAACCCCCGCAGGTTGGTCGTGTGGTTCCGTTGGTTACCGTGGGCTGGCGAGCCGCATCGATCGCGATCGATACAGTGTATGTTGTAGCGTCGCCCTGATTTCTTACTCGCAGCTTCCGCAGGCTTGCGTTGGAGTTGCGTAGCCGCGACCAGGTTCTGATCACCAGACACTCGGTCGCGGCTGTGCTCTGCAGGCCCTCGATGGCAGACCGTTCAGCCTAGTTCACGCAAGGTCGAAGCGGTCGGCGTTCATGACCTTTTTCCAAGCGGCCACGAAGTCCTTCACGAACCGCTCTTTCGCGTCGTCCTGCCCGTAGACCTCGGCGATCGCGCGGAGCTGCGAGTTGGAGCCGAAGACGAGGTCGACGCGGGTGGCGGTCCACTTCGGCTCGCCGGTGGCACGGTCGCGTCCCTCAAACAGATCCCGGTCTTCCGAGGTCGCCTTCCACTCGGTCCTCATGTCGAGCAGGTTGACGAAGAAGTCGTTGGTGAGTGCCCCGGGGCGCTTGGTAAAGACGCCGTGCTGAGACTGCCCAACATTGGCGTTCAGGACGCGCATACCACCGACGAGGACCGTCATCTCGGGCGCGGTCAGCGTCAGTAGCTGGGCCTTGTCGATCAGAAGCTCCTCGGCCGACACGCTGTACTTGGCCTTCTGGTAGTTGCGGAACCCGTCGGCGATGGGCTCGAGCGCGGCGAAGGCGTCCACATCGGTCTGCTCCTGGGTGGCGTCCGTGCGCCCCGGCGCGAAGGGCACTTCCACCGCCTGTCCGGCGTTCTTCGCCGCCTGCTCGACAGCAGCGCAGCCGCCAAGGACGATCAGGTCGGCGAGGGACACCTTCTTACCGCCAGCCTGCGCGGCGTTGAAGCCCTGCTGGACGCCCTCGAGGGTCTGCATCACCTTCCCCAACTGGGCCGGCTGATTGGCCTCCCAGTCCCGCTGCGGCGCGAGACGGATGCGCGCCCCGTTCGCCCCACCACGTTTGTCCGAGTCGCGGAAGGTGGACGCCGAGGCCCAGGCGGTGGAGACCAGATCGGAGATGGACAGCCCAGAGGCGAGGATCTTGGTCTTGAGCGCGGCGATGTCGGCTGCGTCCACCAGGGGGTGATCGACCGCGGGGACCGGGTCCTGCCAGATCAGCTCTTCTGCCGGGACCTCCGGGCCCAGATAGCGCGAGCGGGGGCCCATGTCGCGGTGCGTGAGCTTGAACCAGGCGCGGGAGAAGGCGTCGGCAAGCTCATCCGGGTGCGCATGGAAGTGCCGCGTAATCGGCTCATAGATCGGGTCCATCCGCATCGCCATGTCCGCGTCGGTCATAATGATCGGGACCCGCTTAGACGGATCGTCGGCCGCGGGCGCCATATTCTTATCAGTCGCCTCCTTCGGCGTCCACTGCCAGGCGCCCGCAGGGCTCTTCGTCAACTCCCACTCGTTGCCGAACAGCATGTCCAGATAGCTGTTGTCCCACTGGGTCGGGGTCGGGGTCCACGAGCCCTCCAGACCGCTGCCGATCTGATCACCCCCCTTACCGCTGCCATGGCTGCACTTCCAGCCGAGGCCCATCTGCTCGACGGGGGCGGCCTCGGGGGCGGGCCCAACCAGCGCCGCATCGCCGGCGCCATGGCATTTGCCGAAGGTGTGGCCGCCGACGGTGAGCGCTACGGTCTCGTAGTCGTTCATCGCCATGCGCGCGAAGGTCTCGCGAACGTCCCGGCCGGATGCCAGCGTATCGGGTTGGCCGCCGGGGCCTTCCGGGTTCACGTAGATCAGCCCCATCTGCACGGCGGCGAGTGGATTTTCTAGGTCCCGGTCACCCATGTGGCGCTTGTCGGCGAGCCACTCGGTCTCGGAGCCCCAGTAGGTGTCCTCCTCGGGCTCATAGACGTCCGCGCGCCCGCCGCCGAAGCCGAAGGTCTTGAGTCCCATCGACTCGATGGCGCAGTTGCCGGCGAGGATCATGAGGTCGGCCCAGGAGAGCTTGTTGCCATACTTCTGCTTGATGGGCCACAGCAGCCGGCGCGCCTTGTCGAGATTGACGTTGTCGGGCCAGCTGTTGAGGGGCGCGAAGCGCTGCTGGCCCGAGCCTGCCCCGCCGCGGCCGTCCCCGGTGCGGTAGGTGCCCGCGCCGTGCCAGGCCATCCGGATGAAGAGCGGCCCATAGTGACCGTAGTCCGCCGGCCACCAGTCTTGCGAGTCCGTCATCAGTGCGTAAAGGTCCTTTTTCACGGCCTCGAAGTCGAGCTTCTTGAACTCCTCGGCGTAGTTGAACGCCTCGCCCAAGGGATTGGACTGGGGGCAGTTCTGCTGGAGTAGCTTCAGGTTCAACTGATTGGGCCACCAGTCCCGATTCGACTTTGCTCCCGTCGTCGTGTGGATGACCGGGCACTTGCCCGCGTTCGTGTCAGTTTTTGCGTTCATCATTCTCTCCGATCATGGCGGCCATTTTCTTCAGGTTGTTCCGTACAGAACTCTCGTGACTGTGGGCGTTGTTACCGACCAGGTCCCAGTTGCCTTCCTCGGCGTAGAGCTTCAGCGCGAAGTCGGGCTCGGCATCGGCGACGGTAGAGAAGCGCAACAGCGCCTCGGCCTTGTTGCCGACCTTCGGTTTCCTCCTGGTAATCACTGGCCAGACGCTTTGCCGCGGAAACCTGGCCAGAGTCTGGACCACGCTTAGCGATCCTTCTAATCGATTATTCATATCTTTGTGCTAGTTATTAACTATCAACAACACCGGCGATCGCAGCCTCGCCCGATTCCGGCACGAGGTTCCTGCTACCCTCGAAGCGCCTATCGATGATCGGCTGAACACGCGAAGTCTGTTCTTCCAGCTCGGCCGGGAAAGGCGGAAACGGCGCCGTCTGCCGGACGATCTGTTCGGCAGCCCAATCGAGTTCATCACTGCTGGAAGAATTTGCCAGCCGCACCGCGACCGTGAAGGATGATCTGTCGCGCATCGCCGAAGGCGGCTACGCGTGAGCGCCGCGGCGCTCGCGCGCCGCTTCACCGGAGTCATGTTCCGTGGCCATAACCCGCCCTGGGCCTTTGCACCGACCTCCGGGGAAGGCGCCGTTCGGCAGGGCGGGCGCTTCAACCGGCCGGGGACGCCCGCGCTCTACAATCGCGTTGACCCCCAAGACCACTTGGACGGCGGCGCAGCAGGGGTTCCCGTTCAAAGCGCAGCCGATGACCCTGGTCGCTTAACGTGTGGACTGCGCACAGATCATCGACCTGCGCGAGGCGGAGATCCTCACCGGCCTGCTGAGCGGTTGCTGCCAGCCCCTGGTCAAGGGCTCGGTCATCGTCTCCGCCCGTTGGCCTTTGACCTGAATTTGAGCGGCAGACCAAGCTGGGTCAACCTCTTCGAAGGCGCGTGACAAGCCCAACAAGGGAGCGATGCCGGCTTTTTCGGCATTTGCCTGCAAGAGCGAAGGTGGTGGTCTGCGCACGGCTGACGAACGCTTAGCAGTCATGTTTCGAAAAGCCTAATGTTGAGCGAAAGGGGGGAAACCGGAACGACTGCCCCCCGTCATTCGACGCGTAGGTGAAGAATTGGGACGCTCAAGGAATCCTAGAAGCCCCCGCCGGTCCTGAACCCGCCTCCACCCCCTCCGCCAAAGCCACCGCGCCGCCCGATGCCGTGGGAGTCGCCGCCCCAGACGCTGCCGCGCCCGAAGCCGCCTGAGCCGAAGGTCGGGTCCGACTGCCGGGGCTGGTAGCGTTGCTGCTCCTGCAAGACCTTCCAGAGCCGATTGCGGTCCAGCATGCCGTTGAGGAACTGGCCAAGCATCAGCATGACCATGGTACCGTCACCGAAGCCGGACCCGGCGCGGTCGAAGCGGTTGCGCTTGAAGTCCTGGCGCAGCGAATCGACCTCGGCGGCACGGAACTGGGCGGCGGTGTACGCCTCGCGCAGGCCCAGGATGCTGGCCTCCAGTCGGCGGCGCTCGTCCTCCCGGCCCAACATGCGGGCGACGATGTTGTCGTCCTCCGGGAAGGGCGTGAGGATGGCCTCACGACGCAGCTCCATGAGGTCGTCGCGCGCCAGCTCTCCGGCCAGGTAGTCGATGGCGGACCTGGTGTGGTCGTCCTCGCCGGTGGCAAAGGCGGCCTTACGCGCAAGCAGGGCCTGACGATCCGATTCGGCCTGGTCGAGCCGGGTGTCGATGGCGTCCAGGGCCGCCTGGGCCCCGGCCTCAGCGTCCTCCAGCTTGGGGACGCCGTCCGCCTCACGGGCCTGGGTGTCCAGGGCCCTGAGGGCCGCAAGCTCCACCTCGGCAGCCTCCTGCTGGGCGGCGGCGTGCTCGCGCAGGCGCGCTGGGATCTCGTTCAACCGGCCGAAGTTGGCGCGGGCATCCGCATAGCCGATGAGGTGGGCGACCCTGCCGTCCAGCCAGCGGATCAGGCCGCTGGGCTTGTAACCCGGCAGGCCATAGTTGCGCTGCCAGAGGTACATGAAGAGCGGGTCGCCGCGGTAGGACGCGCCCTTCTGGGCCAGCTCCTCCTCGCTCAGGCGCGCCTTCTCGGCGGCGTGCATCGCCGTACGCTCGGCCTCCTGCGTTCGTGCCCGCTGGGCCTGGTAGCCGGGGTCCGCGTCCAGCCGGGCCTGGGTCTTGGCCTGCGCCTCGTCCACCCGGGCGGCGGCGGTGTCTATCTGGGCCGCCTGGGCGGCACGCTCCTCCTCAAGGGGGGCACGGGCCCGCTCCGCGGTCTGGATCTGGCGTTCCAGGTCCGCCAGGGCCGCTTGCCGCTGCTCCAGAAGGCGCGCGACTTGGGCCTCGGCCTGGTCCAAGTGCTGGATCAGGGCCCCGCCGGAGACCAGGTCCACCCGCAGCTTGGCGAGCGCGCGGTAGTCGCGGGTCCGGGCCTGTTGGAGCTCGGTCAGCTTGACGTTGGCCTCGGCGATCTGGGCCTCGATGGCGGCGACCTTGGCGCGCGCCTCGTTCAGTGCCCCGTCGATGGAGGCCAGGGTCTGTTGTCCGGAGATCATGGGCAGGCCTTTCGGTTGTTGCCGGATCACCAGCGAGTGATAGCCCCGCCGGTGGTCTTCATTTCGTAGTCCGGGGTCAGATAGCCGCGCCGCTTGGCCCCGAAGCGATCCCTTTCGATAATGCCGTCATCGCCCTTGTCGCGGCCTACGGCGTTGTAGGTCCCTTGGTCCACCCGCAACCCCCATTGGGTCACGCGCTCGGTCTTGCCGGTCTCCTCGTTTTTGATCAGGACCGTCACCGGCTCGCCCATCGCGTCGATACCCTCGACCACAATGTAGTAGTTGGCGGCGGCGGTATTCAGGTCCGGGACCCGGTAAACTCCGGAACGCTCCCCGGCCCGGTTGACGATGCGCAGGGTGTATTCCTGGCCCAGGACGGTGCGCAGGTCCTCCAGCTGGCGCAGGGCCTTGCCGGCGGCACCGGTATCCTGGGAGCGCAGGGCCGCCTGGCCGACGCTGAGACCCTGGTCGGCCGCCTGCCGGGCGTCGTCGGTCTTGGCCAGGCTGACGACCTCGGCGTGGACCTCGGCCAGGTCCTCGGGCAGGGTCGCGTTGGGCAGGCCGACGGCGAACCAGTGACCGCCCCAGGCGATGAAGGGTGCCGCCAAGACCCCGGCCACCCACTTGCCCCAGCGGCCCCGGCTGACGTAGAGGCGGGCCAGGCGGGTGGCCAACCCCTCCGGCGGGGGCTTGTAGACGAACCGCTCCTCCTTGAGCGCCGCCACCCCCTGCTCGATGACGCGGTCCGGGACCTCGATCCCTTGGGCCGCATAGATCTTGCGCAGGCGCTCCTTGAGGTCCTCTTCTCGCCCAACCTGGTCGAGCTCCTGGTGGACCAGGCGCTCGCGTCGACGCAGGGTATCGACTACGTCCATGGCGAGCATGATGTCGTCCAGCGGGGGCTTGGACTGGGCCCGATCAGGTGCCGTGGCGCCCGGCGGGACCACCCCACCGGGAACCGCCGGGCTGGTCGAGCTGGGGGCCGCCGCGCTCATTGGGCCGGCGCGCTTGTCGCGGCGACGGCCGGGGCCTCCAGCGCCAGGCCCTTGCCCTGCTCGGCCAGGCGGGCCAGCCGGCGCTTGCCCTCCTCGACCGCCTCGCGGATCTCCGCCGCGTTGGCCGTGCTCTGCTTGCGCATCTCCTCGATGATCTCGTGGGAGCGCTCCTGCCAGGTCACGACAGAGTCCACCAGTTTCTTGATGGCGTCGGCGCGGATGGTCGGGCCATAGCCGGCCTTGACCGCGGCCTCCTGCACCTTGCCGCCAATCTCCGCCAGGACCTCCAGGGACTGGCTCACACCCTCCTTCATGGCCTCGATGGTCTCGGTCCCCTCGTGCAGCCCAAACATCCCGGTGAAGGACGCGGACAGGGCGGTGAGCACGACCTCGTTGGTGCTGAAGAAGCTCACCGCCTGGGCATAGACCCGCTCCTTGGCGTTGGTGGTCTGGAGCAGCCGGGCCATGACGACCTCGGAGGTGTTGTAGGACACCGTCAGGTTGTCCGACAGGTCCTTCGCGATCTGGTAGCGCTTCTCCTCCGTCTGGAGGGCGCGGACCTTCTCGTCCCGGGTCATCTCCAGCTTGGCGCGCTCGGCCGGCTCGGTCCCGCTGAAGCCCTCCACCACCTTCATGGCCTCGCCCACCGCGGCCTTGGCGGCGTCGAGCCGCGCCTCGGCGGTCTCGAGCACTTCGAGGGCAAGGACCTCGGACTGCTTGAGGGCGCCGCGGAAATCCTGGTAGGCCTCCAGGATCCTCTGCTCGCGCTGGATCTGGTCGTTGGTGGCAGTGGTGACCGTGAGGTAGGTCCCCTTGATCTTGTCGAAGCGGGAGGCGATATCCCCGCGGCGGACCTTCATCCAGACGTTGCCTAGGCGCTCGAAGGTATCGATGCGTCCGTCCTGGATCTGATCGACCATGGACTTGGCATCGTCGCGGATGCTGTTGAAGGCGTTGGTGATCTCCTCGTAGCGCTCGCCGATGTCCATGGCCTGGACCTGCTGGCGCACCACCTCGTTGAAGAGCGACGCCTGGCTCAGGGTGCGGGCGATGGCCGCCACGCGGCCCTCGTCCAGGGCGGAGATCTGGTTGAGCAGGGCCACGATGGGCTCCTCGTGGGTCCTGGCGTCCTGGGGGACCAGGCCGAGGTCGTGGAGGCCGTTCATGGCCTTGTCCAGGTACTGCATGGGGGTCGTGGTCATGGTGTCTCCGTCTTTGCCTTCGATAGTGATGGGCTTGTGTCGCAACGGCGTCGGTGACAGGCAGAGCAACGGAGACCTTTCTCGGCGATGCTCCCCGACCGAGTGCGGAAGGCCGTCAATCGCCGTGGAACGCCTCGTCGACTTCCTCGTCCGGGGCGTGCGCCTCGTCGTTCTGCTCGGCCCGATCTTCGATCGGGACTAGCCGGGCTATGGGCATGCCACCCCGGGCAATGATGATCTCCTCTCCCGCCCGCGCCCGGTCGATCAGCTCGGCAAGGTGATGGGAGGCATACTCGGGAGTCACGGTCTGCATGGGTGTCGGTCTCTGTTAGGTTCTTTGGCTAGCCGCCGCACGGGACCGGCGCGGCTGCCCTGGGTCGAGGGCTCGACCGGCAAGGTGACCATTCGAGCTGCTGAGCGTCGCACCATCGCGGGCGACTGGCGAAAGATAGCCCAACTGCCGGCAAATGGCTTCTTGGGTCGTGAATGGAATTGGTCAAGGTTCCAACTCCACAGCACAGGTCCAGAGGTGTAAAGTCTCGGGTCGCCGCCCACCGTCCACCCGAAGCCCTTGGCGGGCGGGGCAGCACATACCCAGTCACCAACGGAGCTCCGGAGGCCAAATGAGCGATGCCGTCAAGTACCTGCTCGGCGAGCAGGACATACCTAAGTCCTGGTACAACATCAACGCCGACCTGCCGGTGCCCCTGGACCCCGTGCTGCACCCCGGAACCAAGCAGCCCATAGGCCCGGACGACCTGGCCGTGATCTTCCCCCGCGCGGTCATCGAGCAGGAGATGAGCCCGGTCCGCGACATCGAGATCCCGGAGCCCGTGCGCGACGTCTACCGCCAGTGGCGCCCCTCCCCCCTATTCCGAGCCCGGCGCCTGGAGAAGGCCCTCAACACCCCGGCCAAGATCTATTACAAGTACGAGGGCGTCAGCCCGGCCGGAAGCCACAAGCCCAACACCGCCATCCCCCAGGCCTTCTACAACAAAGAGGAGGGGGTCAAACGCATCACCACCGAGACCGGGGCTGGCCAGTGGGGCTCGTCTCTGGCGCTTGCCGGGGCCTTCTTCGGGCTCGAGATCGTCGTGTACATGGTCAAGGTGAGCTTCCAGCAAAAGCCCTATCGGCGCGCCTTCATGGAGACCTTCGGCGCCCAATGCATCGCGAGCCCCAGCGACACCACCCAGTCCGGACGCGCCGTCTTGGCGGGTCACCCGGACAGCACCGGGAGCCTGGGGATCGCCATCAGCGAGGCCGTGGAGATGGCCGCCCAGCGCGACGACACCAAGTACGCCCTGGGCAGCGTGCTCAACCACGTCCTGCTGCACCAGACCGTCACTGGAATCGAGGCGATGCGTCAGATGGACATGGCGGGCGACTACCCGGACATGGTGATCGGCTGCACCGGCGGCGGCAGCAATTTCGCTGGCCTGGCCTTCCCCTTCCTCGGCAAGCAACTGCGTGAGGGCGGCAACACACAGTTCATCGCCGTGGAGCCCTCGGCCTGCCCGACCCTGACCAAGGGGCTCTTCGCCTACGACTTCGGCGATACGGCTCATCTGACCCCGTTGGTCAAGATGTATA
>JBFZCW010000313.1:0-3819 GCA_041307765.1 Chromatiaceae bacterium
CAAGCCCGCCGTCGAGGCCAAGTTCAAGGCCCTGATCGAGGCGCGTTACGACCTTGCCGACCGACCCATCCCAGGGGTCGCCAGCAGTGGGCGCGGCAAGCCGGTGCAGGGGGGGGCGTGCGGGTAAAATTGCCCAAGGATGCGACCTGGGACCAGCTCTCCCAGATGAGTCCCGAGGAAATCCGCGCCAAGGGGCTGTGGCCCGCTGGCTTCTACCCGCTGCCCCATGACAATCAAGCCGAGGGCGGCATGCTGTTCCCCAAGTACCACATCGACAAGATAAAGGAGCAGGACGGCCGCGACCTGCAACGCTTCGACCTGGACTTCGGCCTGCCCACCCAGTTCCTGCCTGAGTATCCCCCGGCCATCTACCTGACCACCCGGCCCGATCTCGGCGACGTGTCCCAGGGGCAGGTGGTCACCCTGGCCAACTACTACGAGCTGTTCAACGGGCTGCTGAACCCCAAGCAGATCGACGGCCTGCGCCTCCTGGTTACCCCGACCATGCAGCAGCAGTTCAATGCCACCGCGGATCGACGTTCAGCCAAGCCCAGCACCGGGGTCACCTGCTTCGACTGCCATGTTAATGGCCATACCAATGCGGCCACCCACCTAGTCGGGGACATCCGGCCCCAGGAGCACCGCCACCGCATCGACACGCCCACCCTGCGCGGGGTCAACATCCAGCGCCTGTTCGGTTCCCAGCGCGCCCTGAAGACCATCGAGGACTTCACCGAGTTCGAGCAGCGGGCCGCCTATTTCGACGGCGACCCGGTGATCGCGACCAAGAAGGGCGTCAACATCCTGGAGCGCGGAAGCGAGGTCCACAACATGGCCGAGTTCCAGGCCCTGCTCGACTTCCCGCCGGCACCGAAGCTGGACGCCTTCGGCAAGCTCGACCCGGCCAAGGCGAGCGAGGCGGAGCTGCGCGGCCAGGCGGTGTTCTTCGGTAAGGGTCAGTGCTCCACCTGTCACACCCCGCCCTACTACACCGACAACCTGATGCACAACCTCAAGGCCGAGCGCTTCTTCGAGCCCAAGGACATTAACGGCCGGCTGGCCAGTGCCGATGGTCCCATCAAGACCTTCCCGCTGCGCGGCATCAAGGACACTCCGCCCTACTTGCACGATGACCGCCTGCTTACCCTCGCCGACACCGTGGAGTTCTTCAATCTTGCCCTGGGCCTAAAGCTTACCGGGGAGGACAAACAGGACCTCGTGGCCTTCATGCTCACGCTGTAAGGCGGGTCGGTCATCCGGGGATACCAAATGGCCGCGCCGCGGCGCGGCCAGATCTGTTTCCGTGAGCAGGCCGAGCCCGGGTTGCCGCGAGTAGGGGCCGCGGCGGCTGAATGACCAAACTGTGGTCGCCGCTCACTCGAACGCATTGTCAGGGGGTCTCTACCAACATCAGATAACCGGATGCGGCTTCTCGGCGAACCCCTATCCCAAATGGCTTTGAGGCCGCCGCTCGGCTTTAGGACGATGTAAGGAAGGATCTGAGGTGCGGTGGTCCACGCCGCCGCTGCGCAGCAGCAGCCGCCGGGAACTGCCCTGCCACCATCCTGAGCGGCGAAGGGCAGACCCGTTCCGCAGCCCTCGAAGATGCCGAGGTGCCGCCCTCTGTCCGCAAAGAAATCGAAGGGGGGACAAGCGGGTCTCGTGGAGCATGCGCTGGGTATTGCCGCAGACGGAGGCTACCTTACCGAAAGAAAGCGGTGGTGCTTGTCCAGGGACCATGCCCCGGGGTGACGGGGTAGGGTCCCGCGGTAGGCGACCGCCTGGCCGTAATCCTCGCCGTCGGACTCCAGCCCCGGGAGCTTGAACAGGCGGTAGGTGGCGGAATAGAAACGGGTCGGGGCCACCCGCTCCTCGATCTGCGGGTCCGCAATGCCGATGGGTCGGTCCTCCACCAAACGTGGGTCGGTGAGGCCGGCGTTGCGGGCGAGGTGTAGAAAGTCGTTCCAGTAGAGGGCCCCTGTCAGGCACTCGCCATGAAGCACGGGGTCGGCGGCCAATTCGGGCGGGACGCGGCGATCCGCATACTCATCGGGTGATCGGGGACAGACCACGAAATCGCGGAAGTCGGAGCCTTGTCGTTGCACCATCTGCGACCCTTGCGGCTGCTTGACCGCGTATTGCAGCCCCAGCGCTGCCGCATCCGGGGGACGGCTTTTGGCCGGTCAGCGACCGTCGGCTGGATGGTGGGCGCCGTGAGTCCGCGACAGGGCCCTCGGCGATCCGTGAGCACCCAGCCGACCTTCAGCGACGTGCAAGCCCCGAGACCCGTTGCACCCGACAGGATGATCGACAGCCACACCCATGGGCCTACGTGGTTACCATGTCGCCCCCGACCACCCAAATCGATGACGCCGATGCGACCCATATTCACGCTGCTCATCGCTATGTCCTTCAGCGCGCCAGTCCACGCCGAAGACCCGGATATCGCCCGACTGTTTTCGGAGGCTGGCGTCGAGGGCACGATGGTCATTGCCACCCTCGATAGTGGCGAGACCTACGTGCACAACGAGGCAAGGGCGGAGCGGCGGTTTCCCTCGGCGTCGACCTTCAAGATCTTCAACACCCTGATCGCACTGGAAGAGGGGGCGGTGTCAGGGCTCGACGAGGTGATCCGCTGGGATGGGCGCGCCCACGATTTGCCCGATTGGAACCAGGACCACACCCTCAAAAGCGCGTATGCGGCCTCCTGCGTGTGGTGCTATCAGGAACTGGCCCGGCGCATCGGCGCCGACCGCTACCGGGCACATCTCGCAGGCGCGAGCTACGGTCAGATCTCAGAGCCCTTCGAGGAGACCGCCTTCTGGCTCGACGGCTCCCTCACGATCAGCGCCCGCGAGCAGGTCAGTTTCCTGCGGCAGGTGATTCTGAAAGCGTTGCCCTACAAGGCGTCGTCCTATGCCGGACTGCGCGAGGTCATGCTGAGCGAACAGGGCGAGCACTACAGCCTTCGCGCCAAGACCGGATGGGCCGCGCGGTCCACACCGCAGATCGGGTGGTATGTCGGGTATATCGAGAAGTCGGGTGTGACCTGGATCTTCGCCATGAACATGGACATGCACGGCAAGGCGGGCCTTCCCCTGCGCCAGGAACTGACCCTCGCAAGCCTGAAGGTCAAGGGGATCATTGAGTAGAGCGGCGGTGCAAAGGCGCTGCCGCCTGCATGAGCGCGCGCCGGCATCGGGGCAGAGCTGGCTCTCCCCCAAGTACCGGCCCGGTAGCCCTGTTTCCTCCGCTACCCAAAACGGAGAAAAAACCGCGTTGAACAGTCCGCTCCTAAACGATTGATCTACCACGGGTCACGTTGGGCGGTCATCAGACTTCGGGTCCGGGGGGAGACTGCGGGTCGGGGAGACTGGGGGCGGGGAGAGACCGAAATGGGCCGTGGAAGGGGGTCGGGGGGAGGCAGGCGAAGTCCGCAGGCCCCCGCAGGAACCCCAAACGGTTCGCGGGGGTACGCGCAGGCGGGCATAATAAAGACCCCAACGGAGACCTGTCGGGGTTCATTGCTTGGTGGTGGAATCGGGAACCGAACCCGCGGCCGTTCTCCGAGGCGGATAGCAACGCTTTGCTAGTTTGGGCGCGGATTCAGGTGATTGCGCAGTCTCACCTGAGGTTTCTACTGGCCCCTCTTGATACCCGGAGGCGCTGTCCAGGGTCCGCTAAGCCAACATCGGGCGCCGCGCCTTGTGCACCGCTCCGCCACCGACGTCCCCTGGGAGCGGCAGCAACAGGCGCCGACTGAAGCCTTGGCCGCTTGCCTGTCAGTGCGGGTTAGGCGCGGTTTGCCCGGAGCCGAAG
>JBFZCW010000314.1:0-5782 GCA_041307765.1 Chromatiaceae bacterium
TCGGTGCCCTCCGGCCGGAGGGCACCGAGGTCGAGCGCGCCGCCCTGCAGTGGGCCCTGCGGCGGGGCTCGCGCAGCGGCCGTACGGCCTGGCAGTTCGCCCGGGATTGGGCGGGGCGAGAGCCGGGCGGGACCGAGGGCTGATGCACGGTGCCCGACGGGCCCTGAAAAAGGGACAAACCGAAGCCGCTCGGCTCGTCGCTGACAGCTGAAATCTGAGAGCTGAAGGCCGAAACCTGGAGACCAACACCCCACAGGTCGCCCACACCATGAACATTGCCTTCATCGGCCTCGGCATCATGGGTCGCCCCATGGCCCTCAACCTGCTGCGTGCCGGCCACATGCTCTTCGTCCATGCCCGGCGAGCCGAATCCATGGCTCCGCTGGTCGAGGCCGGGGGCATCGGCTGCCCCAGCCCGGCCGAGGCGGCCCGACAGGCCGAGGTCGTCTTCACCATGGTCTCCGACACCGTGGACGTGGAGCAGGTGATCGTTGGCGAGGACGGGGTCCTGGCAGGGATATGCCCAGGTGCCCTGGTCGTGGACATGAGCACCATTTCGCCCTCGGCCACGCGTGCCCTGGCCGCTCGCCTGGCCAACCGCGGGGTGGAGATGCTCGACGCGCCCGTTTCCGGCGGCGAGGCCGGCGCCATCGCCGGGACCCTGTCCATCATGGCCGGCGGCAGCGCGGCCGCCTTCAACCGGGCCCGCCCCCTGTTCGAGGCCATGGGCAGCAACATCGTTCATGTCGGCGGCAATGGGGCCGGACAGGTCGCCAAGGGCTGCAACCAGGTGGTGATCGCCCACGCCCTGATGGGGCTCGGGGAGGCCTTTGTCCTCGCCAAGGCCGCAGGCGTGGACCCCGCCAAGGTGCGGGAGGCCCTGCTCGGGGGGTTCGCCAACAGCCGCGTCCTGGAGGTGCACGGACAACGCTTGCTGGACGGCAACTACACCCCAGGGTTCAAGGCGAGACTGCACCAGAAGGACATGCACATCGTCCTCGATGCCGCCCGCGAATTGGGCGTCGCGCTACCTGGCGCCGCTCAGTTCGCCCAGCTCCTCAATGCCCTGATCGGGCAAGGGTTGGGAGAATTGGACTCCTCGGCGATCTTCCGCCTCCAGGAGGCCCTGTCCAGGCCCGACCCGGAATCGCCCTGAGGTCGCCAAGGCAGCCGGGGCCAGCCGTCAGCCTTGGACCGAGACCCCAGCAGCCAGGGCATCGATCTCGCCCTGCAGACGTTGGTAATCCGGCGAGTCCTCCCGGGCGTAGTTGAAGTTTTTGAAAAGACCGGTCAGGCGGGTGAAGAAGGCCCGCGCCTCGGCCTTATCGCCGAAGGCATAGGCCCGCTCGACCAGGTCGTAGACCATGCCGAAGGCGACCTGCTGACGCTCCACAGACGTCGATGCGTCCACTGGGTCATAGGCATCCTGCTGGAGGTAGACCATGTCCAGGAACAGCGCCTTCTGGTAGCTGACAAAATCCTCCAGGGTCACCCCTTCCTCGCCGGTGACCTGCATCATCTGCAGGGCCGCATCGCCCCGCCTCAGCAAGGCGAGCATGGCCCGCACCCGTTCGGTCCAGCCTTCCCGCATCCTGGCGGCGTACCAGGGCCTGAGCTGCTCCAGGTAGCGCGACCAGGAGATGAGCGGATCGATGGCGGGGTAGAAGCGCTTGTAGGCGCGGTCGTACGAGAGCCCGAGGAAGGTCTTGACCGTCGCCAGGGTGGACTGGGTGACGGGTTCCTCGAAGTTCCCCCCCGCCGGCGAGACAGTACCCAGCATGGTCAGGCTCCCCTGGGACCCGTCGGCCAGGCGCAACACCCCGGCCCGCTCGTAGACGCCACGGATGGCGGAGTCCAGGTAAGCTGGGAAGGCCTCCTCGCCGGGGATCTCCTCGAGCCGCCCGGAGGTCTCCCGCATGGCCTGGGCCCACCGCGAGGTCGAGTCCGCCAGCAACAGGACGTCGCAACCCATCTGCCGGTAGTACTCGCCCAGGGTGATCCCCGTGTAGATCGATGCCTCCCGCGCCGCCACCGGCATGGACGAGGTGTTACAGATGATGATGGTGCGGTCCATGAGGGTCCCGCCAGTCCTGGGGTCCTTCAGTTGCGGGAACTCGGTGATGGTCTCCACCACCTCACCC
Source organism: Chromatiaceae bacterium (assembly GCA_041307765.1). GTDB lineage: Bacteria > Pseudomonadota > Gammaproteobacteria > Chromatiales > Chromatiaceae > DYRB01. Next base: position 2,142 of record JBFZCW010000314.1, read on the forward strand.
GCGCGCTCGCCGCAGGCGACGACGATGACCACATCCACCGCCGAATAACGAGAAATCAGGTGCTGCAGCACCGTCTTACCGGCCCCGAAGGGCCCGGGGATACAGCCGGTACCGCCGCGGGCAATGGGAAAGAAGGTATCGATCGGCCGCAGGGTGGTGACCAGGGGTTCGCTGGGGTAGAGCCGTTGGCAGCGGCGGTCTGCCAGGAGGCGCTCCGGAATGGCCCGGCGCACCGGCCAACGCTGAGTGAGGGTGATCGAGCGCTCGCGGCCACCCCGGTCCTGGATGCGCGCCACCAGGGTATCGACGGCGACGCTGCCCTCCTGGATCCAGGCGACCTCCACCTCGCCGGGCTCGTCGAACGGGACCATGATCCGGTGACGGATGGCCCCCTCCTGCACCGACCCCAGGGTGTCCCCGGCGCGCAGCCTGGCACCCGTCTGCACCTGGGGAATGAACGACCAGCGACGCCTCGGGTCCAACGCCGACAGCTCCACGCCTCTGGGCAGGAAGACACCGTGGGCAAGCGCGATGTCCTCCAGGGGGTTTTGCAGGCCGTCAAAGACCTGGCCGAGGAGCCCTGGGCCGAGATCGAGGGAGAGGAGTTCCCCGGTCTGCTCCACGGGATCCCCGATAGAGACGCCGTTGGTGCTCTCGAAGACCTGCACGTCCGCCCGTCGGCCCCGCACGCGCAGCACCTCGCCCTTGAGCCGCTCCTGGCGGCCATCGGGACCGCGACGGCGGGGGCAGACGAAGACCACCTCGTTCTTCATCAACTGGCCGCCGCCCTCCGGGCCGTCAAGCTCCATGGTGACCAGGTCGTCCTGCACGGCGATCACCCGGGCCTGCCCGGTGGAAAGAGTCAGGTCAGCCATTTGGGGTGCAAGTCTCCATCGGCATCAACAAAGACCGCGCCGCCACCAATGCCGCGCGCCGGTCGGCCCCGGACGGCCACGCCGGAGCCCGGTTGGCCGCAGGCCCTTTCTCCATCTCGTCGATGTCCGCCAGGCGCCCTAAGCGCATTGTTCGAGCAAGGTACCCACGTTCCCGACGAAGTCGCTGACCAGGAAATGCCGTTCATACACCGCCCGCCCAGCTGCTCCAACGGCCGTCAACTCGTCCCGGTTCGCAATGATCCAAGCCATCTTGTCTGCGAGTTGTTGCGCCGATTCGCTGGCGAAGATCGACCCTTCTGTGCCATCTTCCAGCAACTGTGCATGTCCGATCACCGATGCGCACAGGCAGACCTTGGATTGCATGAGCCCCTCTGTCATCACGATGGGCATCGGGTCGTCGCGCGAGGCATAGCCTCTGAATAAAGCTGCCGCAGCCTCTCCGTTGGCATGCTGCGGTCGATGCGAAAGGCCCCGATCCTCGCAGCCGTACAGCACCCGATGCAATTTGTCTGGCGAGGCGTATCGACCTGCAAGCCGAAAGCATAGCGGACTGCCGAGCCAAATGGATTCACAAGCGGAAAACAAGGCGGGCACATCCGCCGTCAGCGTCCCAAGCGTGTCAAAGCCCACAGAGGTCTCGTGGATCCACCAACTCAGGCGCTTCGCCTTGCCCCTGAACCGATCGACGAACGGAAACGCACCCAGGGAGTTCACAATGACCCTTTCGAACCCCCCGACCCATTCGCCAAACCCGGGCGACAGATCGGTATCCCCAACCTATGAGGCGTCGACGACAGTAACAAACCCCTCGTCCTCGAATTCCTACCGCAGCGGGCCGTCCATCGGTTACAAGGCCACTGGTCTGACAACCCGGAGGGCAGACAAGGCGGGGCAGGTATAAACCGGCATAGGGTGCCCCGGTCCGCGAGAACTCATGGACAACCAGCAGGATGTCGTTCGCCGAAGCCGATGGCAAGGTGTCCGTGCTAAAGGGCGAATCGATCCACCGCGCCGACGGCGCCTTTGCCGGCACATCGCACGTCCCATCCGGAGACGGCTCCCCCAGCCCAACCGACAGGGCCGCCCTTGGTCCAACAGAATCCTTGTGCGCGGACATGCTTGGCAATGTCTCACCGGCCGCGGGCGATAATTGCCGGCGCCGGAGCAGCCGCGACACAAAGCGGACTGGCCTCGAGAGGTAGTTTTCCCTCAATACATTCCATTCGTTGCTCTCTTGGATTTCCGCCTCGAACTCACCCCTCGGCCGCCCCCCGCGCCCGAAGGCACGCTGCCCAGGACGAGCCCCCCTTCGAGAACCTGTACGGGACATTGGATCAGAAGCCTGCTCAGCAGCTCGACATCGCCAGTCCGCGCCAGTCCCGAGCGATAGGGCCCGGCGTCTCGAAGGGACTGCCTCCTGCCGACTATGCCGAAATCGCCATGAGCCCATTGCCCGCGAAAGAGCTGCCTGAGCCACGCCCATCGCCAGCTGTCTGGGGGCTCGCAGCATGGTCTGGCCGATTCAAGCCCCTGGTCATTCTTGGGTTGCGCTCGGGTGAAGACAACGCCCAGGTCGGGATGCTCATCCAGATAGGCCACCTCCCGTTCCAGCTTGTCCAATGCCCATCAGTCGCCTGACCGCAGGGTGGCGATATATTCGCCGGCGGCGGTTTCAGAGACGGCACTGCCAACACCGAGGGCGCCGCGGCACGCCCCGTCACTACCCCAAGCCTTGATGCGCGGATCTGGGCGTCCGCTCGCGACAGACCTTGAGACATCCTCCCGGTCATCGCCGCAGATCGTCAGGTCGAGGTCGCTGAAGGTCTGATCGAGGACGGCGTCGATCATTTCGCGGAGATACTCAGCCGGATGTGGCGACGTCAGAACGACAGAAACGCTTGGCATTGCCAGCGCCCCAAATGTACGTAACCAGAGGGGCGTGGAAGACACCCTGCTTTTGCATAGACCCGTCCTAACCCACTGCGATCCTCGGATCGCCGAAGAGATGGGCGTAGTCCCTCAGCCCACCGGCGGCAAGCCCTTCGAAACGTACCAAAGCGGCCTCCCCATCCTGCCCGATCCAGCGCGCGATCAGGTCCCAGCGCAGGACATAGATCACCACCGCCTCGAAGTCGAACCAGTGTCCCTCGCTCATACGGTCGAGGTGCGCCCAGGTGACGGCGAGTTTGAGCCGCTCCAGGCCCAGGCTGTCGTCGGCCCGCAACAGGCGCTCGGCCTCGGTCACCCAGGGGAAGACGCGCTCCAGGCGGAAGCCTGGCTCGTGCCAGTTGCGCTCGACGTGGCCGACCCAGCGCCCATAGCCCCAGCCCGGCTCGTGCGGCGGGCTGGTCTCGCCGCGCCGGCGCCGCCGCTGGGCCGCGAGCAGGGTGCGCTGCTCCATGCGGAAGCGCAGGAGGTCGCGCAGAAATGTGCTGGGCAGCTCCGCCTCGAGGGTCCGGGTGCGGCGTACCAGGTCGGCGTCCGTGAGGTCCATGGAGTGATGGATGAAGTCCAGGATCTCGGTCAGGCGGCGCAGGATTCGGGCGTCTTCCGGCTCCAGGACCCGCAACCGATGCTCCAGACGCAGACGCGACAGCGGGGTATGGTGGGCGCCGAACAATGGGCCGTGGAACGGCAGGCTCGAGATCAGCATGACATAGCGACTGTCGCTGTCCACGCTACTTCACCGTTCCTTCCAGGATGGCGCGAAAGCGCGGATGCAGGTGCTCCAGCAGGACCTCGGCC
>JBFZCW010000315.1:0-2915 GCA_041307765.1 Chromatiaceae bacterium
GGCTCGCGGGTGCCGAGCAGATTCAGGTTAGGGCCGTTGATGACCAAGATCGCCGACATCGCTCGCCACTCCCGTACCGAACCCCCTACGGGGAAATCCCGCTTGGCGCGGCGCGCCGGGGCCAAGAAGCGTGGCGCGATTGTCCAGTTTTCGGCCGGGGCTGTCCAGTTGCCGGAAATGCTCCTTTTGCCGCCCGTTATCCGCCGTTGGCGGCCGTTTGGCCCGGTGTCGGAGGGGGAAGCAGGGTTGCCAGCTCGGCTTGCAGGGTCGTGGCGGTGACCTCGCCGACCTGGCTGAAGGTCCGCCGGCCATGGCGGTCGAAGATGACCGTGAAGGGGATCCCGTGCATGCGGTTACCCAGGCGCCGGGACATCTCCACGGAGTCCACGTTGCCCACCAGAATCGGGTAGTTGACGGGGTGGTCGACAAGGAAATGCTCCACAGCCTCCTGGGTGTCGATGGCAATGCCCACGACCTGGAACTGCCCTGGGTCATAAGCCTGCTGGGCCCGGATCAGGGTCGGCATCTCGCGCACGCAGGGCGGGCACCAGGACGCCCAGTAGTTGATCACCAGTACCTTGCCGGCCCAGCTGGAGCTGGCGATCTCTCTCCCCGCGAGGTCGGGAAGGCGGAAGTCCGGCAGGGTGTCGGCGCGGCCGCCGCGTGCCGGGGTCAGGGGATCGAAGTTGGTCCCCACCAACCAATGCTGGCCGAAGATTGCCGCGCCGATGCTGATGCCGCCGGCCAGGACGGTGACCACGACGACCTTGACCGTACTCATGGGACCGCCTTGCGCAGATGGGCCGCAAAGGTCTCGGCGGGTTGGAACCCGACGATACGGAAACCCCGCAACTCGTTGCCAGCCGGGTCAAAGACCAGGATGGCCGGCGGGCCTGGGATGTTGAAGCGTCCCTGCATCAGGGCCTGGTCCTCGGTATCATTGGCCGTCACGTCCGCCTGGAGCAAGACGAACCGCTGGAGCTCCGCGATGACGGCAGGGTCGGAGAAGGTGTAGCGTTCCATTTCTTTACAAGAGACGCACCAGTCCGCGTAGAAATCCAGTAGGACCGGCTTGCCGGCGGCGCGTGCGGCGGCCACCTCGCGGTCCAGATCGGCGGCGGTCTTGACGCGCTTGAAGCTGGCGTGCGCCGCCTGGGCTGTGCCGCCGACCGGGGCCAGGCCCCGCAGGGGCTGGATGGTGTCCTTGCCTCCTGCCGCCACGCCAACCAACATTAGGGCGCCGTAGACCAGGAGCGCGAGCCCGAGTCCCTTCCACAGCCGGCGCCAGCCGCCGGCCTGGGCTGGCAGCGGGTCCGTTGCGCCCATGTAGACGCCGGAGCAGATGAGCAGCAGCCCCCAAAGTAGCAGGGCGACGGCCACTGGAATGATGCGCTCCAGGAGCATGATCGCCACCCCTAGGAGCAGGACCCCGAAGACCGCCTTGACTGCGTCCATCCAGGCCCCGGCCCGCGGCAGGAACTTGCCGGCAGAGGTCCCGATGGCGATCAACGGCGCCCCCATCCCCATGCTCAGGGCGAACAGGGCGGCCCCGCCCAGGACGGCGTCGCCGGTCTGACCGATGAAGATCAGGGCACCGGCCAGAGGCGGGGCGACGCAGGGTCCGACGATGAGGGCAGAGAGCAGTCCCATGATGGCGACCCCGATGAGGCTGCCGCCCTCCTGCCGGTTGCTCAGCTCGCTGATGCGGGTCTGCAGGGAGCTGGGCAGCTGCAGTTCGTAGAAGCCGAACATGGACAGGGCGAGTGCGACGAAGACCCCCGCAAAGATCGACAGGATCCAGGGGTTCTGGAAGGCCGCCTGGATGTTGGCTCCGAACAGCCCAGCCAGGACCCCGGCCACGGTGTAGGTCAGGGCCATGGCCAGCACGTAGACCAGCGACAAGGTGAACGCCTTGCGGGTGGTGATGCCCTCGCCCTGGCCGGCGATGATCCCCGACAGGATCGGGATCATCGGGAAGACGCAGGGGGTGAAGGCGAGCAGGAGTCCAAAGCCGAAGAAGAGCAAGATCACCGCCCACAGGTTGCCGCCTGCCAGGACCGCGGCGATCTGGTCCTGCTCCGAGACGGTTGCGTCCGCCGTCTGCGCGACGGGTCTCGTCGTCGCATCGGTCGGGCCCCCGGCAGGGCCCACGGTGGCGCCCGCGGCCGTCTGGGGCTCGGCTGCGGCGGCCGGCAGGGCCGCGACCTGGGTGGCTGCGGGCAGGTCCAGCGTCACGCGCTTGGTGATGGGTGGGTAGCACAGGCCGCGCTCGGCACACCCCTGATACTTGGCCACGAGGGTGATCTGGGCCGGCTCGGCCGAGGCCCGCAGGAGCGGGACCCGGAGATCGATGGCGTGGTGATAGACCGGGACGTCTCCCGTGCTGCCGTCCGGGAGGATCGAGTCCTTTTTGATCTCGGGCTCAGGCCAGCGGTAGTCGCCCAAGGCGACGTCCTTGGCGCCCTCCAGGGAGATCTTTAGCTTGTCCGCATAAAGATAGGTCCCGTCGGCGATGCCCCAGAGGAGTTGCAGGTGGTCCGGGCCGACCACGTCGGCGTCGAAGCGGAAGGCATCCTCTGGCTGCAGGATGTCGTCAGCCGCCCCCAGTCCCAGGGCCTGATTGAGCCCGGCTCGGCTGGTGAGGGGGGTCTCTGGGGCTCTTGCCGGTGCCGGAGAAGGCGTCGCAGCGGCGGGCGGTAGCGGGGGGGGCAGCTCCAACAGGAGCTTCTGCCGGTGTGGCGGGTAGCAGAGCCCCGCATCGGCACACCCCTGGGAGGTCGCCTCCAGCGTCAGGATGGCGTCGCTCCCCGGTGCGCGCTTGAGCGTGGCCGGGACCGTGACTCGTCCACGATAGATCTTTACCTCACCGAAGAATTCGTCTTGCTTGACCTTCGCCTCCGGCAGCTCCAGGGCGC
>JBFZCW010000316.1:0-6236 GCA_041307765.1 Chromatiaceae bacterium
AGGCACCGGTCACTTCTACACGACCACGAAGAATAAGCGCAATCAGCCGGGCAAGATGGAGATCAAGAAGTTCGATCCCGTCGTACGCCAGCACGTCATGTATAAGGAAGGCAAAATCAAGTAGGGCGGCCCTGCCCGTCTAAGTGCCAGAGGCCTGGCCACAGGCATATCCGGCCTTTCTGCGAAAAGCCCGCGACCTGCGGGTTTTTTTATTGGCGCAATCCGGCTCCAGCTCCACCCAAGCGCCAGGCGGAAAGCTCGCGGTTGGTTCAGTTGACGGCTGCAGGCAGTTCGCGCAGGGACGGCAACAAGTGCAGGAAGGCCCTCGTGACCTCCGGATCGAACTGGGTGCCGGCGTTCTTCGCGAAGTCCTGCCGGATGAATTCCTGAGCGAGGGGATTGCGGTAGGGGCGGCGCGACGCCATGGCGTGGTAGGTGTCGGCTACTTGCACGATGCGCGCCTCGACGGCAATGGCCTGGTCCGCCAGCCCGTCCGGATAGCCGCGTCCATCAAACCGTTCGTGGTGCTGGCGCACCGCCGGCAGGACGTCGGCGAGGAACTCCAGGGGTGCCAGGATCGCTTCGCCGTCGCTCGGATGCTTGCAGACCAACGCAAACTCGACGTCATCGAGCCGCCCGGGTTTGCGCAGCACCGCGTCCGGCACACCGATCTTGCCAATGTCGTGAAGCCGGCCAGCAATGCCAATGCGTTCAGCCGCCTCGGCCGAAAAACCCAGCTCCAACGCCAGCCGCTGCGCGATGCGGGCCACCGCCTCGGAGTGGCTCTGGGTGTAAGCATCCTTTCGGTCCACCGCCTCCGCGAGGGCCATGACGGTATGCAGATTCAGCTTCCTCAGGTAATCGGCGTCCAGGTCGGTGCCCATCTCAAAGCGAAAGATGGTGCTGCCGAACTGCACCAGATCGCCATGAGCCAGACGTTCGCTGGTGACCTTGCCACCGTTGAGAGCGGTTCCGTTGGTGCTGCCAAGGTCCTGCAGGTAGTAGCAATTGTGCACGGCAAGGACGCAGGCATGGCGGCGGGACGCCTTACGATCACGGATGCGATAGTCAACATCGTCACCGCGGCCAATGACCAACTGGATTGAATCCAGGGGCAACGGCTTCCCGCCTTCAGCCTGGGGAACCAGGCAGGCTTTGCGCTTGGGCTCCATCACGCCGCGCCATTCGGAAGCGGGGAGTATGTCGGTCTTACAGCGGAGTGCGTCCATTGGCTGCCTCATGCGACCCGCCTTCGCGGGCAGTCTTGTGCCGGTTCGGAAACCGACATTGTAGTCAGGCGCCGTCAGCCTTCTGAGACCCGTTTCGCGGGAACGCTGTACGGCCAAATCCCGTCATGGACTGACGGCGCCCTGACTTCACCCGGAGGCCCTCCACGCCCGCTGCCAAGCCGCGCCGGCCATCGGCCTGGCGCGTGCCTCGACGGCCTCCCGGACGCGCTCGAAAAGGCGGACATTCGTCCGATAGACCGCCAGCTCCCTGACCAACCAGGCGGCGGTGCCCGGATCGCCCCGGGCGATGACGCCCAGCAGCCAGTCGAAGGCGGCCTCAGTGTGGTGCAAGATGGCCCCGCGCAGCAGGATGCGGTGCGCCTCGCCCTTGAGCGGCTCGGCGTCCCAGCGCTCCCGCAGCAGTTCCAATGCCAGATCCAGGCGGCAGCCGCCCAACGCCAGGGCGGCCTGCTCCCGAACCGCCGGATCCAGCGCATCCAGAAATCCGGCGACGAACCTGGGCGACTCTTCGGGCTCCACCTGGAGCAGCCCGGCCAGGCACTCCCCCACGACATCGGGCTCGGCGTCGCCCATCAGGGTCTTGATCCTCAGGACCGCCTCCGCCGCGAGTGGCTCGGCGCAGGCGATAGCCCGCGCCGCCCCGGCGCGGGCGCGGGCCTCGGGGTCGGCCAGCAGCCCCACCAGGTCGATGAGAGCCCGCGGATCGCGGGTCTGCACCAGGCCCATGGCGCAGGTGGCACGGATGTCCACGGCGGTGTCGACGGCCCCGCCCCACACCGGCTCGGGCTGGCGCAAGCGGATCCCGGAACGGTAGGGGGCGGAGTGCTGACAGTCTAGGGCGACCAGGGCCCTGGCGATGGCGCCTTTGGCCATGCACTGGGGGTCCCGCTGGTAGGGCAGCGGGCGCAGGCGCTCGAAGGCGCCGATCAGGTCCCCTTCCAGGTCATAGAGGAGGCCGTCCCCGCAGAGCTGAGCCGCGCGGGCGATCAGCAACGGGTGGGGGTCGCGCAGCGCCGCGCGTGCAACGTCGGGGAAGACGGAGGGCTCGCCGTCGGCAGCGGCCTGGAGGCGCTGAAGCCGGGGCTGGGGATCGTCGGTCTTGCGGGCCAAGGCTGGGGGGATCGTCCTTCTGCGGCCTTGTCGAGCCGGCTCAGCGCGGCCCCATGTGCCGGACGGACAGGCGCCGGATCGCCTTCGGGTCCTCGACCGGGAGCTGCGCCAGGACGTGGACGTGGGTCCCGATGTCGAAGCTGGTGCGCCGATGCAGGATAAAGGCAACAGGCCCGATCGCACCCCCGCCGGCCAGGTTCGCGGTGACCTCGATGGGCACCGGGTCACCGGTCTGCGCCGCCCGCCACAGGTCGCCATCCGCGGGGTCGGCGACCAGGTTGAGGAGGAGGTCCACCCGCCCTGTCTTGCGGTCAAGCTCCTGCTGGGAGACCTTGAAGGGCGAATCCACGAGGTAACTGTCGAGGTGCCAGGCAAGGTCCTTGCCCATGCGCACGCCCGGCCCCCCCTCGGCGCCTGCCACGGCGCCTGCCACGGCGCCCGCCTCCAGCACCTCTACCCGCCGGTTGAGCTGGTCGATCCGCGCCTCCAGCTCCAAGAGCTTGACGGCGGTATCCCCCGCGGCTCGGCCGGGGGGGACCGTGACCAACAGGGCGATGGCAAGGATGGCAGGCAGGGCACGCTGCATGGTCGATGGCTCCGTTGGGATGCGGTCACGGGTCGTCATTGCCGAAGGATGCGACCATCCACCTGCAGGGCCACGGGCCCCCCGGCGCGGAAGGCCTCGATGACCATGTCCGAGATCAGGCGGCCGGTATCCACCCGTCCCTGCATCGCCTTGAGCATGGCGTAGCCGTCGCCCCCCTCGGCCAGGAAGTCGGGCATCACGACCCGATAGGTGCGTTGCGGGTCCAAGGCTTGGCCGCCCAGGGTGGCATCGACGAGCCTGCCCGCAGCGATCGCATAGCGCAGTCCGGAGACTTGCAGGAAGCCCCCGGGGTTGTCGTCAGGGTCTAAGGAGGCACTGCGCCCCAGTGCGGCCAGGAGCTGTGCCCCTGTGAGGTCGCCGACGACCAGTTCGTTGCGGAAAGGGAAGGCCTGGTAGACATGCTTGAGGGTCACATCCCCCGCCGGGATGGTCGCCCGGAAACCCCCACCGTTGAACAAAGCCACGTCGGCCAGGGTGATCTCCCGGGCCAGGTCGGCCACGAAATCGCCGAAGGCGCTCTCGCCGCGGCGGATGTCCTCGCGGGTCGCGCTGAGCTCGACCTCGCTGCGCCCGATGGTCTGGGTCAGCTCCAAGTCCGCCTCCGCCGCAATGCGCGCGACCTCGGCAGCCATCTCGGGGTCCTCTGGGGCCGCGGCATCCATGGATAGGATCCGGTAGCCGGCGCGCACCAGGCGCCCGCCCCGGCAGTCCAACTCCAGGCGCCCGAGCCAGCGGCCCCGCTCCCCCGCCTGGAGGATGGCGACCCCCCCCTCCAGCACCGGCTCGGGATACAGGTTGTGGTTGTGGCCGCCAACGATCAGGTCAATCTGCGGCGCTTCTCGGGCCAGTCGGCGGTCGTCGGCTATACCCATGTGGGATAGGACCACCACCAGGTCCGCCCCCGCCGCCAGGTCCGGCACCAGCCTCCGGGCGACGGCGACCGGCTCCTCGACGCTCACCCCGTAGACATTGCGCGGGTGGGTGGCGGTGGTCAGGTCGGGTGTGGTCAAGCCCAGAACGGCTACTCGGGGCCCGCCGGGCTTGGCGACGATCGCCGACGGCCGTACCGGAAGCGGCTCCGGGTCGGTCTGTACATTGGCGGTCAGGAAGGGGAAGCGGGCCAGACCGACCAGCCGGCGAAAGACATCCTGGCCGTAATCCAGCTCGTGGTTGCCCATGACGGCGGCGTCCACCCCCAAACGTTCGAACAGGATCACGTCGGGGCTGCCGAAGAACAGGCTGGAGGTCACCGTCCCCTGGAGCAGATCACCCCCAAACAGCAGCAGCACGGGCCGTTCGTTAGCCTCCGCCCGCACCTGCGCCACCGCCGCCGCGAGCCGGGCGATGCCGGCGACCTCGGCCTGCGTCTGCGGATCGGGGAAGGGCGCAAGCTGGCCGTGAAAGTCGTTGAAATGCAGCAGGATGAGGCCCTGCCCGTCGGGGCAGTCGGCCCTGGCGCCGCCCTGAAGGGTCAGCCCCAGGACGAGGGCAAGCACGAGCCCTGCAAGCACGCCTCGGCCTGATGTCTGTCGGGCAGTGCCCATCTTTCCACCCCGCGCCGCGCTAGTCACCAGGCGACCGCCGCCTCCGCGATGGCCTTGAGGTTATCCGCCACCTCCGCCATGACCGCGCTTGCCGCCACCTGATCGGGCGGGATCTCGCGGTGCACCACGAAGGTCTTGCCGGGCTCCTTCGGCAGGACGTAGGCGGAGATGATGAACGGGCAATTGACGATGCGCGCCGGATCCTCCACGGTCATCCTGCGCGAGAGGGCGGCGCTGCAGAACTCGATGGACTCCGCCCTGACGTAGATCGCATCCCCCAGCCCAAGGTCCTTGCCAGTGCGCTCCAGCATCTCCCCCATGTGCATGACGTTGTTGATATACATGCCGCGTTCCCCGATGGCGGCTTTGAGGCCATCCATGACGTCTTCGAAGGCGGCGCTGCTCTCGTAGACTGCATAGCCGCCCGCGGCTTGGGCCGCCTTGGTCGCGACCAAGGACAAAACAAAGACACAGGCAAGACGCTTGAAGCTGGACATGGACCGATTGCTCCGGGGTGGCTACGCGTCGGATCTTACCAGGCGGCCATGCCCCGGGCGATGGCCGGGCCGCCGGGGAAAGAATGGGGAGATCATCCGCTGCGATGCCGTCCGGCACCTCCAAGAAGGACAGCCCCCAACTCCCCCTGGTCATGGTGCGGTTCTTGCTTAGATCCAAAGCATGCGGGAACAGGATACGAAAGCCTCGGCTCGGAATGTCCGGCCGCTACCGGCGGCACAGAGTGCCGCCCCCTAGCCCAGCACCAGGAGCAACCCATGCAGATCCGGATCGGCTACGAGCTGACTTATGCGTGCCCCCAGCGCACGCCCATGATCCTGACGCTCAACGTCCACTTCAGCCGGGTCTCCGACCTGGTCGTCCCCGACCACATTTTGACCCACCCCCCCGTCCCGATCACAGCCTATCGCGACGGCTTCGGCAACTGGTGCAGCCGCCTGGTGGCCCCGCCCGGGGAGATCCGCATCTCCAGCAGCGCCGTCATCAACGACACCGGCCTACCCGACGCCACCGACCCGCTGGCGATTCAGCACGCCGTGGAGGACCTGCCCAGCGACACCCTTGTCTACCTCCTGGGCAGCCGTTACTGCGAGACCGACCGGCTCTCCGAGACCGCGTGGGCACTGTTCGGGCAGACACCGCCGGGATGGCACCGCGTCCAGGCGATCAGCGACTTCGTCCATGGCCACATCACCTTCGGGTACCAGCACGCCCGGGCCACCAAGACAGCCCTCGAGGCCTTCCACGAGAAGACTGGGGTCTGCCGCGACTACACCCACCTCGCCATCGCCTTCTGCCGCTGCATGAACATCCCCGCGCGCTACTGCACCGGTTACCTGGGCGACATTGGTGTGCCGCCGTCAGCGGAGCCCATGGATTTCTCCGCCTGGTTCGAGGCCTACCTGGGCGGGCGCTGGCACACCTTCGATCCGCGCAACCAGATACCCCGAATCGGGCGCATCTTGATCGCGCAAGGCCGCGACGCCGCGGACGTCCCTCTCAGCAACGCCTTCGGTCCAAACACCCTGAAGCGCTTTAAGGTCTGGACCGATGAGGTGAGGGCCTCGGGGGCATGAACCGGGACGCACCCGCAACCGAGCCGGCGACACCGGATGCGGCCGCCGCCGCTGCCGACCCACTGTTGGCCCCCGACGAGCCGCCCGCCTTCGAGGTGCTCAACCCTGAGGGATCGGCGAGCGCCCTGTTGGT
>JBFZCW010000317.1:0-4115 GCA_041307765.1 Chromatiaceae bacterium
CAGCCTGGCTACCCCGGGCGCGAGTCTGGCGATGCTCGCGGCGGTGCTGGCCCTCGCCTTCACCTCACCCAGCATCCAGCCAGCGCTTGAGTTTGGGCAAGTCTATGGGTGGGATTCCCGCGCCATGCAGGCGCGCGCCATTGATGCCGGCGTTTGGTTCGCCGGCTTGTTTGAGCGCTTCAATTGACGCCGGTCGTTGCCCGTGGTTGCCGGCAGGGCTCCGTCTTCGTGGAACGGCGGTCTCAGCGTCACGCGGTTGGGTCCGTGTCGTCCCCACCCTCGTGCAGGACCCAGCGGCTCTTGCCGGCGGCCTTAGCCTTTGTCATCGCCTCCCTGGCCAGTCCGACGAGTTGCTCGCAGTCGTCCCCGTGTCCTGGGTAGGTGCTGATGCCGATGCTCGCGCTGAACTGGAAGCTCTGGCCTTCGTGATCGATGGGCTCGGCGAGCCGCTGCAGAAGCTTGTCGGCTACCAGCGACACATCCTGCGGGTTGGCGATCTCGCCGAGGATCAGGGCGAACTCGTCGCCGCCCGGCCGGGCGACGGTATCGTTCTGCCGGACGCTGGCCTCGAGATGCTCGGCGTAGGCCTTGAGCAGGGCATCGCCGACCGCGTGGCCATGACGCTTGTTGATCTCGCCGAAGTTGTCGAGGTTGAGATAGAGCAGGGCGACATGACAGCCCTTGCGCTTGCAGTGTCGTACCGCCTCGCCCAGGTGGTCAATGAGCAGCGACCGGGTCGCAAGCCCTGTGAGCGGGTCGTAGAAGGCAAGCTGGCTGATCTGGGCGGGGTCCAATCCTCCATAGGTGACGTCGGTGAACAGGCCGACGTAGTGGGTGACTGCCCCCTCGGCATCCCGCAGGGCGACGACCCCCAGGTCTTCCAGGAAGATCGAGCCATCCTTGCGCCGGTTCCAGATCTTGCCGGCCCAGCGCCCCTCGGTGAGCAAGGTATTCCACAGATCCGCATAAAAAGATGGGTCGTGCCGGCCCGACTTGATGAGCCGCGGGTTCTTGCCGATGACCTCTTCCGGCGTGTAGCCAGTCATGTGGCAGTAGGCGCCATTGACCCGCAAGATGGTTCCGGCCGCGTCGGTGATCACGATGCCCTCGCGGGCGTTCTCAATGACGGCGTTGGCAACCTGGGGCTCAAGGACCGGATCGATCGGGCTGCGGGTCGGGGTACGCATCAAAGTCGGGCTCCGCATTCGTGTGACTTCGGGATTTGGGTCAATCGGCGGTCTGGCTTGAACCTTGCGCCCCAGCTGGGTCGGGGTCAAGCTCCCCCGAAGCTGCGCGTTCTCGGTCGTCGGACTCCGGCGATCCCGGATCGCTGGCGCAGCCCTTCCGGCGGCGAGCCGCGCCTTTAGGGCGCGGTCGCTCAGGAATGCCTAAGGTTAATGCCCGGGAGTCTGGCGATCAATCACGGGCCGTGCCGCGGGCCTCGCGTCCGGCGATGCGAGGGGATGTGCGGTCATGGCCGGTGTGCGCCAGGTTGTACTCCTGCGCTCGGCGCCCGTCCGACGGCCGCGGCGAGGCGCCCTAGGCTCTAGGTGAGAGCGCCAGTCGCATGTCCAGTCCTTGTCCCAGGGAGCCGGCGGCGCGAGAATGCACGGCTATGCCAACACCTGCGGAGAGCGACCCATGTCCGATAAGGCCCCCTGGATTACCTACAGACCCGAGCTCAAGGTGCTCGACTGCACCATTCGCGACGGGGGCCTGGTCAACTCCCACCGGTTCTCCGACGCCTTCGTGGGGGCCGTTTACCGAGCCTGCGTGGACGCCGGGATCGACTACATGGAGATCGGCTACAAGAACGCGAAGCGCATCTTTCCCGCCGAGAAATATGGCCCTTGGCGCCACTGCGACGAGGCGGACTTGCGTCGGGTCGTCGGCGACCACAGCTTCGAGAAGACGGGGCTCAAGCTCGCCGCCATGGCCGACGCCGGCAAGAGTGACTGGGAGACGCAGTTGGTCCCCGCGGCGGAGAGCCCGCTGGACATGATCCGGGTCGCCTTCTATGCCCATCAGGTCTCCGAGGCGGTAGACATGATCCGGCACGCCCACGAGCTGGGCTACGAGACTACTGCCAACCTGATGGCGGTGTCGAGCATCACCGAGACGGAGATCGATACCGTTCTGGATGCAATTGCCCCCACTCCGGCCAGCACCATGGTCATCGTCGACAGCTTCGGCTACCTCTACCGGGAGCAGATCGACCGGCTGTACCGCAAGTATTCCCAAGCGCTGGAGGGAACCGGCAAGGAGATCGGCATCCACGCCCACAACAATCTGCAACTGGCCTTCGCCAATACCATCGAGGCGATCATATTGGGTTGCAACCGGGTCGACTCGACCCTGTACGGATTCGGACGCGGGGCGGGCAATTGTCACACCGAGCTGCTGCTCGGGTTCCTGCGTAACCCCAAGTTCAACCTGCGGCCCGTCCTGGAGGTGATCCAGAAGCATGTCATGCCGCTTCGCAAGGAGATCGAATGGGGTCCCATGATCCCCTACAACATCACCGGCCAGATGAATCAGCACCCGCGGGCCGCTATCGAGTGGCGCGAGGGGCCGACCCCGGACGACTTCGTCGCCTTCTACGACAAGATCGTCGCAGAGGTCTAACGAGGACTAGG
Organism: Chromatiaceae bacterium; assembly: GCA_041307765.1. Classification (GTDB taxonomy): domain Bacteria; phylum Pseudomonadota; class Gammaproteobacteria; order Chromatiales; family Chromatiaceae; genus DYRB01. Next base: position 2,637 of record JBFZCW010000317.1, read on the forward strand.
GCGGACTGCCCTGCCGCGGCCGACGGCTAACCGGCGCCGCTCGCCCGCCAGGCATTCCAACCCAGCCGGATCAGGTAGGCGACGCCGCTGAGGACGGCAGTCCCGATGGCCCAGTAGAAGAGGGTGCCCAGCAGGCGCCAGACTTGACGCGCCCGGTCCCGAAAAGAGCCTTGGCTTGTGAGCCAGGTGAAGCGGGTGGTATCGAAGAAGAAGGCGGCGACCCCCAGCGCAAGAACAGCCACCCCCGCCCAGGGGTGAAGGATCCATGCCGGGATGGCCCAGAACAGGGTGTGCAGGAGCGTGGAGACGAGCTTGGGGAGCATGGCGGTTTTTGGCAGTCGGTGGTTGGACAGCAGCGCACAGTTTGGCCGGGGTCGCAGAGGCGTGGATTCATTGCATGTCCTCTGCTGCTCCTGACATATCACACTTCCGCCGGAGGGCCCAGCCCGTGCCAAGAGACGACACCCACCTGATCTGGCTGGACCTGGAGATGACGGGGCTCGATCCCGACCAGGACCGGATCATTGAGATCGCCACCCTAGTCACCGACACCTACCTCGAACCCTTGGCAGAGGGACCGGTCATCGCCGTTTATCAACCCGAGGACATCCTCGCGGGGATGGACGACTGGAACCGGCGTCACCACGGTGCCTCCGGACTCCTGGACCGGGTGCGGGCAAGCACGTGGGACGCGGCCGGGGCGGAGCACGCGACCCTGATCTTTTTGTCGGGCTGGCTGGCGCCGGGCAAGTCTCCCCTCTGCGGGAACAGCATCTGCCAGGACCGCCGTTTCCTGGCCCGCGGCATGCCCAGGCTGGAGGCCTTTTTCCATTACCGCAACCTGGACGTGAGCACCCTCAAGATCCTCGCCCAGCGCTGGGCGCCTGGGGTGGCCGAGGCATTCAAGAAGGACGGCAAGCACCAGGCCATGGAGGATATCAAGGAGTCCATCGCGGAGCTGCGTCACTACCGCGACCAGTTGCTGCGGGTCTGACCCCCGCCGTTACCCTGGTCGGATTGGCCTGACGTTCCAGGGCCCAGCGCACGTGCTCGCGCGCCAGATCGCTCGGGTGGGACAGTCGGGCCGATAGGGCCGCGACGGCGGCGGGGGAGGTCGGGGCATTGCCCAGGGAGACCGCCAGGTTTCGCAGCCAGGCCACGTGTCCGATGCGGCGGATGGCCGAACCCTCGGTACGCCGTAGGAACTGCGCCTCGTCCCAGGCGAAGAGATCGATCAGGGTTGCGTTGTCGAGGTCCGAGCGGGCACCGAAGTCGGCCTCGCAGCTCAGGCGGGCGAAACGGTTCCAGGGACAGGCGAGCTGACAGTCGTCACAGCCGTAGATACGGTTGCCGATCAAAGGCCTCAGGGGCTCGGGAATGGGGCCCTTGAGCTCGATGGTCAGGTAGGAGATGCATATGCGGGCGTCGAGGACATAGGGGGCGACGATGGCCCGGGTGGGACAGGCGGCGATGCAGGCC
>JBFZCW010000318.1:0-16778 GCA_041307765.1 Chromatiaceae bacterium
TTAATGCTGTCCCATTTTTTCCAGGATCCCAGCCCGTGCCGTTCAGGTTCGTCTGGGGTCGCAATTGGAGGTAACGCACGATGTTGTCGGTTAAGGGCCTGAAGGCCAACGTGGGCGAGAAGGAGATCCTCAAGGGTCTCGACCTCGAGGTCGGCCCCGGAGAGATCCACGCCATCATGGGCCCCAACGGGTCGGGCAAGAGCACCTTTGCCCATGTCCTGTCGGGGCGCGAGGGTTACGAGGTCACCGGCGGCACGGCCCTCTTCGAGGGCGAGGACCTGCTGGGCCTGGAGCCGGAGGAGCGCGCCCACCGCGGGCTGTTCCTTGCCTTTCAGTACCCGGTCGAGCTGCCCGGGGTGAACAACACGTACTTCCTCAAGGCGGCACTCAACGCCATCCGCACCGCCCGCGGGGAGCCGGAGCTCGATGCCGTGGCCTTCATGCGCCTCATGAAGGCGAAGCTCAAGGTCCTGCACCTGGACGACAGCCTGCTCAAGCGACCGGTCAACTTCGGCTTCTCCGGCGGGGAGAAGAAGCGCAACGAAATCTTCCAGATGGCCCTGCTGGAGCCGAAGCTTGCCATCCTGGACGAGACCGACTCCGGGCTCGACATCGACGCCCTGCGTATTGTGGCCGACGGGGTCAACACCCTGCGCAGTCCCGAGCGCTCCATGATCGTGGTCACCCACTACCAGCGCCTGCTGGACTACATCGAGCCGGACTTTGTCCATGTCTTGGCCAATGGCCGTATCGTTCGCTCCGGAGGCAAGGACTTGGCGCTCGAACTTGAGGAAAAGGGTTACGGCTGGATCGCCGGGGAGGAGGCGGCATGAACGCCTCAGGCGCCGACAACGCCGTTGCGAATGCCCCGTTTGCCGCCTGGCTGGCGCCCGTCGCCGATGTGCTCCCCGGCACAGGGCTCGATTGGCTGGATGCCCAGCGTGGCGCTGCCCTGGCGCAGGTCCGGTCTGCGGGGGTCCCGAGCGCCAAGCAGGAGCGGTGGCGCTACACGGGGCTCAAGCCCCTGCTGGAGCAGACCTTCGTCCAGGGCGATGAAGACGTGACAGCCCTGGACCCCGATGACGTGGAGGACCTGCTGATTCCGGGGCTCGACGCCCACCGCGTGGTCCTCGCCAATGGCCGTCTGGTGCCATCCCTGTCTTGGGTCGATGGGCTCCCGGCTGGGGTCCGCGCCGGTGGACTCCGGACCATCCTGGAAACCGAGCCCGAGTTGCTGCACAGGCGTCTGGGCAGGGTGGCGGGGGAGGGAGTCCACGTCTTCTCCGCGCTGAACACCGCGGGTATGGACGACGGCTTCGTCCTGCTGCTGGATGCGGGGGCGGTTGTCCAGCGGCCCATCGAGATCATTCACCTGTCCCTCGGCATGGACGAGCCACGCCTCGCCCAGCCGCGCCACCTGGTCGACCTGGGGGAGGGCGCCAGTGCCACCCTAATCGAGCGATACGTCAGCCTGGGTGAGTCCCTGTACTGCACCAACTCGGTCCTAGAGCTCTCCCTGGCGGCGCGAGCTGAGCTGACCCACTACCGGGTCCAGGAGGAGAGTCCCAGGGCCTTCCACCTCGCTGGGGTCTACCTGAGCCAGGCGGCGGGCAGCCGCTACCATGGGGTTAGTGTCGGGCTAGGCGCCGCCTGGTCGCGCACCGACCTGGTGGTCAGCTTCGTCGGCGAGGGGGCGGAGTGCAATCTCGACGGGCTCTATCTGGCCGGGGACGGCCAGGTGATGGACTTCCACCTGGATGTCCGCCACGACGTCCCGGGCTGCACCAGCCGCGAGGGGTTCAAGGGGATCCTCTACGGGAAGGGGCGGGCCGTCTTCGACGGGCGGGTCTATGTCGCCCGCAACGCCCAGAAGACCGACGCCCAGCTCTCCAATCGCAACCTCCTGCTGTCGCGCAGCGCCGAGGTGGATACCAAGCCCCAGCTCGAGATCCTCGCCGACGACGTCAAGTGCAGCCACGGCACCACCGTCGGCCAGCTTGACTCTGGCTCGCTGTTCTACCTTCGCTCCCGCGGCATCCCGCTCCACCAGGCGCGGCGCATGCTCTGCGTCGGCTTTGCGGGGGAGGTGTTGGACGCCCTGGGTCTGGAGCCGCTGCGTGGCTACGTGGCGGAGCAGGTCGGCCGACGCCTGGAGCAGGCTCCCCTGGATTGAACCTAACTCCCGGGCCCTCAAGGGCCCGGGGATTTGCCGCCAAAGGCACCACAGGCAGTATTGAGGTCATCCTATGAACAGACTGGCGCGTTTCGCTGGGTTCGGCCGGCACCATGAGGGCGATGCGACGGACGCCGCGCCGGGTGTACCGCCGCCGGGCACAGACGTCCACGTCGAACGTATGGACCCAGAGGAGCTGCGCGAGCCGATCGTAGAAGCCCTGCGCAAGGTTTATGACCCTGAAATCCCGGTCAACATCTATGATCTGGGCCTGATTTACGGGATCGACATCGCCGTCAACGGCGATTGCCACATCGACATGACGCTGACGGCACCCGCGTGCCCCGTGGCGGGTATGATGCCCGGAATGGTCAAGGAGGCCGTGGGCCAGGTGGAGGGTGTCGGCGAGGTCCAGGTGGACCTGGTCTGGGATCCTCCCTGGACACAGGACAAGATGTCCGACGAGGCCATGCTCCAGCTGGGAATGATGTGACCCGGCCCCGCCAGGCCCCAAGGGAAGATCATGTCACATACATTCGAGAACCTGGAACAGGCCATAGCGGCCCTTGCCGACCCATCAGACCCCAATTGGGGCGGCGCCTTCGGCCTGCTCGCCGGCCACCCGGGGACTGCCCAGTACATGCTGGAGACCTTCGCCGAGACCCTCGCCGAGATAGGGGTGATGCCGTCCGGCGTCGATCCCGTCACAGGTGAGCCCGCCTACAGCCTGGACGACGTCGCCCGCGCCCTGGGGGTGCCTGGTACGGAGCTCGATCCGGGCGACTAGTGCCCCTGGGTTCACCTGGCCCTTGCTCCCATTGCTTGATGCACTTCAGCATGCTGTCGCATCATCATGCTAATGAAAACGTTGATAACCAAGCATTGCAGGTCGGCAGTGCCAGGAACGCCGCAACGCGACGTTCTTTGCCTGGCATGAGCCAGCTTCCCGTCCATCCGCGCTTCACCACGGATTGCCGCCGCTGCCCGCGGCTTGTCTCGTTTCTGGGTGAGGTTCGCGCCCAGTTTCCCGCGTATTACTGTGCTCCGGTCCCGCCCTTCGGCAACTCCGCCGCGCGACTGCTGGTCGTCGGGCTGGCACCGGGGATGCACGGGGCCAACGCCAGCGGGCGGCCCTTTACCGGGGACTATGCCGGCATCCTCCTGTACGACACCCTGCATCGATTCGGCTTCGCCAGCGGTCCAGAGTCGCGCTCTGCCGTCGACGATCTGGTCCTGTTCGACTGCCGCATCACCAATGCGGTCAAGTGCCTCCCCCCGCAGAACAAGCCCAGCCTGGATGAGGTGCGGACCTGCAACCCCTACCTGGCCGCAGAGCTGGCGGGGTTACCGCCCGGAGCCGTGGTCCTGGCCCTGGGGTCCGTCGCCCACGGCGCCGTGCTGCGCGCCCTGGGGCTCAAGCCCGCCGCGTTCCCCTTTTGCCACGGGGCTGAGCACACGCTTGCGCCGGGCCGGCGGCTCCTGGACTCCTACCATTGCAGTCGCTACAACACCCAGACCCGGCGGCTGACGGAGCCCATGTTCCACGCGGTCTTCGCACGCGCCAGGGCCCTGCTCGCATAAGGTCGGACCGTGGCCGAGACCGACCTGCGGGACCTAGTGCGCCGCATCCCCACCCGCCCCGGCATCTACCGCATGCAGGATGCCCAGGGCAAGGTCCTGTACGTCGGCAAGGCCAAGGACCTGCGCCGCCGGGTCGGGAGCTACTTTTCCCGAGCGCTCAATGTCCGCCTCCAGGCCATGGTGGCCCAGGTGGCCAACGTCGAGGTCACGGTCACTCGCACCGAGGGCGAGGCTCTGCTGCTGGAAAGCAACCTCATCAAGACCCTCCAGCCGCGCTACAACGTCCTGTTGCGCGACGACAAGAGCTACCCCTACATCTACCTCTCGACTCAGGACCCATTCCCGCGGCTCGCCTTCTACCGCGGCTCGCGCAAGGGCCCGGGACGCTTCTTCGGGCCCTATCCCAGCGCCTGGGCGGTGCGCGAGACTCTACACCTACTCCAGAAGCTTTTCCCCGTGCGGCAGTGCGAGGACGCGTTCTTCCGCAACCGCTCGCGCCCCTGCCTCCAGTACCAGATCAACCGCTGCAGCGGACCTTGCGCCGACCTGGTGAGCGAGGAGACTTACGCCGCGGACGTGGACCACACCATCACGTTTCTCGACGGGCGGGCGGGGGAGGTCATCGACGACCTGGCCGCCGCCATGGAGCGGGCTGCCGCAGCCCTGGACTTCGAGCGGGCCGCGGTCCTGCGCGACCAGATCGCGACGCTCCGGCGCATCCAGGAGCGCCAGTACGTGAGCGGCGACGGTGGCGACCTGGACATCGTAGCCGCCGCCCAGGAGGGGGGGCTGAGCTGCGTGCAGGTTTTCTTCGTCCGCAACGGGCGCAACCTCGGCAACAAGGCCTTCTTCCCTCAGGCGCCGGAGGGGACTGACATTCCGGCCCTGGTATCGGCCTTCCTGGCGCAGTTCTACGTGGACAAGCCCGTCCCCCCGGAGATCGTCCTCGGGGCCGAGGTCGAGGACCAGGCCCTGCTGGAGGCTGCCTTGAGCGAGCAGGCCGGGCGGCGGGTGAGCCTCAAGCCTAGGGTGCGGGGGGAACGCGCCCGCTGGCTGGAGATGGCCCGTGGCAATGCCCTGGTGGCGCTACGCGCCCGCCTGGGCAGCCAGGCCGGTTATGCCGCGCGACTGGATGCCTTGCGCGACGCCCTGGGCCTGGACGAATCCCCGCAACGCATGGAGTGCTTCGACATCAGTCACACGGGCGGGGAGCGCACCGTGGCCTCATGCGTGGTGTTCGACGGCGAGGGGCCGGGCAAGTCCGACTACCGCCGCTTCAATATCGAAGGCATCACCCCTGGGGACGACTATGGTGCCCTGCACCAGGCCCTGACCCGGCGTTACAGTCGGATCAAGCAGGGCGAGGTCCCCTTCCCGGACCTGCTGTTCATCGACGGCGGCCGCGGTCAGCTTGGGTCCGTGGCCGAGGCCCTGCAGGAGCTCGGGGTGCTGGAGGGGGTCACCCTGGTCGGCGTTTCAAAAGGGCCTGACCGGCGCCCAGGCACCGAGCGGCTTTGGTTGTTGGGCCGGGACACGGCCGTTATACTGCCGACGGACTCCCCTGCGCTGCACCTCATCCAGCAGATCCGCGACGAGGCACACCGCTTCGCCATCACCGGCCACCGACAACGCCGCGCCAAAGCGCGCACTACCTCGGTCCTGGAGGGCATCGCGGGAATTGGCCCCAAGCGCCGCCAGAGGCTTCTGCGGCAGTTCGGCGGCCTGCAGGGACTTTCCCGCGCTGGGCTAGAAGACATCGCCGGGGTAGAGGGCATCAGCCGCCAATTGGCGAGCCAAATCTATGCGGCCCTCCACCACGAGGGGGCGGGGGACTAACGGATGTGGAATACGCCCAACCTGTTGACCCTGCTTCGCATCGGACTGATCCCGGTGTTCGTCGCGGTGTTCTACCTGCAAGCCCCCTGGGCCAGGCCCGTGGCCGCACTCATCTTTACCATCGCCGCCGTCACCGATTGGCTCGATGGCCACCTGGCGCGGCGGTGGGACCAGACTTCGCCGCTTGGGACCTTCCTCGACCCGGTGGCGGACAAGCTCATGGTCGCCATTGCCCTGGTCTTTCTGGTCCAGGTCGACCCTCGGCCAGTGCTCGCCCTGGCCTCCGCGGTCATCATCGGACGGGAGATCGCCGTCTCGGCCCTGCGCGAGTGGATGGCCGAGATCGGGGCCAGGTCGCACGTTGCCGTGTCTGGAAGCGGCAAGGTCAAGACCGTAGCCCAGATGGTCGCCATCATCCTCCTCATCCTGCGGGCCCCCCTGTTCGGGGTGCCGATCTACGACCTGGGTCTCGTGCTGCTCTACGTGGCTGCTGCCCTCACCCTGTGGTCGATGTTCGTGTACCTACGCGCCGCTTGGCCGAGCTTGTCCGCAACCCACCACCCGGGCCAAGGCGGGCGTTGAGCAAACAGCAATCTGCGGCTTGACAGGCCGCTGTCGCCCCGTAAAATGTCGCCTCTCCAAGCGGGAATAGCTCAGTTGGTAGAGCACAACCTTGCCAAGGTTGGGGTCGCGAGTTCGAGTCTCGTTTCCCGCTCCAGATTGCCGTCCAGACGTGAACCGAAACCCCGCCCGTGCGGGGTTTTGCGTTTTCGATTGGAACAAACCATCCCCCATGCCACCCTGGCTCAAGCCGGTCGACGCCGACCGGCACAACGGCAAACCCGCCACATCTCCCCCTGAGCTCGGTAAGGCTTCCCGCTCGTTGTTTGCAGAACGCCGGAATAAACCTCTGGCTGCGGCTGTTTACCCAGGGTACGCACTGAACCGCGGAGTTTACGCCGTGCCCGACACACCCGGACCCTCCCCCAGCGCTCCGGTCGTCCTGCCGAGGTGGCCTGATGGAGGATGGCGGCTGCCGTCTCGCCTGCGCACCGCAGGGCCTCTGGATCAGACTGGCCTCTGTGAACCTGCATGGCGCGGTAACCTGACTGATGTCGACCTGCCTATCGCGCTTCCCGCCTTGCCGGTACCCACGTCCACGGGGAACCAAGATCCGGCTGCGTATTCGAAATCTCCGGTCAATATCCGAAACCGCCGTCCTTCGCCGCCTGTCTTATCGGATGTGGGCCTTGGCAATCCGAGATTCACTCATGGAGAGCAGGTCATTAACCTGTCGTCGCCTCTACGGGATGCCACTGTTCCCGGCGAAGGGTTGTCAGGGATAATGAACTCCTCGACGCAGTCCGTGCCGGCACCGGAAACGACACAGCACCATCAGCAATCCTCTCATACGGCATCGGTCGGGCTGCGCGCATGAAGATCCTTGTTGTGGAAGACGAACCAAAGACCGCGGCCTACTTGGAAAAAGGCCTTACGGAAAGTGGCTTCATTGTGGACATTGCCCGAGACGGCGCCGACGGACTCACCCTGGCCACACGCGGGTCCTACGACCTGGTCATGCTCGATGTGCTGCTACCGCAGTGTGACGGATGGACCATTCTGGCGCGAATGCGCAGCAGCCGCCTGCAGACGCCGGTGATGTTCCTTACCGCCCGTGACTCTGTCGCGGATCGCGTTCGCGGGCTTGATCTTGGCGCGGACGACTATCTCGTCAAGCCGTTTGCATTCTCCGAGTTGTTAGCCCGCGTGCGCTCGCTGTTGCGTCGGGGACAAGCCCTGCAGGTGAACAACCTGCGGATCGCAGATTTGCGGCTCGATTTCTTGGCCGTCTCTGCAACGCGTGCCGGTCGGCGCATCCACCTGACGCCCAAAGAATTCGCCCTGCTCTCGCTGTTTGCGCGGCACGCGGGCGAAGTCCTGTCACGCACCTTCATTGCCGAGCGGGTGTGGAATATCAACTTCGACGGCGGGACCAATGTGGTGGATGTGGCGGTTCGTCGCCTCCGGGGCAAGGTGGACGACCCATTCGACAAAAAGCTGATCCATGCGGTTCGGGGGATGGGCTATGTCCTTGAGGACCGCTGAGTCGTCGGCGGGCGGAGCAGCCGATCGACAGGCAGGCAAGCGCTGGTCCATCACGCGCCGCCTGACACTCCTGTACACGCTGTCGGCCCTCGCAATGATTCTCGCGGTCACATCCGCCCAGGACCTGATCCTCTCCCGCAGTATTGCCGAACACGAGACGCTTCTGTTGGTGGACAAGGTGCGCGTCCTGGCTCGCATCCTGGACAAGGCGGGATACGACGCAAAGATCATCGAGCACGAGGTGAGAGACGAGGGGGGCGTCTACGATCCCAAGCAACAGTACGTCTTTTTCTTCCGGGTTCTGGACGACCAAGGGCAGATCGTCGCGGAGACCCCTGAAATGACTCCCATTGTCCCGGTAGCGTCGTTTCCCGCGGCACTGCCCTGGAGCGAGGTGCGGCGCTCGGTATACAGCCAACCCTTTCACGCGGCCGATGGCCGGGTATTCTCCCTGGCGTCGGTCTGGACACCGAGCGGCGGCGAGACCGATACACGGCGTGTCATCCAGGTGGCATTGGAAAAGAGCGGTGAGCCAAGTGTAATGGATGCCTACCGGCGCAATTCGTTCCTTGTCGTGGCCCTAAGCATCGCCCTGTTTGCGTTTGGGGGCGCCGCAATTGCGCGGCGCGGAATGCGACCGGTGCGCGAAATGGCTCGGGTTGCAGAGCAGATTACCGCCAGCCAACTCAATGCCCGTTTCGATCCGGATGAATGGCCCGCAGAGCTCACCATGCTTGCCGAAGCATTTTCCGGAATGCTCGTTCGACTTGAGGACTCTTTCGATCGATGTCAGCGCTGCGCGGAAGACCTTGCGCACGAATTGCGTACTCCCATCCAAAACTTGATGGGCGAGGCACAGGTCGCCCTGTCGCGCAAGCGGACAGTGGATGAGTATCACGGTATCCTTGAATCGAGCCTGGAGGAATACGACAGGCTTTCACGGATGATCAACGAGCTCCTGTTTCTTGCGCGCGCCGACAATCCAGCTACGGCGATCGTCCGGGAGAGGTTCGAGGCACGCCGCGAGCTGGACGTCGTTGCGGACTACCACGACGCAGAGGCCGACGAACAAGGGGTAAAGCTGACGTGCGAGGGGCAGGCGTGGATTGACGCCGATCCAAGGCTGTTCCGGCGCATCCTGAACAATCTCCTGTCGAATGCCCTGCGTCATACGCCGCGGGGTGGGCAGGTGACGCTAGCGGTCCAGACGCTTGCGGGAGGCCAAGTGGAGGTCGAGGTGCGCGATACCGGCTGGGGGATCGCTCCGGAGCACTTGGAACATCTCGGTACGCGCTTTTATCGTCCGGACCGTACCGCCTCTCTTCGTGGCGAGGGGGCGGGTCTCGGCCTCACCATCGTCAAGTCCATCATGGCGCTTCACGGCGGGTCCGTCGTCATCGACAGTGCAGAGGGCGTTGGTACCAAGGTCACCCTGAGATTCCCGCCCGCGGCAGCGCCCGTGGCCTCCCCGGTCGACTAACGGATCGGCTAACGGCAGAGGGACGAGCACCCCTGTGCTCGCGGCGGGCTAAGTGACCATCCCTGTCTGGACGGCATACCGCACCACATCCGCCAAGGAATTCAGTTGAAGCTTGTCCATCAACCGGTTCCGATAGGTATCGACGGTCCTCGGACTGATGTACATCGCATTCGCGATTTCCTTGCCGGTGTTTCCAAGTGCGATTAGGCGGATGACCTCTCGCTCCCTTGGCGACAGCGCGACGGTTGTGCGGCCGCTGCGCTTCAGTGCGCTCAGTTTGGCGCGGACCGCCGGGGTGACGAAGGTGCCGCCGGCAGCGACCGTCTGGACGGCGCGTACCAGATCCTCGAAGGAATTGTCCTTCAGGACGTATCCCGCAGCACCCGCCTCCCTCGCCTGCAGGGCGGCGGAGGGATCGTCGTGCATGGTGAGCAGCACGACCCGGGTGTCGAGACCCTCGGTTTCTACCCTTCGCGCAACGTCGATGCCCGTGCTCTCGGGCATGCTGACGTCGAGTATGGCGACGTCGGGGTGCAGTGATTGGATCAGCTCCCAGGCCTCGGTGCCGTTGTTGGCCTGGGCGAGGAGTTCAACATCGCGCTCTGCCTGGAGCAGGGCAGCCACACCTTGGCGGAATATGGCGTGATCATCAGCGAGAATAGTGCTTATGGGCATGGGAGGGGCTCCTGGCTCAGAGGCGAGGCGATTCGTGGCTATTGGCAGGCCCGGCCGGTGGACCATCGATGTGAAACCCCTTGTTCGGTGCGGAAAAGAGGCTGGCTGTTTCTCTGTCACTCTCAGAATCTCTGCAGCCGAGCGTTCTCGGGTATCCGGCCTGATCCGAATAGGGCGTATTCAGGCGAGAACCTTTGCCGTCGGCGCGCGTTTCAATGCTCTTGCTCACTCTCGGATCACCATCGTGTCTTTGCGGAGAAAGGCGGCCTGGCGCTTCTTGTCCTAGGGAAAGGGTAAGATATGGGGGGGAGGTTTCATAGGGATAACCGGCCACATTACGAATATGTAATCGAGAAGGAGGGGTCCAGTAATCTTGAGGTTCCTTCCGTGGCGCCGGTCGATGTCAGCGAGGACTGGGATTCGCTCGTACCAAGGGCTTCAGGGCTCTTATTCGGTGAAACCGGTGTACGCGCTGAGATCGGGCAAGGCCCAATGCCAATGGGCGGCAGATAGATGGCTTGTTGTCCGGTTACCGAAGCGGCCTTCGGCATTGCGTCCAAGCCAGTCGGGCAGGCGTCGAACGGTACTGGAACGGTACTGGCATGGTGCAACGCTCCGGCCGCACCACGCCAGGTTTTCATTGCCGTTCTAGGGGTTGGTCGGCACCGGAATGTCGCCGTCCTGGAATCTCAAGATCTCCATGTTCCAGAGCGTGTCCGTCCCGTCGATACCTCCATTCAGGTGCGTCACCGTCGTGGATCCGTCGGGATTGGCGACGACCTCATACTCGGCCTCGGGCCCGGAGAAGACCGCGACATCGACGTGGAGCGGATTGAAGGGCGCACGTCGGAGGGTGCGGACGATCACGAGTCGGCCGGGATTGATTTGGCCGGAGAACACCGCTGCGCTGAGCGTCGCCATCCCGTCGTGGAGCCGGGCGATGCCCGGAGGCAGGGCGCCGTTGACCTTGATCTGGGCGTCGAGCCAGCGGTCGCCGTCCAGGATATCGTCCCCGCCGCGACCCTCGATGATGTCGCTGCCCGCACCGCCGAGGAGGATGTTGCCGCCGCTGAAGGCCACTGGATCGCCATCCCCGACGGGGGTCGGAACGATTGCGTCGAGCCCGGCGATGCGATTGAGACTGCTGAGCAGCAACTCGTGGCCGCCGGCGATGTCCGCCTCGGTGCGGTCGTCGCCCTTGAGGATATCGTCGTAGATCCAGCCGGACAGCCCCTCGACAAGGTCGAGCCGGTCCCTGTTCGTTTCCACCGTCGGCGGCAGCAACGCCGTGAAGAACATGTCGGAGTCGCCGGGGTTCGGGTCCAACTTGTGGGTCGCCCAATCGAAGCCAAGCATGCCCTCCGCACGCTGGATGCCGGGGCCCATGAACATGATGTCGTCTCCACCCTCGGAGTCATAGTCCGTCTCACCGCCGTATCCCATCAGGACATCGTGTCCATCCGCATTCAGATCGTTCTGGAACGGGGCCCCGTTGTCGCCCTGCAGGAGGTTGAACGCGCCCCGTCCTCCTTCGATCCAGTCGTCGCCGTCGTCGCCGAAGACGGTGTCGTCGCCGTCGCCGCCGAAGATGTAGTCATCGCCTGGTCCGCCGAAGGACTCGGTCAGGTCGTTGCCGCCGACGATATAGTCCTTACCCGTTCCACCCTGGTTGAGGTCCCCACCGAAGCCTTGGCCCGAGGACAAGGCATCGTTCCCAGGGCCGCCCTTGAGGGTGTCGTCCCCGAAGTCGCCGAAGAGGATGTCGTGGCCCAGGCCGCCGATCAGGTTGTCGTTCCCGTCGCCGCCGTTCATCCAGTCGTGGCCGTTGTTGCCTCGCATGGTGTCGTCGCCTTCGCTCGCCCACATGCGGTCGTTGCCAGCCGTTGCATTGAAGACGACGTGCTCCGGACCTGTGTAGCGGATGGTGCCGTCCGGTCTGCGGATGAGGAGCAGACGCTCGTCGTAGTCGGGGGTCATGAGATCGTCAACGATCCCGGCCGGGTCCGTCTGTGCGGCCAGGTTGAACACATAGGCCGGTACCGAGAAGACGTCGGCCTGGAGACCTTCCGCATCGGTGTTACGCTGGATTAACTCGGCGAAGGAGTTTCCTTCGAGCTGGACCAGCAGATTGAGGCCCGCGGTGCGCGACAGATAGTAGAACCGGTCGCCGTCCTGGAGGTCCTCCAACTGGGTCTCGAAGACGTAGTTGAAGGTCGCCCCCAGGAGCCCGCCGAAGACTGCCGGCTTTTCGGCGAGGCCGCCAACCCACAGGTCGATGTCATCGACCCCGGATGTCGTCCTGCCGTCGACGGGGACATAAGCCCCGGTGCTGTTTAGGAAGTCGGTTGCGTCGGCCACGCTGGGATCGAGATCCAGGATCGCTTGTGCGGCTGCGCGCCGCTCTGCCATCGTTCCGGTGATCGTCGGATGGGTCCCATAGGCAGCGATGAAGTTGACCAGCGATGCCCGGTTCCTCAGGCCCAAGCCGAGCTCCACCCAGTCTGCGTACGGGGCCAAGGCGGAGTTCTGCGTGTGCTGGAAAAACTGCCGGCGCGCCTCGTTGAGGCCCGGGATGCCCGTGTCTCGAGCCCGGGCCAGGTTGAGGGTGGCGAGGTCCAGCGGCAGCCCGAGGAGCTGATTGCGCAGCGCCTCGGTCACAAACTCGTCGATCTCGTTGCCGATCTGCCGCGTCGTACCGCGGACGATGTTTCCCGCGGCCTTCCGGGCGGCCTCGGGGTCGGTGGCCGGGTCGAGCCCGTCGAAGAACCGCAACGGGTTCAGGAAAGCATCGAACAGGTCGATGCTGATGTCGGTGCCATTGGCGTCGGTGCGGCCGACGGTCTCGGTCAGCATCGAATGCCCGAACCGGTACACGGCGTGGGCGAACTCGGCGGTGATCGCCGCGTCGACTGTGGCGTTGAACCCCGTGCCGCCCTCACCGAAGGGGTTGACCAGCGGCTGGACCTTGCGGGCGAACTCCTCGAAGACCAGGTGCTGATACTCCATCTCGGTGACGAAGCGGGCGGCCTGGAACAGGCGCTCGCCGTAATCCCAGCCCGCGGGTCCCGTCGTGGCCTGCCAAGCGGCCGTCTCCTCGTCGGTGAGCACCTTGCGCGCCCCGCTGACCATCTGGTTGATGTTGTTAACGAGCCGGTTGTGCTCTGAGTGAAAGACGTGGTGGACCGCCGTGAGGGCGATGTTTTCGTTGACGCGCCCGTCACCCGCAATGAAGTGCGCATTGAGCAGTTCGTTGTCGTAGGTGTTGGGCAGTTCGTCGTCGGGGCCGGCCTCGGTATCCGCATCCGGGGTGAGGCCTGCGCCGGGGACGGCGTGGTGGGCGATGTCATCGAGGAAGGCGTGCCCGGATGGCACTGCATCGGCGGTGTTGACCGGCGCTGCGAGGTTGCCTTCGACGAGGGTGGTCACACCACCGATGCTCTTCACGATCTGCGGGAGGCCATTCGGGCCGCGCAGAAAACGCCCGTAGGGGTCGGTGGCGAGCAGGGGGACGGAGAGGGCATCCGCATCGCGCAGCTGGATCCCGAGCTTCGTGCGTGCCTGCGCCTTGAGGTTCGCCCAGGTCGCCATGCCGTCCCCGTGGCCCATGATGAGGCGGCCCGTTCCGACCGGCCTGCCACCGACGAGTCGGTACTGGCGGAGAAACACCTGATGGGACGGATGCGAGCTGTAGGTCTGGCTCTGGTCGACCCAGGGTGAGGTCTGGTTGAGCGCCTCGAAGTCGCCGTTGTGTGTGGCACGGGACATCACCATGAAGTTCAGCGGTGAGCCCTCGACGAACAGCGGGTCGTCGGGTTGGAGCGGGACGAAGACGGTTCCGTTGCCGCCCTTGCTGACGAGGTCAAGTCCGTGGTCGAAGAACTGTCCGAAGAACGTGAACCACGGGTTGAACGGTGCCGACAGACCCACGTCCGGGGCGACGTTCGGGATGAACAGTGTCTCGCCAGGCACTGTCTCGCCAGGGGCCCCGGTGAATCCGGCGGCCTCGACGGCTGCGGGATTGGTATCCGTCTGGTCGACGATGAGATTGCTGATGAGGCGGGGCGCGGGGTCGGTAACATCGGCCGCCACGGAGTAGTCGCCGCGGAGTTCCTTCTCCAGGAGGCGGGGGAACAGCTGAGCCGCGGTCCCGAACGTCTCCTGGCCCGGGGTTAGGTGGTTGCACGAACCATCGACGGTACGAAGGCCCCACGGAAGCTCGATGGTCTGGCCGGTGCCCGTCGGGATCTGGTCCGGGTCGTCGCCGACCAGGGTGTCGCAGGGGTTATCTGCGGTCTGGGTGGCGGCGTGGCGTTCCGAGATCCGGATCTGCGCCATGATAAAGCGCAGGTCGGACGCGTTGAGGGTGAAACCCTGTCCGACCGGTGCCAGCTGCGCCTGAGCAGTCGGCGAGAAGGTCGGCCCGCCGGCGAGTATTACAGCGCCCGACAAGACGCTGAATAGGGCGAGCACGGAGCCCTTGGTGCGCAAGACGTGAGTGGGCCGGCTATTCATGGGTTTCTCCCCTGGACGGTTGGTTGCGGCTGGTCTGGATCTGGTGGGCGTATAAAACACAATCGAAACATGGCGCGATTCACGGATATCCCCTTAGGTTCGTGGAGCACGGTTGGTCAGGCTTCAATAAGCCTGTGCAGAAGGGTAGGAAAAAAGCCAAGGTCCGTATGTCCGGGCTTCTGCCGAACCGGGTGTCCGCAAATTCGCTTACAAGCCTCCTCCGAGGCTCGTGCCGACAGATTGGAAAGGCTATGGAAAGCAGCGGGTGGGGGCAGGCTTTACGAACATCTGGCGTGGTATGCGCGCATATCGCGCGGCGGTGAATAGGGCGGCGCTCTCGCGGTGCGACCCCTCCAGGTTAGGACAGGGGATATATTTGGGCGATTCACCCACCATACCCAGGAGACGCGAATGAGCTCAGCATCCCCGGAGGAGCAGGAGGCCCCTGTTGTCAATCGTGTTTAAGCCGCTGCAAATGAATGGCTCCGGGAGGCCAGCCGCGGGGAGCACGCGCGGACGTAAGCCCAGTGCAAGCAGGAATCGGCGCATTCCTGGGTGCACGGCCCCGGGCCAACATGACCGACAGGGACTTCCGGCGAGCAGATCGCGATTAGGCTTGGATCAAGCCGGTATGCACGACGGCTCTGTCGACATGGTTGATCGTTACCAGGATGGGGTCCGGCCCGCCAAGGGATGGCGCCATGGTCCAGCGGTCATAAAGATCGTTGCCGATGCGCACCATGCCGGTGTGGGTTTCCCTGTCGCCGTCCACCCGCGGATCTGGATCATAGAAGCCGAGTCGATAGCGAAGACTTCGGATGTCGGCTGGCGCACCGGTCAGGAACAGCCATCCCGGCTTGACCCCATGCATCTCGGCGTAATGCTTGAGGGCATCCACAGAGTCGTGCTCCGGCTGCAGGGTGATCGAATACATGAAGACGTCGCGTCCCGCTCGTTCGCCCAACCGCTCCTGCACCCGGAGCAAGTTCTCCGTCGCCATCGGACAGATGCCCTCGCAGTCCGCGTACATACAATTGATGGCGACCACTTTGCCGCGGACGAGGTCGTCATAGAAGCGGACCTCCTGGCCTTCGTGGGTATGGAGCTTCGTATTCGGCAGCGGGCCAGTGCGCGGATCGTCCTTCCGAGCCTGTTGCGGCTCGACCTCAAGCCCGCGCAAAAGGGTCCATCCGAGCCCTCCGAGCAGGGCCGTGCCCATGCCAGTCAATAGATGTCTACGCGTATTCATGGCGAACCCTCTGCTATCGCTGTGGTCACTATGGTCAGGCGGGCTTGACGTCGAAGCGCACCATCATGGCGTGATCCTCGTGCGAGAGGTTGTGGCAGTGCATGACGTACTTGCCCGTGAAATCGCGAAAGCGCACGAACACCCTCATGGTGGTGGTCTTGTCGAGCACGAAGACGTCTTTGCGCCCTTGCTCATGCACAGAGACGGGCACGTCGATGCCATCCACGGTCTTGCTGAGGATGCGGCCTTCTTCGAAATGGATATGGATGGGATGGGCCCAGCCGCCTGAGGGGTTCACTAACTCCCAGACCTCGGCGCTGCCTTTGACGATTTCGGCGCGGGGAGAGGTCACGTCGATAAGGCGATCGTTCACGGTCCACATGCCGCTCTTGCGGGCGAACTCCCAGCGGCGGACCGGCGCAGCCGCGATCTCCAGGGGGTCGAGGGGCGGGAGCGGGCGCAGCGCGGAGGGCGCCCTGCTGGTGTCGGGGGCCGTGCGATCGACGATGATCTTGAGCACCCGGGTGCCGGGGGCCTGCACATCCGTCGGCCCGCGTGTGTCGTCCTGGTTCTGCCGGTTGACGAGATAGAGAACGGTCCCGACCGGGTAACGCCCGAAGTTCACGACGATGTCGGCGCGCTCGGCCATTCCGAGCCGTATGTGCTTCATGACGATGGTGGCCGGCAATAGGTTGCCATCGTTAGCGATGTACCTGAAGGGCTGCACCCCTTTCCCGGGTGCGACGAGGTAGAAGTCGTAGAATCGGGTCGGCCCCGCGTTGAGCAGGCGCAGGCGATATTTGCGGTTGGCCACCCGCAGCACCGGCTCGATCTTGCCGTTTACGGTGACTTTGTCGCCCAGCGTCCCTTCGGGATTCATCTGGTCGAAGAAGTGGACCCCATTGGCGTCGAACCGCTTGTCCTGAAAGATCAGCGGGTAATCGTAGGGATGACTCGGAAGCCGCAGCGCCCCCGGGGTGCGGTCGAGCTCGTCGCCGGAGTCGATGTCGTCGAACAGCAGATAGAACCCGGCCAAGCCGCGGCTTGCGTTCGGGGCGGTGAAGTCCAGGGTATGGTCGTGGTACCAGAGGGTGCCCAGGGCCTCCCTTGGATCGCCGATGCCGCCGTACTCGTCGAGGCCCGCATAGACGTTGGGGTAAAAGTGG
>JBFZCW010000319.1:0-3792 GCA_041307765.1 Chromatiaceae bacterium
GGCAGTTCTTCCCGGCCTCCGACCGCACCGACCTGCTGGTGGACATCCGTCTGCCCCAGAACGCCTCCATCCATGCCTCGGCCCGGGAGGCCGACCGGCTCGATGCCATCCTCGGCGCCGACCCCGACGTCGCCCACTGGAGCACCTATGTGGGCTGGGGTGCGGTGCGCTTCTACCTGCCGCTCAGCGTCCAATTGCCCAACCCCTTCTTCACCCAGGCGGTGCTGGTCGCCAAGGACCTGGCCGCCCGGGAGCGACTGGAGGTCAAGCTCGACAAGTACCTCAAGGAAGAAGTGCCCCAGGCCATCACCCAGGTCGCCCCCCTGGAGCTTGGCCCCCCGGTGGGCTGGCCCATTCAATACCGGGTCCTGGGCGAGGACCTGGACCAGGTACGTGAGATCGCCCTGGAACTGGGCCAGATCGTTGCCGGCCATCGCGGCGCCCAGGACCTGAACTTCGACTGGATGGAGCCCGGCCGGCAGTTGCGCATCCGCATCGACCAGGATCAGGTCCGGCGCCTGGGCCTGTCCTCCGCGGCGGTGGCCTCTGTGCTCAATACCCATATCACCGGGACCACCGTCACCCAGGTCCGCGACGACATCTATCTGATCAACGTGGTGGCCCGGGAGCGGGAGGGTCAGCGCGTGTCCTTTGCCACCTTGCGGACCCTGGAGGTCCCCTTGCCGGACGGGCGCACCGTGCCCCTGGACCAGCTCGCCAGCTTCGATTACGGCCAGGAATATCCGATGATCTGGCGCCGGGACCGGGTGCCGACCCTCACCGTCCAGGCCGATGTGGCCCCGGGACTCCTGCCGGACTCGGTGGTGGCGGACCTGACCCCGGCGATCGAGGCACTGAGCGCCCGATTGCCCGCGGGCTACTGGATCGAGGTCGGCGGCTCGGTGGAGGAGAGTGCCACCTCCCAGGCCTCCGTCATGGCCGTCGTGCCCCTGATGCTCCTGATCATGATCTCGCTCCTGATGTTCCAACTGCGGAAATTCCCGTTGCTGGTCATCGTCCTCAGCGTCGTGCCCCTGGGGTTGATCGGGGTGGTCGGGGCACTGCTCCTATCCGGCCAGCCCTTGGGGTTCGTCGCCATCCTCGGGGTACTTGCCCTGATCGGCATGATCGCCAAGAACTCGGTCATCCTGATCAGCCAGATCGAGCAGGAGCGAGAGACGGGCAAGCCGCTGCAGGCGGCGGTGGTGGATGCGAGCGCCTCGCGTCTCCGGCCCATCATGCTCACGGCCCTCTCCACGATCCTGGGGCTCATCCCCATAGCCCCGACCGTGTTCTGGGGGCCCATGGCCTTCGCCATCATGGGCGGCCTGCTGGTGGCGTCGGTCCTCACCCTGGTCTTCGTGCCGGTCCTCTACGTCACTTGGTACAAGGGCACCCCGTCGCACTCTGAGACAGCAACCTTGTAAGGACATCGGGTTCTTGATCACGGACCATTGACACCACTCACCCGTCTCGGAGGCAGCGCATGAGAATCGACTGGACTGCCTTTTGTGCCGCCATGCCGGTCCCGACCGTCGCGGTCCTGCCGCGTGTCGAGGCCGGCGAGGTCTTGAGTGGTGTCAAGGCCCGAGGGATGCTGCGCTGCGGGGTGAGCGAGGACATCCCAGGCTTTTCCGAGCGCGATGCCGACGGACGCTGGCGCGGGTTAGACGCGGATTTCTGTCGTGCTGTGGCGGCGGCGGTCTTGAGCGACCCGGAAAAGGTCGAGTTCGTACCGCTGCTGGCCTCTGCACGCTTTCCCGCGTTGCAGACGCGCAGGATCGACCTGTTGCTGGGCAACACCACCTGGACACTCACCCGCGAAGCGGTATTGCATGGTGGTGGCGCGGGTGATCGGCAAGACGGGCATCTTCGACTGGCCCGGGGATGCGTTCCTCCGCGCCACCGGCGGAAGCGGTAAGCGGCTCCTGCTCCTTATCGTCGGGCTGGTGGCTGCGGTGTGCGCCGTGCTGCCGAACGCCACCGCCGTCATTTTGGTGGCACCGGGCCGCGCTGGTGACGGTCATCGGCTACCTCGTCGCGGCCGAGGCGGTGCCAGAGATCGCGTTGGCTGCCGGTTTCACCGCCTGGCCCAACGTCACGCTGCTGGTGTTTGTCGCCATGCTGTTCGGCGGCACGCTCGGCGGCAACGCCACCCTGATCGGCGCCTCGGCCAATGTCGTCGCCGCGGGCATCTGTGCCGCCAACGGCAGGCGGGTGACCTTCATGCAGTTCCTGCGCATTGGCCTGCCGATCGCGGTGGTGCAGTTGTCGGTCGGGGCCCTCTATGTCTGGGCCCCTGCACTCGATGCTCAACTAGCCCCTTCGGGCGACGAACGATGAGCGATGTCCCAATGCCGGTCCTGGACGAAGGGCGGCCGTGTGACTAGTATGTCGCGGCCCGCATCCTAGACGGGATCACCCTAAGATAAGGAGCCATCCTGTGTCGACATTGTCGCGTCAATCTCAATCATCCCTGGCAGTCATCGCCGCGCTGTTGGTCGGGGCCATGGCCCAACCCGTGGCGGCGATCGAAGAGGCTGCTTTCGCCTTTGAGACCACCAAGGACCTCTACCGCGTCTGTTCGACAGACGCCAGCGATCCGAATTTTACTTCGGCACAGATCGCCTGCACGGCCTTCATTGAAGCGACGATCCAATACCACGATGCTGTGTCTGACCGCAAGAAGCTCAAGCGCCTGACCTGCTATCCACAGGGCGCCACCATCGCCGATGGCCGAAAGGCCTTCGTCGCCTGGGGCGAGCAAAACGCGGGCAATGCAAAACGCATGGGCGAGTTGCCTGTGGTCGGCCTGATCCGGGCGCTGGCCAAGGCTTACCCCTGCAAATGATCGCTGGCCTGCCCTCTCCCTCCCCATCTCTCGCCAAACTGAATCAGACCCATCGGAGTCCCAACCGAATGAAAGCCTTAGGTATCGTTCTATCACTTGTCGCCGCAGTCACCCTGTCAGGCTGCGGCACCACCACGACCAGCCGCGCCGGTAGCGGGGCGATGATGGGCGCCGCCGGCGGTGCCGCAATCGGCTCGATCAGTGGAAATGCGGGCCGGGGCGCACTGATCGGCGCCGGCACGGGCGCCCTCGGCGGGTTCCTCTTCGATCAGCATCAGCGGGGCAATATCGACTGACCCTGGCGAAACGCAGGGTTCTAGGCCTCGGCGCCATCTGCGTCGAGGCCGGGATCGGGAGATTGCGGCAAAAGCTCGTCCATCAATTGGCGGTTGTGGATGCTCAGGTCGGCCTCGATCTCCCGGACGGCCGCCATGAACCGCACCGCGGCCGGTGTCGGCAACCGGTTTCTCAGATAGATGAATCCGTAGTCCAGCTTGAGCCAGGGCGGCCGGAAGGGCAGGACGGCCAAGTCCCCACCGCGCAGCCAGGGCTCGATCTGTACCGGGGCTGCGAAACCGAAGGCATCGCTCCCCAGAATCAGCGATCGGGCGGTCGTCAACTCGTCCACTTCGACATGGGGAATCAAGTCGCCGGTGCCCTCATCCAGATCGGCCTTGCCTGGGATCAGGCCGGCCCCGCGGGGCGGGATTCGGACGGAGACCAAGGGGAAGGCATCGAGGTCTGCCTTCGACACCGTCGCGGATGCGAGCAACGGGTGGCCGCGGCGGCAATAGACGACCAGGGCGTACGTTCCGATGGCCTCGACCTGCAAGTCCAGGGCGGTATCCAGGGTACTGATCTCGGCCACCCCAAGATCGACGGATCGCCCGCGGACCAGATCGACCACCCGCCGCCAATTGCTCAGCTCGACCTTGCACCGT
>JBFZCW010000320.1:0-7667 GCA_041307765.1 Chromatiaceae bacterium
GCACGAGCCCTCGTACTCCAGCTCGGAATGGGTCACGCAAGCGCGATGCAGCTTGCACTTGAGCAATGTGAGTTGCATTGCCAACCTCCTCGGGTGGACCCTGGGTCCAAGGTCTGGACTCCCCAAATGGGCCGCATTATTGCAGAAAAGCGCAGCAGGCGCGCAAGTCCGTTGTTGCGGTGCACAATGGGCCAGCGCCGACCCGGGGCTGTGGCTCCAGGCGGGGCGGCTGGCGCCGGACGGTTGTGCGGGCAGGGCCCGGAGCTTGTGTTAGAGCCCCGCGGCCCCGTGGGTGAGGCTCCATGGGAAGTGGCCACCAACATTCCTGACGGTGGGGCTCTGGGCGTCCTTATCCCGCCGGCCAGTCTTCGGATGTCCTTGTGGCCCGCACTGATAACCGTCAGGCGGGGCGGGAAACGCGCAGGTTGTCGATCAGACGCGCCCTGCCCAGCCACGCCGCCGCCAGCACCACGAGGTCGGTGTCCGTTGGCTCGGGTTGGGCCAGATCCGCGGCGCGGCGCACGCTGACGTAATCGGGTCGCAGCCCCGCCTCTTGCAGCTCCTGCTCCGCCCTCTGTTCTGCCTCGGCTAACCCCAGGCCTGCCCGCAGCCGATCGGCGGCGTGCCCGAGGGCACGCCGAACCGCCGGGGCTTGGGCGCGCTCCTCCGGGAGCAGGTAACTGTTGCGCGAGCTCAGCGCCAGGCCGTCGGCCTCGCGGACCGTCGGGACGCCCAGTATGCCCACCGGCAGGCAGAGGTCCTCGGTCATGCGGCGGATCACCAGCAGCTGCTGGAAATCCTTTTCCCCAAACGCCGCCAGGTCGGGCTGGACCATGTTGAAGAGCTTGCACACCACGGTTGCGACCCCGACGAAGTGCCCGGGGCGCCTGGCACCGCACAGGATGTCGGAGAGTCCAGGAACCTCCACCCGCGTCTGCTCCTCGGGGGTCCTGGGGTAGACGGTGCTGACACTGGGGGCAAACAGGAGATCCGTCCCCTCTATCTCCAGCAACTCGCGGTCGCGCTCCAGGGTCCGGGGGTAGGCTGCGAAGTCCTCCTGGGGTCCGAACTGCAGGGGGTTGACGAAGATGCTGACGACGGTCCGTTGGGCGTAGGCGCGGGCCTCCTGAACCAATCGCAGGTGACCGCGATGGAGATTGCCCATGGTTGGGACCAGTGCGATCTGGTCGCCGGCCTGGCGCCAGGCGCGCACGCGCCGCCTCAATATGTTCAGATCTTGGATGAGCTCCATGGTGCGGCACTCCGTTTTGGGTCTTGGGTGGTTTGGGACCTAGGTCTCGACGCTATTCCCTATCCCTGGCAGCTGCCAGGCAGGTCCCGCGCCAGCCCTTAGGCTGCGGTTTGTTCCGATCCCGGGAAGGTGCGGGCCTTGACCGCCTTGACATAGGCCGCAACGGCCCCCGCGATGCCGTCGTCGCGGTCCTGCAGAAAGTCCGTGCTGAAGCTGGGCGGGCGGTCGGGGTTTACCCCGAGCATGTCGTACAGGACCAGGACCTGGCCGTCGCAGCCGGCGCCGGCCCCAATGCCGATCACCGGGATGGTCAGCGCCTGGGCGACCTCCGCCGCCAGGGCTGCGGGGACGCATTCCAGGACCAAGAGGCCGGCCCCGGCTGCCTGGAGGGCGATGGCATCGTCCCGGATGGTTTGGGCAGAGGCCGCATCGCGCCCCTGGAAGCGGTAGCCGCCGAGCTTATGCACCGATTGGGGCAGGAGCCCCAAGTGCCCGCACACTGGGACACCTTGGGCGGTGAGCGCAGCGACCGTGTCCACCATGGCCGAGCCACCTTCGATCTTCACCATATGGACACCACCCTGTTGCATCAGGTGGCCCGCCGCGTCCAAGGCGCGGTCGAGGGTCGCGTAGGTCAGGAAGGGCATGTCGCCGATCAGCAGGGCGCGCCCACGGCGCCGAGCGACACAGGCGCAGTGGTAGACCATCTGGTCCAGGGTCACAGGCAAGGTGGTCTTGTGGCCCTGCAGGACCATCCCGAGGGAGTCCCCGACCAGAAGCACCTCCACCCCGGCGCGCTCCAAGAGCCTCGCGAAGCTGGCGTCATAGCAGGTGAGGCAGGCAATGGGCTCCCGGCGCCCCTTCATGGCGGCTAGGGTGGACACGGTGACCTGAGGCATGTGGGGCTCCGCGGTCGGGGCTGGAGACGTAAGGGTAGGACCGATGGGCACGGCTCACCAGGCGCCAACGCTCGACTGCCGGCTGTCGTGCCCAACCCTTGGCGTTCGGTCCGCGCGCATCAGGCCGAACCGGATTCAACGCCTGAGAGATAACGGCAGAGATGACGGCCCTGCGCTGACTGCTGGACGACGGTAGCTGGCCGCTTGTCTCAGGATCTTGCCAGCCCAGCAGCCGGCCCACAAGCCGTGGTGGGTCCGGGGAGGCGGGTCACACCGGCGTCCGGGCAGACGCGGAGTAGCTGTCCTAGGGTTCCCTGGCCGGGGATGGGCAGTCCGATCGGCGCCACGTCTGCCAATGGGATAAGGACGAACGCCCGGCGGCCGATTTCCGGGTGGGGCAGCCGCAGCCCTGGGAGATCTACCTCCACTTCGCCATGCAGGAGCAGGTCCAGGTCCAGGATACGCGGCCCCCAGCGTGTTCCGTCGCGGTGGCGACCCTGCGCGGCCTCGATGGCGAGCAAGGCGGCGAGCAGATCCAGGGGGGACAGGCGCGTCTCCAGGCGGGCCGCGGCGTTCACGTAGTCGGGTTGGTCTTGGGGACCGACGGGGGCCGTGACGTACAGCGCGGAGGCTGCGAGCAGGCGTGTCCCGGGCAGGCGGTCGAGGAACGCCAGGCCCTGGCGGACCTGATGCTGCGGGTCGCCGAGGTTGCTGCCGAGCCCGACGTAGGCAACCTGGGTGGGACGAGGCCGAGGCCCCTCAGTCGCCATCCAGAGTCCCTACCGCGGCCGCCGCCTCTCCCTGCGGCCGCCTGCGCCGCCGCCGACGCTTGGTACCGGTATCGGTCATGCGCGTGCGCTCATGGGTGCTGCCCTCCTGGAACCTGGTCCACCAGTCGGCCAGCTCCGGGTCGGCCTCGCCGGCCGCGGCGCGCAGGAGCAGGAAGTCGTAGGCGGCGCGCAGGCGCGGGTGGCCAAGCAACCGATGGGGCCGGGTCCCCTGGCGCTGTTCCAGGCGCGGCTGCATCTCCCAGATCTCGCGCATCGGCAACGAGAACCGCTTGGGGATGGCCACCCGCGACTGCTGGCGAGTGGCGACCTCGCTCCCGGCGAGGATCATCGCCTCGATGGGTTCGCGTCCGCGGTCCAGGAACTCCTGGTAGCGCTGGCGCACGGGCTCCCAGAGCAGCACGGCGAACAAGAAGGCCGGGGTCACCGGCTGGTCCTGCGCGATGCGCGCATCCGTGTTGGCCAGTCCGCGGGAGACGAAGGTGATCGGGAAGTCGTGCTCCTCGCGGGCCAGGCAGTCCTCGGTGTCCGGGAAGAGGTGGCCGAAGAGGCCGTAGTGGCGCAGCTTCTCGAAGGCATCGAGCCCGAACCCGGCCTGGAAGAGTTTGAGGAGCTCGTCGAAGAGTCGGGCGGCGGCGATGTCCTGTAGCAGGTGGCCCAGCTCACGCAGGGGCTGCTCGCAGCCGGCGTCGATGGCAAAGCCGAGCTTGCAGGCGAAACGCACCGCCCGCAGCATCCGCACCGGGTCCTCGCGGTAACGCCGCTGCGGGTCGTCCCCAATGAGGCGCAGCCGTCCGGTGCGCAGGTCTTCGAGGCCGTTGGTATAGTCGAGGACGGAGAAGTCGGCGATGTCATAGTAGAGGGCGTTGACCGTGAAGTCCCGCCGCAGGGCGTCCTCCTCGATGGTCCCATAGGCGTTGTCGCGCACGATCAGCCCGTTCTCTACCCGGCGGTCGGCCTCCGCAACGTCCGGGTTGAGGCCGCGGAAGGTCGCCACCTCGATGATCTCGGGCCCAAAGTGGACATGGGCGAGGCGGAAACGCCGCCCGATCAGACGGCAGTTGCGAAAGACCCCGCGCACTTCCTCGGGCTCGGCATCGGTGGCCACGTCGAAGTCCTTGGGCTCGCGCCCGAGGAGGAGGTCGCGGACCCCGCCGCCCACCAGATGGGCCTGGTACCCGGCCTGGCGCAGACGATACAGGACCTTCAGGGCGTTCGGGCTGATGTTGGCCCGGGAGATGTTGTGCTCGGACCGGGGAACGACCCTCGGACCGGCCGGTCCCGGTGGAGCGCCGGTCGTGATCTTCGCCGCTCGACGGGGCCGGGCCTTGCGGCGGGGGGCGGGGTCAGGGTCAGGATCGCTGCGTGGTGGCCGTTCGGCCGGGACAAGATCTCCTTCCTTGGGGGGCACCTCAGGGGGAGCGGAGACAGGGGGCGGTGCGGCGCCGGGATCGTCCACCCCGAAGAGGCGTTGGGCGAACGATGCGATGCGCTGCTTGAGGGTTGGTGGCATCTGCGTATAATACCGGCTTTCTCGGTTTCGATCCGCTCCCTTCGTCTAGTGGTTAGGACGCTGGCCTCTCACGTCGGTAACAGGGGTTCAAATCCCCTAGGGAGCGCCAAGTGAAATAAGGGCTTGCATTCTTTGGATGCAGGCCCTTTTCGTTTTTCGCCCGACGCCCCTCGCCGGCTCGTCACAGGCCTGAGGGGCCCCTGGCGCGCTCCCGACCAGCTCTCCCAGCCATGCCCATCATTCCACCCAGAGCCGCAGGGCATGGCGCAGCCCGGCGCGCTCGTACGCCTCGCGGGTAATGCCGTGGCGGGTGATGGCGGCGATCAGTTGGTCGATCTCGACCTCCGCCTGGAGCCAATCCTGCTCGGCCCCGCCCGGGGCGAAGCCCCGGCGCTCTGCCCGATAGTAGGCCGCCACGCTGATCATCTCCTGGCGCTCAGCGGCTGTGGGGGTCATCGGTCCCGCGCAGGCCGCGGGCACCTCCGTGGGCGGACGGCCGACCGGGGTCTGAGTGTTCGACATGGATACTGACCCCTTTGGCCTCAGGACCTGTGTCCCCGGGACCTGAATTATGGCACGCGCCCTGGGTCGGCGCGGGCCTGGCGTGCTTGCACCAGACGCGCCTTTGTTCGCGACCCGCGCTAACATGCGCGCCACAGCCGCTGAGACGCCGGCAGGACGAGGCCGTGGCCTGTCCGGCGCAAACACCCAGGGGGCCCCTATGTCCGATTCCAAACCGTCCTTTTTCGACCGGCTCACGGGCGCCGTCGCGTCCCTGCGCCGCCTGATCGGCCGAGGCACGCCGGCAGCGGAGGTCGGGGTCGAGCCCGAGGCGCCGCGTCCCAAAGCCAAGCGCTCGCCGCGCAAGGTGCCCGCACAGCCGTACTCGCCGCCAGCCGCCACAGAGCCCCAGTCGGCTCTGCAACTCCTCTCGCTGATGCAGCAGAACGGGCGGCTGATCGACTTCCTGCAGGAGGACATCACCGCCTTCTCCGATCAGGAGGTCGGGGCTGCCGCGCGGCTGGTCCACCAGGGGTGCCGCCAGACCCTGGAGGAGTACCTCTCGATCCGCCCAGTTCGTGAAGAGCCTGAGGGCGCCCAGGTGACCCTGGGGCCCGGCTTCGATGCTTCCATGGTGCGGCTCACCGGTAACGTGGTGGGTGAGGCCCCCTTCACCGGCACCCTCATCCATCGCGGCTGGCGGGCCACCCAGGTGCGCCTGCCCCAGGTCGCAGCGGGGCACGATCTCAAGATCCTGACAACGGCGGAGGTCGAGCTATGAGCACTCGGCGTTTCGCGGTGGGTATCGACTTGGGGACCACCCACTGCGCCCTGTCCTACGTGGACCTGGAGCAGAGTCAGGGAGAGGAGGTGGTACAAGGACTAATGGAGATCCCCCAGTTGACCGGCCCAGGTGCAGTGGAGGAGCGCCCCATGCTCCCGTCCTTTCTCTACCTGCCCCACCCTGAGGAGCTAAAGCCCGGGGACCTGCGCCTGCCATGGGACTCGGACCCGGGGCGTATCGTCGGGGAACTGGCACGTAGCCTCGGGGCCAACACCCCCATCCGCCTGGTGTCGAGCGCCAAGAGCTGGCTCTGCCACCCGGACGTGGATCGCCGCGCCCCCATACTTCCCGCCGGGGTTCCCGAGGAGGTCCCTCAGGTCTCGCCCCTAGAGGCGAGCACCCAGTATCTACGCCACCTGCGCGATGCCTGGAACGGGCTGCACCCCTACGCCGACCTCGCAGACCAAGAGGTCACGGTCACGGTTCCTGCCTCCTTCGACCCGGCCGCCCGGGAGCTGACCGCGGATGCGGCGCGCGCCCTGGGGATCGAGAATCTGGTCCTCCTAGAGGAGCCGCAGGCCGCCCTCTACAACTGGGTCAACGACAGCCGCGGGAGCTGGCGCAAGCAGGTTCGGGTGGGGGACATTATCCTGGTGGTGGACGTGGGCGGCGGCACCACGGACCTTTCGCTCATCGCTGTCACCGAGCGCGAGGGCGCCCTGGAACTGACGCGCGTCGCCGTGGGGGAGCACATCCTGCTCGGCGGCGACAACATGGACCTGGCACTAGCCCACGTCGTCAAGGGTAGGCTCGGCCAGATCGGGGTGGAGTTGGACCGCTGGCAGATTCAGGCCCTGACCCACGGCTGCCGCCACGCCAAGGAGCGTATCCTGAGCGAGCCCGATCTGGACGTGGTCCCGGTGGTGGTCCCGAGCCGGGGCGCGAAGCTCGTCGGCGGGAGCGTCCGCACGGAACTCACTCGCGACGAGGTTACTCGGACCCTGATCGATGGGTTCTTCCCCGAGGTCCCGGCCAGCGCCCGCCCGGCGGGCAGGGCACGCACAGCCCTAACCAAGCTCGGCCTGCCGTTCGCCCAGGATCCGGCGGTGACACGGCACCTGGCGGCCTTCCTCGGCCGACAGACGGCGGCCACGGAGACGTTGGAGGGCTTCGTCCCCCAGGGGGAGGGCCGGACCTTCCTGCACCCGACGGCGGTCCTCTTCAACGGGGGCGTTTTCAAGGCCGAGGTCCTGCGCGACCGGGTCATGCAGATCATCGAGCAGTGGCTGCACGCGGAGGGCGGCGCCAGCGCCCGCCTGCTCGGGGCGCCGGACCTGGACCTGGCGGTGGCCAGGGGTGCCGCCTACTACGGCTATGTCCGCCGGGTGGGCGGGGTGCGCATCCGAGGCGGCACGGCCCAGTCCTACTATGTCGGGATCGAGAGCTCCATGCCGGCGGTCCCCGGTGTCGAGCCCCCGCTGCAGGCCCTCTGTCTGGCCCCGTTCGGCATGGAGGAGGGGTCCGACCCCGAGATTGCCCCTCAGGAGTTCGGGCTGGTTGTGGGCGAGCCGGTGCGCTTCCGCTTCTTCGGATCCTCGGTACGCCGGGAGGACCGGGTCGGAACCCTGATCGAGGAATGGACCTCAGACGAGCTGGAGGAGCTCGAGGAGCTTCAGGCCGAGCTGCCCACCGGGGCGCACTATCAGGCCGGGGATATCGTCCCCGTGCGCCTGCAGGCCGCAGTCACCGAGGTCGGCACCCTGGAGCTGACGGCAAACCCGCGAAAGGGCACCAAACGCTGGAAGGTCTAGTTCAATGTGCGCGGTTCAGGGGAAGCGTAGTCCGCTCGCGGGGCAAGGCCATGGTCGCGATCGATTGGACCCTGAGTATCGGCGAGGTGGCGACCCTCGCCGTCGTGACCGGCGTCCTC